>JAJRVY010000227.1 GCA_024277065.1 Planctomycetota bacterium
GCGTGGCCGTCGGCACCACCGCCGTGGACGGCAACACCTGGAAGCAGGTCAACTAGAACGAACGAGACGACTCGCGGCGCGCAGCGCGCGCCACGATCCACGCGGCCCGGGCGGTCCTCGCCCGGGCCCTCTCGATTCCGGCCGGTGGTCCGGGCGCCGTGGCTGGCGCGCGCGAATCCTCCGAAGAGCCATCGCGCATGGGTCGATGAACAAGTGTGTGGGGGGGGGCGAGCGAGCGAGCGAGCGTGTCGAAGGTCACCATCATCATTCCGGCGAAGAACGAGGCGACGGCCCTGCCGGACGTGCTGCGGCGTCTGCGCGCCGTACTCGCCGCGCGTCCCGAGCACGAGAGCCACGAGATCGTCGTCGTCGATGACGGGAGCGACGACGGCACGGCCGACGTGGCTGCCGCGGCCGGCGCCCGCGTCGAGCGGCACCCCTACTCGATGGGCAACGGAGCGGCGATCAAGACGGGTATCCGCGCCGCGCGCGGCGACACGCTGCTCATGATGGACGCCGACGGTCAGCATCCGCCCGAGGACGTGCCCATGCTCCTGGATGCCCTTCCCGGCTACGCGATGGTCGTCGGTGCGCGGACCAGGGGAACCGGCACGGGGGCGCACCGCGGGCTCGCCAACCACGTCTACAACGCGCTCGCATCGTACGTCGTCAAGCACCGCGTCGAGGACCTGACGAGCGGCTTCCGGACGATGGACGCCGGGCACGCGCGGCGCTTCGTGTACATGCTGCCGAACACGTTCAGCTACCCGACGACCATCACCCTTGCGTTCTTCCGGGCCGGTCTGCCCGTTCGCTATGTGCCCATCGAGGCACGCAAGCGCATCGGTCGCAGCCACATCCGGATCGTGCGCGACGGTGCGCGATTCCTGCTCATCATCCTGAAGATCACCACGATCTTCAGTCCTCTGCGGATCTTCCTGCCGCTCAGCGCGGCGGCGTTCGTGGCCGGGCTCGGTTGGTACGTCCACACGTTCGCAACCGTGGGCCGCTTCACGAACGCGAGCCAGTTGGCGTTCGTGCTGTCGGTACTCCTCTTTGCGCTCGCGCTGATCTCCGAGCAGGTCGCAGCTCTGCGCTTCGATCGCTCCGAGCGCGAGCCTTGAGCGAGGTTGCCGGCACGCGGCTGCGCATCGTCTGGTTCGGATCGTACGCCGTGGGCCCGGGCCACCCTCGCTCGAGCACGCTGATCGAGGGGCTGACGGCGCTCGGTCACGACGTCGTGCAGGTGCACGCGCCGCTCTTCCAGAGCACGGACGCGCGCGTCGCCGCCGCCGCCGGGGGCGGGCTCGTGCGCGCGGGCCGGCGGCAGCTCCGGGCTGCGTGGCAACTCTCTCGCGCGTGGTTCCGCGTCGGCGACCATCACGTCGTGGTGGTCGGGAGCGGCGGTGTGCTCGACGCGCTCCTGCTGCGGTTCCTGCAGAACGTCGAGCGGCGGCCTCTGGTCGTGGACGCCTTCATCCCGCTGTACGACACCGTCGTACGAGATCGTCGCCTGGCCGCTCCCGCGTCGCTGCGCGCCCGCCTGCTCCGCCGCCTCGAGCGCTGGTCCGGGAGAGCGGCGGATCTCGTCCTCGCCGACACGCAGGCGAACGCCGAGTTGCTCTCCCGGGACATGGGCGTGCCGCCGGAGTGCGTTGCGCCGGTGGCCGTCAGTCAGGTGGACCCCGGTCCGCCGTCCGCGTTGCCGGTGGGGGGGCCGCTGCGCGTCCTGCTCGTCGCGTCGTACATCCCCCTGCACGGCGTCGAGGTGGTCGTGGACGCGGCGCGCCGCATCGGCGGCGACGGGATCGACGTCACGATCGTCGGCGCGGGCCAGGAGTTCGAGCGCGTTCGCGCGTCGGCCGAGGGCGTCGCGGGGCTCGAACTGGTGCCGCGATTCGAACCGCCTGACGAGATCGCCGCGCGACTGCGACGGTCCCACGTGGGACTCGGGGTCTTCGGCGCCACCGAGAAGGCCGCCCGTGTCGTGCCCCTCAAGGCCGCCCTCGTGCAGGCCCACGGCCGCGCGCTCGTCACGCGCTCCGGACCCGCGGCCGATGCCGCCTTCGGCGGGGGCGACTGCGCCCGCCTCGTCCCCGCGGCGGACGCCGGCGCGCTCGCCGACGCGCTCTGCGCGTTGCGGGACGACCGCGGTGAACTGGAGCGGCTCGCGCGGACCGGCCGCGTCAACTACGAGCAACGCTTCACGCCCGTGGCGGCTGCGCGTTCTCTGCTGGACGCCCTCGCCGCGCGCGACCTTCTGCCCTGAACGGTCGGCTTCTCAGGTGACGCCGTGGCGGGCCATGTCGGCGCGCACCATGCGCTCCATCAACTCGTCGAACGACACGCGCGGCTGCCAGCCCAGTTCGGCCTGGGCGCGTGTCGGATCGCCGACGAGCGTATCGACCTCGGCCGGCCTGATGAGCGCCGGATCGATCACCACGTACTCATCCCAGGAAAGGTCCGCCGCCGCGAAGGCGGCGGAGAGCAGATCCCGCACGCTGTGCGAGACGCCCGTCGCCACGACGTAGTCCTGCGGGGAGTCCTGTTGGAGCATCATCCACATGGCCTTCACGTAGTCGCCGGCGAAGCCCCAGTCGCGATGCGCGTCCAGGTTGCCCATCGTCAGGCGATCGAGCTTGCCCGCCTTGATGCGCGCGACGGCGTCGCTGACCTTACGGCTCACGAACTCGAAGCCGCGCCGCGGGCTCTCGTGGTTGAACAGGATCCCGGAGCAGCAGAACAGGTCGTACGACTCCCGGTAGTTGACGGTGATCCAGTGGGCGTACACCTTCGCCGCGCCGTAGGGGCTGCGCGGGTAGAACGGAGTCGTCTCGCGCTGCGGGGTCTCGAGGACCTTGCCGAACATCTCCGACGACGATGCCTGGTAGAAGCGCGCCTCCGGACGGTTCTTGCGCATCGCCTCGAGGACGCGCGTGACGCCGAGTCCGGTCACCTCGCCGGTGAGGCCGGGCTGATTCCACGACGTCGGCACGAACGACTGCGCCGCGAGGTTGTAGATCTCGTCGGGACGCACGTCGCGCACGGCGATGTCCAGCGAGGTCTGGTCGGTCAGGTCGCCCTGGATCAACTCGAGTTGTCGCTGGAAGTGCTCGAGACGCTCGAAGCGATCGACGCTGCTGCGCCGCACCATGCCGACGACCCGGTACCCACGGGAGAGCATGAACTCCGCGAGATACGAGCCGTCCTGGCCGGTGATGCCCGTGATCAAGGCGGTCTTCATGGGTTCTCCTCCAGCCTTGCTTTCGCAAACCGCGAAGTTACCGAAGCGGTCCGGCCGATGAAATGTCTGTGAGCGCCGGAGCAACCGATCGCAGCGCAGCCTGGCTCCACACGTGGCTGTCGAATCGCCGGCTCGTGGGGCTGGCGCTCCTCCTCGTCGTGATGCTGGTGTACCTGCCGGGCATCCTCGGCGGGGCGTTCCACTTCGACGACGTGCACCACATTACGGGCAACGACGCCCTGCGCGACCCGTCCAATCTCTACCTGCTGCGCTACTTCCGGGACGCGACGCTGTGGAGCGGCGAGCCGGGCAACGTCATGTACCGCCCGGTGGGCATGCTGCCGCACGCCATCGACTTCATCGTGTGGCGCGCGCTCGTCGGGAGCGGGCTGTACGCCAGCGGATGGGTGCTGACCAACGCCCTTCTTCACGCCGCGACGGCGATCCTCGTGTGGCGTCTGGCACTGCGCCTTCGGCTGGGGGACACCGCCGCGTTTCTCGCGGGTCTGGTGATGGCGCTGCACCCGGTCCAATCCGAGGTCGTCAACTACGTCTCGGCGCGGTCCGAGAGCCTGGCGGCGCTGCTGGTCCTGGCCGGGTTGCTCGCGCACCTGCGGTCTCGCGGCACGGACGGTGCCACGCGCTGGCGCTGGATCGTGTCGGCGGCCGTCCTCTCGGCGCTGGCCGTGATGGCCAAGGAGACGGCGGCGCTGTTCTTCCTGGCGGTTGCGTGGTTGGAATTCGTGACCACGCCCGGGGCGTGGCGCCGACGGATCGCCCGCGCGGCACAGTTCGGAACCGTGTACCTCGTCGTGTTCCTCGGCGTGCTGTGGCTGCGGAAGCTGGCGATCTCCGAAGCCCTTCCGGGCGTCCGTCTCGTGACACCCGCTGCAGGCGCCGACCTCCAGGTCGGCGGCGGGCGCACGGTACTCCAGAACCTGCTCACGCAGTCGCGCGTCGTGGTCCTCTACTACGAGATGCTGTTGCGCCCCGTGCGGTTGAACGTCGATCACGACGTCGCCATCGTGACGCGCGTGACGGCCACCGTCGCGCTCGCCATCGGGCTCCATCTCGCGGCTGCCGGGTTCGCGATCCGCCGCCTGCTTCGCGGCGGGCGGCTACTGCCGCTCTGCGTCGGCTGGTTCTGGCTCTTCCTGGCGCCGAGCATCGTCGTGCCGCTGAACGTCATCATGAACGAGCACCGGCTGTACCTGCCGGGCATCGCCGTCGCGCTGCTGGCCGGTGCGGCGCTCGCGCGTGTCGGCGGCGTGCTCGCGCGGCGGCACGGCCCGGCGTTCGCCACCGTGGCCGTGGCCGTGCCGTTCATCCTGTTCGTGCCGCTCGTCATCCAGCGCAGCCGGGAGTGGCGCGACGACGTCACGCTGTGGGAGGCGGCCGTCCGCCGCTCGCCGCAGAGCGCCCGCGCGCACATGCACCTCGGCGCGTCGTACTACGAACAGGCGATGGCCACCCGCACCGGGGGGCGCCTGGCCCTGCTGGACGCGGCGCTGGCGGAGTACCGCCTCGCCGAGCCGCTGCATCCGCGCTGGTTCGACCTGCAACTGAACGTAGGCGTAGCGTGGCTTGCCCGGGGGCGTGAGACCGGCCGCGCCGCGGACTTCGAGCAGGCGCTGCGTGCCTACGAGGTCGCCGGCGAGATCGTCGGCGCCGAGAAGGCCCGGCCGCGGTTCCTGCGCGCGGCCGTGCTGACGGAGCTGCGGCGCTACGACGACGCCATCGCGATCCTGCGGCAACTCGACGAGGAAGACGACGCCGTCACCACGATCTACGACGACGCTCTCGCCCGTGCGCTGCGCAGGAAGGGCGACCGCGCTGCCGCCGCGGAGGCCATGGACCGCGTCATCGCCATCGAGGCGCCGCAGAACCGCATCGACGGGCTGCTGACGCTCGGCTGGTGGTACTTCGAGGACGGTGACACGCAGCGCTCCCAGGACTACCTGACGCGCGCTCTGGAGATCGCGCGAGCGGTGGGCGAGAGCGACCTCGCCGCGGCGCGGCGCAAGCGGCTGTTCCGCGCGCACCTGTACGTGGCGCGTTTCCTGAATCTCGTCGGGCAGCCCGACCCGTCGTTCCTGCGGGGTGCCAGAGTGCTCGGCTGGAGGGCGCCGCAGGACGAGATCGACTGGGTCGGCGGCGGGCGCACGCCCGGCGCGAGCACGGAACTGCACGGAGACGCGCGGCCGCGGTCCGCGTCGCCGTCGCGTCGAGCGTGGTGACCGTCAGCGCACGAACTCGTAGACCTTGCCCTCGATCGTGAGAACGAGCGCCTCGAGTGTCAGGAACTTGCCGATCCACGGGTGCGCTCGCAGCATGGCGAAGTACTGCTCGCTGAACGCGGGCACCGTCGTGCGCGGCGCGCGGAGGTCGATCGTGTGCTCCCACCAGGTGCCCCCGCGCGAGACGAATGTCTTGCCCGCCACGTGCTTGACGAGGGACGCGCCGCCCGCTCTGCCCAGCGCGCGATCGTCGCGTGAACCGCGGAACTCCGCGAGATCCTTGAGCTCTCGCGACAGGTCCACGGACTTGCTGCCCGACTGGGCGGCGCCGCCCTCGGCGGCCTTCCCCGCTGCGCGGCGCAGGCGGTCACCTGCGTCCGCTTCGGCCCTTGTCGGCAGCGGCGCGTCGGAAGGCCCGGCGCCACCGGCTCCGCCGCCACCGGCACCGGGGGCGCCGCCACCGAAGAAGCCCGGCGCGCGTGGCGGCTCGGGGCGCCGCCCGTTCGCGGTGCGCCTCGCGGGCAACGCCTCGTCCTCGAGGATCAGGTAGCTCGTGTAGGGCGTCACGATCCCGTGCGCCTTCGCCAGCCGCACGACCTCGTCGCGCGTCTCGCTCGTCTCTCCGTGGAGGCGGATCTGCTCCAGCAGGAAGGCCACGCGGCGCACGGCCCAGAGACGCGGGAGGAACGTGTGCTGTGTCGCCTTCTCGGGCAGCCGGATCTCCTCGACGATCTCGCGCGACGCGCCGCGCACCTTGCCGCGCAGTCGAACGACGGCGTTGCCGGGACGCGCGTAGCGTCCGACGACCAGCAGTTCGCCGCCGTGGAAGAGGTCGCCGAGCGCCTTCGGGTGGATGGCCGTTGCAGCGACGCCCTCGATCGTCAACGCGAGGTCCGTCATCGCCGGCTTGGCGAGCTTGGCGTAGAGGTTCGAGACCTTCTCCTCGATGCTCTCGGTCTCCGCCACGTAGTCGCGCGTGCCGCGGTTCTCCCGCGAGAGCCGGTCGAGCAGGCGCGTGTTGACGTCGTTGCCGACGCCGAAGACGAAGAGGCGTGCGCCCACGTCGCTCTTCGCGGCCCGCGCCACGATGCGGTCGGCGTCGGTCTCGCCGATGGTGGGCAGACCGTCCGTCACGAACAGCACCAGCGCCGGACGTCCATCGTCGCCACGGCCGCTGAACATGCCGAGCGCGATACGCAGCGCGTCGTCGATGGCCGTGCCGCCACGCGCTCCCATGCCGTCCACGAACTTCTCCGCGGCCGTTCGCATCGCGGGAGTCGCGTCCTGCAACGTGTCCCGGAACGGGCGCGGTTCCGTGGCGAAGGGCACGATGCTGAAGCGATCCTCCGCACCCAGGCTGCGCAGGCAGTAGCGCAGCGCCGCCCGCGCCTGCTCCATCTTCTTGCCGGCCATGCTCCCGGACGTGTCCATGACGAACACGACGTCCTTGGGGATCGCCGGGAGATCGTCGGCCGACCGCGGAGCCAGGACGAGCAGGAACGTGCCGTCCCCGCCGTCGCGGTGCGTGATCACGCTGAACCCCACGTCCTTGTGTGTGGGGAGCCAGTAGAGCAGGAAGTCCTTGTCGGGCTTGATGTCACGCGCCTCCCAGCCGACGCGTACGCTCTTGCCGAGGGTCTCGGGCACGTCGATCGCGTGGCTGGGGCTGAACAGCGCCGTGATCGGGGCGTCGTCCTCGATCGAGACCGAGATGGAGACGTCCTGCAGCGGCCGGCTGGAGAACTTCTCCGTGTTCAGTGGGTAGCGGTACGCCACCGTGCCGTTGTCCGCGGGCAGCACCTCGGCGTAGCGGATGCGGACGCGCTTCTCGGAGTTGGGTTCGATGGGGAAGATACGCGCCTTGAACATGCCGTACTCGGCGTACTCGAGCAGCGCGGGGTCGCGCAGGCTGCGGACGATCTGTTCGTAGATTCCGCGTGCGCGCACGGCGTCGAGGAGTTCGGCCGACGTCTCCTTGCCGTCGATCCACATGCTGAAACGGTCGATGGCCGCGCCCTCGGGCAGCGGGAACACGTACGTGCCCTCGAGCCGCCGCGGGTTGTGGTTGACGAACACCTGCTCGATGTCCGTGACGGCCACGCGCCCCTTCACGGTGACCGTGACGTGGTGGTACTTCACGGCGAGGGGCACGTTGCGCATGTCCGGCCGCTCTGGCGGATGCGGCCGGATGATGATCAGACCGTCAGCGAGAGCGGGCGAACCGAGCGCTGCGACAGCGCCGAGGGCGAGGATGAGCGAGTGGGCCGTGCGCATGGGTGAACCTCCGGTGTCCAGCCCTTGGACGCACTCCCGCGGCAGCAGTTCCCCTGCTCCCAGAGGGACGGCCGCAACTACTGGGCTCGAGCGCAACTAACACGCTCGAGGCGACCCCTGCGTTCCGTTGGCCGCGGTGGCCACGAACAACCCGGCGCGGGACAAGGCGCATCGACGACGCGACTCATTGCGGAGCCGAGTCGGGGAGGAGATGCAGCACAGTCCTACGCCGCGCAGCCGACCGACTCCCGGAAGGTATTCCCGCGCGGCCCCTTACCCGTGCCGTGATGTGACGACGGGCGGGCGAGTCCACGACGGCGCAGGCCCCGCGCCAGCCCGTGGGGCGGGCGACACAAGATCAGATCGTCACACGCCGATGGCGCCCGCGGCCCCGTCGAGGCTGAAAGGCGATTAGTTGGTCCCGGTGTTGAGTCCGGATCCTCCTCGAGCCCGTTAGTTGCGCTCGAGCGTGTTAGTTGCGGCCGTCCCTTCCGATGCGCGCGCGCAGGGTCGCGGGCGAGGGGCGGGCACTCAGATGAGAGCTGTCCGCGCCCGAGCACGCGCCAACGCAGGAAGAGGAGAGGCGATCGGCGCGGCGGTTGCCGAGCTTGCGAGGCAAGCGCCGTGACGATCGCCTATCCGCCCTCGCGATGCGCGCAGACCTCGCAGAGCTGACGGTAGGTGTACGTGCCGTCGTCCTGCAACTGGGTGACGCCCGCGGTGGCCGGGCGCCGCTCGCAGTGCTCGCACGTCGGCAGCGACGTCGCCCCGGCATGCTGCGCCGTGACCTTGGCGAGGACCTTGGCCATCAGCGCCTTCTTCTGCGCCGGGGGCAAGCTCTCGAGCGCTGCGTCGAGAGCCTCCTTGTCGATCGTCCCACCGGCGAGGATCTGGATCGTCGTCTTGACATGTCGTCCACGACGTGCGCGCTCCTCACGGGCGATCCAGCGCTTCCAGCGTTTGACCGTGCGCCTGCGCTCGGCCGGGCTTCCGCTCCAGCGGTAGTCCAGGCGTTGCTGCGTGAGGATCGCGAGGCGCTCGATGGCGTCGCGGCGCACGAATGCGTCGTCGCTCGCGAGCTCACGGACGAGCCACTTCACCTGCTGCAGATCGATCTCGGACATCCGGGCACCAGCGTAAGGGCCCGCGCAGGAATCACTTCGGGATTCGGTCGGCTGCGACGACGCGGGGCGGCGTTGCCTCTCCTCTCCGACTCGGCTCCGCAATGAGTCGCGTCGTCGAGGTGCCTTGCCCCACGCCGCCCTCGCTCGCCCTCGGTCCTACGAACCTATTCCTGCGCGGGCCCTGACCGGACCTCACATGTGGCTGGCGCAGTTCGTGACGTCGCGGTGTGACGCCGCGCTGTGGGGCTGCAGCACCCGCGTGACCGGCGCCCCGTTGTTCATGGAAACACCGTCTCACGCGCGTACGGAGTTCAGCGCGGCGCGGACGACGTCCTCGGGGCCGATGCCCTCCGCCTCGCCCTCGAAGTTGAGCAGAACGCGATGGCGCAGGACCGCGGGCGCGAGCGCCCGGAGGTCCTCCTCCGACACGTTCGCCCGGCCCAGCGCGAGCGCCCGGACCTTGGCGCCCAGCGCCAAGGCGCGGGCGGCTCGGGGGCTGGCACCGAAACGCACCACGCGCCGGACGATCTCCGGCGGCGTGTCGCGGCCCGGGTGCGTCGCGAGCACGACGCGGCCCAGGAATTCGCCGAGGTGGGGCGCGATCACGACCTGCCTCGCGAGGGCCTGCATGCCGCGGACGGTGGGGCCGTCGGCGACGCAGGGCACCTGCGGCGAGGTCTCTCCGGTCGTGCGTTCGACGATCCGCAGCAGGTCGGCGAGTTCGGGCGAGCCTACGAGCACCTTCATCATGAAGCGGTCGAGCTGTGCTTCGGGGAGCGGGTACGTGCCCTCCATCTCGAGCGGGTTCTGCGTCGCGAGGACGAAGAACGGGGCCGGGAGGTCGTACGTGCGGCGCGCCACGCTGACCTGCTGCTCCTCCATGGCCTGGAGAAGCGCCGACTGGGTCTTGGGTGTGGCGCGGTTGATCTCGTCGGCGAGCACGACGCTGCCGAAGATCGGCCCCTCGCGGAACTCCATGTCGAGGCCGCCTCCCGGCCGTTCCACGACGAGGTCCGTGCCGACGATGTCCGCCGGCATGAGGTCGGGCGTGAACTGGATACGGCTGAACGGCAGGTCGAGCGACGCCGCGAGGCTGCGCACGAGGAGCGTCTTGCCGATTCCGGGCACGCCCTCCAGCAGGCAGTGACCGCCCGCGAACAGGCAGACGAGCACCTGCTCGACGACCTCGGCGTGGCCGACGACGGCCTGCCCGACGGCGTCGCGCGCCGCGCCCCACGCCTCGCGGAACTCCTCCGGACTGAGCGTGCGGACGGCGGTCATCGCAGGGCCTCCTCGGGGATGCTGAACAGGCGGATCGTGTTCGTCTCGGTCGCGCGCTCCAGCTCTTCACCGGCGACGCCCAGCACCTCGGCCAGCCGCCGCGCGGTGTGCCGCACGAAGGCGGGTTCGTTGCGCTTGCCGCGGTGGGGCGCCGGCGTCAGGTAGGGGCAGTCCGTCTCGACGTGCACGCGATCGAGCGGCGTGGCCCGCGCGGCGGCCCGCAACGGCTCCGCGTTCTTGAACGTCACGACGCCCGAGAACGACAGGTCAAGGCCGAGACCGAGGCAGCGCGCGGCCTCCGCGGGACCCCCGCTGAAGCAGTGCATCACGCCGCGCAGTGCGCCGCCGCGCGCCGTCTCGTCCTCGAGAATGCGGAAGAGGTCGGGGAACGTCTCGCGGTTGTGGATCACGAGCGGCAGTCCCGTCTCGCGGTGGAGCCCCACGTGTCGCCGCAGAAGCCGCTCCTGGAGTTCCATCGGCACCTTGTTCCACGGCCCGCGGTCGAGCCCGCACTCGCCGACGCCCACGACCTTCGGGTGCGACACGAGATCGCGGATCTGCGCCCAGTCGTCGTCCGTCACCTCGGCGGCCTCGTGCGGATGGATGCCGACCGTCGCGTACACGTCGTCATGGGCCTCGGCCAGCGCGACGGCGGCCCGCGAACCGGGTAGGTCGGCGCCGATGTCCACGATCAGCCGCACGCCGGCAGCGCGGGCGCGGGCGAGGACGTCATCCCGGTCGGCGTCGAACTGGCGCCCGGCGACGTGTGCGTGGGAGTCGATGATGGGCGGCCCCTCCTGTCAGGGAACTCGGCGGCATGCGGCGCATCGGGCGCTCACGAAGCGCAGAGGAGAACACGGGCCGGGGGCGCCCGAAAGGGATTCGGCCCGCTCCCTCCTTGCCGCCGCCGATCGCGTACGCGAACCTTCCGGGATGCTCGACGTGGCTCTCATCCGGCGCCGCCCCGACCTCGTCCGCCGCGGACTCGAGGCGAAGGGCGAGGTTGCGGACATCGACTGGTTTCTCCAGCTCGACAAGGACTTCCGCACGATCGTCACGGATCTCGAGCGCATGAAGGCACGGCAGAACAGACTCTCGCCCGAGATCGGGCGCAAGATGAAGGCCGGCGAGGACGCCGCGGCGGAACGCACGGAGGTGGCGGAGCTGAAGGCGAAGCAGACGCACCTCAGCGAGCGCAAGGGCATTCTCGAAGAGGATCTCAAGAAGATCCTGATGCGCCTGCCGAACCTGCCCGCGGACGATGTCCCGGTGGGGCACGCTGAGAGCGCCAACGTCGTCACGGACACGTGGGGCGAGCAGCGTACGTTCGCGTTCACGCCACGGGCGCACTGGGATCTCGGCGACGATCTCGCACTGCTCGACTCGCAGCGCGCCGCGAAGCTGTCGGGTGCCGGGTTCTCGCTGATGTTCGGGCCGTTCGCGCAGCTCGAGCGGGCGCTGTGGAACTACATGCTCGACCTCCACACGCGCGAACACGGGTATCGCGAGGTCGCGACGCCGTACCTCGTTCTCGGCGATGCGCTCGAAGGCACGGGACAACTTCCGAAGTTCGAGGCCGAGATGTACGGGTGCAAGGACGACGATCTGTGGCTGATCCCCACGGCCGAGGTCCCGCTGACGAACATCCACCGCCGCGAGATCCTCGACGAGGACCAGCTTCCCATCCGCTACGCGGCGTTCACTCCGTGCTTCCGGCGCTAGGCCGGCGCCGCCGGCGCGGACACGCGCGGCATCATCCGCATGCACCAGTTCCACAAGGTGGAGCTGATGTCCTACGTGCTGCCGGAGCACAGCGACGAGGAACTGCTGCGCATCCGCGACAACGCCGAGACCGTGCTGCGCAATCTGGGGCTGCACTACCGCGTTCTGCTCCTCTGCACGGGCGACACCTCGTTCGCCTCGCGCAAGACGTTCGATCTCGAGGTCTGGGCCCCCGGCTGCTAGCGCTGGCTCGAGGTCAGCTCGGTCTCCACGTTCGCCGATTTCCAGGCCCGGCGCGCGAGCCTGCGCTTCCGCCGTGCCGCGGGAGGCAAGCCCGAGTACGTGCACACGCTCAATGGCTCGGGCCTCGCGCTGCCGCGCGTCATCGTCGCCCTGCTCGAGAACTACCAGCGCGAGGACGGCAGCATCGAGATCCCCGACGTCCTGCGCCCCTACATGGGCTGGCGCACCGAGATTCGCGCCGCCGTCTGAGAAGGTGTGGACAAGAGAAACGGGAGCGTCGGCTCGTTCGTGGCGACGGGTGGGACGCCGTACGCGGAGTACCGTGCCGACCTCGGTTTTGGGGGAACACCCACTCGAGGAGCGCCGCGTCCCACCCGTGGGCGGCCCCGCGCGCGGCGTGATGCTCAAGGACGAGCGGCCCGTGGGCCGATGCGGAAGTGTCCGGGCTCCCTCTCTGGAAGCCCGTCCCAGCTCCGAGAGACTCCTTGCACGCGTCGATTCCCGCCGCCCTGACGCCGAACACGATGCTGGTCGCCAGCCTGGCCCTGGTCGTGCTCCTCATGGTCGTGTTCCTCCGCCGCTCGCTGTCGGCGGACCGACTCGTCGCTGCGGCTGAACTGCGGGTGGAGTCCCAGGTCGAGCGCGTTGCCGCGCTCGAGGCCGAATTGACCGGCGGCGGCGCGACAGCCGATCGCGACGACGTCCTGCAACTCCTCGAGCGGTTGCCACGCGCGCTGCGCATTCCCGAGGATGCCAAGACTCGGAGGCAGATCGGGGAAGCGCTCGGCGCCTCGATCGCGAGCCTCCTCGAGCCCCAGCAGTGGATGGTGTTCATCGACGTCGAGGGGGACGGCAAGCAGTTCGCGCTGGTGGCCACCGCCGCCGCAAGCGGCGGCACGTGGCCCCTCGGCGCGTGCCTGACGCCGCAGATGGGGCGTGTCGGCCTCGCAATCCGTCGCAAGAAGGCGATGGACGCGCTCGACTTCCTCGCCGAACCGCCGATCGTCCGCGCGCAGTTCACCGAGACCGAGCCGGGCGTGTTCCGCGTCGATTCCGTCGTACCGATCATCGTGCGCGATCGTGTGGTCGGCGCCATCGCGGCCGGTGGCAGCGCCATGCCGCCGGAGGTGACGAGGGCCATCCTCCAGGTGGTCGCCGATCAGGCGGCTCTCCTGCATCGCCTCGCGACGGTGTACCAGCGCGCTGCGGAACTCGAGAACATCGACGACGTGACCGGGCTGCACAATCGCAACTGGTTCACGGCCCAGGGCTCCGAAATGGTCTTCCGCAACCGCGATCAGCTGGTGCCCATGGTCTGCGCCGTGCTCGGGATCGACGACTTCCGGATCTACGCCGCGCGTGAGGGACCCAGTCGCGCCCAGAAACTCCTGCTCGGCATCGCCAATCTCCTCGCCCCGCAGTTCCGGGAAGGCGACCTGATCTGTCGCTGGACGGAGCACGAATTCGCGCTCCTGCTCCCCAATCGGGATCGTGGGTCCGCGTGTGAACTGCTCGACGCGGTGCGCCGTCGCGTGGCCGCGGAGCCCTTCGCGGGAGCCGAGCACCAGCCCGAGGGCGCCGTCACGATGAGTGTCGGCGTCGCCGTTGCGCCGGAGGACGGCCACAGCTTCGACCATCTCGTCGATCACGCCTACCGGGCGTTCCAGACGTCGCGTAGGCGCGGCGTAGATCGCACGTCCGGCGAGATCGACGTGGACGACGAGTTCCTCGACGTCGTGTCCGATCTCGCCCACGAGACGCCGCTGCGCGCGCCGGGCGGCAGGCGCGACGGGCCGCATCGATCGTGATGGTTGCGAGCGCGGCGCTGCCCCGTCGGGGCCGCGCTACGGCACGACGGTGATCGTCTCGTCGGCGTCGGCGGTGAACGCGCCGATGCGCGCGGCGGCGAGCGTTCCGGCAGCCGCGAGCGCGGCGGCCATCGCGTCCGCCCGCTCTGCCGGACACGCGATCAGGAGACCACCCGACGTCTGGGCGTCGGCGATGGCGAGACGCTTGTTCTCCGAGACGCCTTCCTCGAACGAGCACCACTTCCCGAAGAAGGCGAGGTTGCGCTTCGTGCCGCCCGGGCAGATCCCGGCGTCCAGCACGTCGTGCAGTCCGTCGATGAACGGCAGGCGGGCGTATTCGATGCGGGCACCGACGCCGGTGCCGGCGAGCATCCCGTGGAGGTGGCCGAGGAGACCGAAGCCGGTCACGTCGGTCGCGGCGCTGACACCGATCTCCATCATCGCTTCGCTGCCGGCGCGGTTGAGCGTGGTCATCACGCGCACGACATCGGTCTCGGTGTCCGTGCCGAGCGCGCCCTTCTTCACTGCCGTCGTGAGGATGCCGGAGCCGAGGGGCTTGGTGAGGAACAGCACATCGCCCGGGTGCGCGCCGGTGTTGCGCAGCAGACGGTCGGGGTGCACGATACCGGTCACGGCCATGCCGTACTTGGGCTCAGGATCCTCGACCGAGTGCCCGCCCAGGATCGACACGCCGGCCTCGGCCGCGATGGCGTCGCCGCCGGCGAGTATCCGCGACAACACCTCGTGCCCGAGCGTGGCCATCGGGTAGCACAGGATGTTGAGCGCGAACAGTTGGCGGGCGCCCATCGCGTACACGTCGCTGAACGCGTTCGCCGCGGCGACGCGCCCGAAGTCGAACGGGTCGTCCACCACGGTGGAGAAGAAGTCGAGCGTCTCGACGAGCGCATGCTCCCCGTCCAGCCGGTACGCGGCCGCGTCGTCCCCGGTCTCGGTCCCCACGAGGACGTTGGGGTCGGACCGCCGCGGGATCGCTTCCAGCGCCCGCGCGAGGTCCTCTGCTGGGATCTTGCAAGCTCACCCGCCGCCGCGGGCGAGCGACGTCAGACGCGGGATCTGGTCGGCGCTCATCGGAGTCTCCTTCCGCCTCGGCGGACTGCGCTCGCGCGACAGGCTTCGCCGGTTCGTGATCGGGTAGGTGAGGAACCCGGCCCGGGGCAGAGAGTATTCCATCGAACGGTGCACGAACGCTCGCCGCGATTCCCGGAATCAGGAAAGCGGAACCGGAGTCACTGTTGCCGCGTCGCACAGGCGGGCTATACTAGCACTGTCTAGACAATCCGAGCTCGGCCCCCACCGGGCCCAGACCTCATGGGGAGGTAGAGAATGATGAACCGTTTGCTCTTGGCCGGCGTCACGGCAGGCATGCTCCTCGCGGGCGGCCTGGCCTACGTCCAGCCCTCTTCGGCCGGCTGAGGCCCCCCGTTCGCCTGCGGTGCAGGCCAGAAGACGGGTGAGATCAACTGGATGGCCTTCGAGACGCCGGGCGTCATCGGACCGGCGATCACCGGCATCCTTGCCGAGGAGGCCCCTGCGGCCCCCGAGGACGAGTGGACCGTCGAGTCGCTGACCGCCGCCAAGCCGATGTTCCTGTACTACTTTCGTCAGGGTCTGACCGACCCGATGGACGACGAGTTCAAGTTCTCGCGGCGCTTCGAGATGGGCCTTCAGGAAAAGCTCATCGCGGAGATCAACGACAACTGGATGCCCAAGAAGGTCGGGCTCGATCTCGAGGAAGAGATCGAGGAGAAGGACCAGGCCACTCGCATCGAGCTGTGGTCCGCGATCGAGACCAAGATGAAGGTCATCACCTACAGCAAGGCCGACCAGAAGCTCCTGCCCGCCGGGCCGCTGACGCGCATTCTCAAGAAGTACGCGAAGATCAGCAAGCGCCTCGCCGCGAAGGAGATCAAGCGTCTCGAAGAGTTCGAGAAGCAGATGCAGGACGAGTCGGCCGCGAAGTAGGCGGTCCGTCTCGTTCGCCGCCGGACTCACGTCTCGCGGTACACGTCTCAGCATGAGAACCGCCCGGTGGGGACGCTCACCGGGCGCCTTTCGGTTCGGTGCGGGCGCGCGACTTGCGCCGCTGGACGCTGCGACAATCCCAGGCTCAGATCCGCGTAAGTCGCGTGACCGGCGCCGCGTTGTCCATGGGAACACCGTCAGAGGGCCGCGCAGTCGTCGCCGTCGTCATCACCGGGCGCCGCGCCGAGTAGCAGGCAGCCGGCCGCGAACTCGAGCTTGCGTGCGACGAGCGGCTCCATGTCGGTGGCGGCCCGCGCGAGAGCGAGGGCGCAGAGGAGCCGCGACACCCGCGTCTCGAGGCCACCGTGGGCCTCTGCGGCAGCGATGAAGCTGCGGGGCAGGTGCAGCGTGGCGAGGAGGTCGCGTGGGGTCTCCAGGACCTCGCGGTGGGCGCTACGCGCTCGTCGCAGGAGCACAGGCAGTGCGTCGAGCGCCTCGTCCACGGCGTCCGTGCAGGCGCCCAGCAGCGCGTCCCGACCGGCGTCACGCGGCACGACCGTGCGCCGTCCCTCGTCGGCGACGCACGCCGCGTCGCAGGCCGGCTCCCGCACGGTCGGCGCGGCCCAGAGCGCGAGGTCGTCGGCCGGTGTGACGGCGACGCCGACGAGGAGTCCCGGCACGAGTGGCGGCTTGCAGCCGCCGACGGCGGCGCCCAGCGCGTAGCGCGCCTCGACCTGATCGAACGTCGCGAGGGCGAAGCCGGCCTCGAAGCGCGGCTCGCGGCCGGTGGACGCCCGCACCTGCGACTCGGCGGCGTCGAGCAGCGCCCGGTCGCCGGCGAACCCCTCGTCGTCGGCGACGGCGAGGAACCGCTCGCGCGCGTCCGTTCCGGTGACGCGCAGACCGGCCGCGGCCTGCGGCATCGCGCCGAGCGCCTCGCGCACACGTGCGCGCAGCGCGTCCGCCGCCGCGCCGGCGGGGAGGGCCGCGACGCGCGTCCGAAGGCGCGTGGCCATGGCGTGCCGCAGCCCACGCGCTTCGCGCGTGGGCGTCACGAGCCGACTTCCGGGAGCCAGGGCGGAGAATGAGCGTATGACGTCGTCACACGCCAGGATGCGCCGCTCGACGCTCCTCTCCGTGGCGTCGTCCGTCGGCGCGTGCCGCGGCCGCCCGGCGCTCCAATCGACCCACTGACGCAACAGACCGCGCGGGTCGAGCAGCGGTTCGCCGCCGTCACCCTCGGTGCGCGGGGTCAGTTCGCCGATGCGCATGGCGCGCAGTTCGAGGCGTTCGCCGCCGCGCGCCACCATGTCCAGGCGCGCCTCGCCCGGGACGAGGGCGGCGTCCTGCGTGTCGAGCAGCAGCGCGGCGAACTCCGGCAGACGCGCGGCCACGGCGTCCAGCCCGTCCCACGTCGTCGCGATGATCAACCGCGTGCGGCCGTCCGTCGGCGCGAGGCGCACGACGCCGTGCACACGCTCGTCGCCCTGCAGCGCCGCAAGCAGGCGAGTGGTGTCGAGCACAGGCTTCACGTCAGCGCTCGGTTGCATCGCCGATCGGCCAGACGGCCGCCGCCTTCGCGATCGGGATCACATAGCCGATGGCGTTGGCGATCTCGCCTTGCGGCGTCTGTTGCACGCGCGACACGATTCCGATCACGCGGCCCGCCGCATCGGTGACGGGGCCGCAGCTGTTGCCGGGATGCACACTCGCGTCGATCTGCAGGTAACCGCCGACCTCCCGCGAGAGGATGCCCTTGAACGTCGATGCGACGACGCGGTCACCCTCCTGCAGCACCAGCTTCCCGAGCGGGAATCCGAAGAGGTACACCTCGGTGCCGGGCGCCGGCGGCGGCGTGTCGGTCGTGAACGTCTCGATGATCGGCATGCCGTCGAACGGCTTGATCCGGATGACGGCGAGATCCTCGTTCTTGTCGCGCGTGACGCGGACGAGCTCTGCGGGGTGGCGCTCGTCCGTATCGGTGAAGACGACCTGCAGCTCGGTCTCGACGTCGAACACGAGCCCGCCGGGGCCGTCCACGCGGTCCTTGCGATCCACGGGCAGCACGACATGGGCGTTCGTCAGGATGTACCCCTGTGGCGACACGCAGAATCCCGAGCCGGAGCTCTCCTGCTCGACGAGCTTGCCCTCGAACGAGAGATTCGCGAGTTCCCGGCCGTCGTCCGTGCGGCTGACATAGAGCCGGCGCCGCGTGCGCGTGTCGCGAAAGCGCGTCGTCGCCTCGATGAGCACGACCGCCTCGTGGACCTCGGCCACCTCGCGTAGTCGCTCACGCTCGAGGTTGACCGGATCGAACAGCTCGAGCCGCGAGTTCGCACTGTCGAGCTGCTCCTTGAGACCTGCCAGTTCCTTCGTGACCCGCTCCTCCAGACCGCCGGCGGCGCCATCGCGATCCTGCTCGATCCTCTGGATACGCTCGGCCAGCGTGTCGCGCTCCACAGCGACCGCGTCGCGCTGGGACTCGAGCTGATCGCGTTGCGACGAGAGCTCGCTGCGCTGGCTCTCGATCTCGCCCCGGAGCTGCTCGTTCATGGCGCGCAGATCCGCGGTCTCGCGCTGACCGCTCTCGCCCATGAGGAAGATGCCGCCCCCGGCCAGCGCCAGCACGGCGACGCTCAGCGTGATCGTGATCCCGATCGTGCGCCGGCTCGAGCGTCGTACCTCGGCGTGATCGGCGGCGCCGATGACCGCCCGGAGGTTGGTGATCGTGCTCTCGCCCATGCCGGCGAGGCCGGGTTGCCCGCCGCGGATCGGGCGCGCCGGAGCGACGTCGAGCGTGTCGTCGAGGCCAGCGTCGCGCACGATTGCGAAGCGCGGCCCCTGCTCCCCGAGCTGCACCACGTCACCCGTTCCGAGCTCGCTGGTCTCGATCCTAACGCCGTTGACGAACGTGCCGTTGCGCGAGCCGAGATCGGTCACCTCCAGCACGTCGCCGCGCGCCTCGATGCGCGCGTGCTGCGAGGAGACCTGAGGAAACTGCGCGGCCGACAGCGCCACCGTGCAAGCGGGATCGCGCCCGAGCGTGGCACCACCCTCCGCAACCTCGATCACAGGATCCATGTTCGCGATGCCGAGCGGACGCAGCACCCAGGCGGCGGGCGGAGTGGGGCGTGGCATGGAGCGAGAGGCTAGCTGATCGCCGGTCCGGCGAGAGCATATGGCGCATGCTGACCGCGTCCCGAGACTCGTCCCCGGCGTACGGCGTCACCGCTACACTCCCACCGATGCCTCGACTGTGGTTGTCGCGCGGAGTCTCTTGTGTGTGCGCATGCTGAACCAGAAGGTCCGCTATGGTCTCGTTCGCCACCTGGTGCAGCTGCATCGGCACGACGCAATCTGTGAGGTCGGCTCGGGGCGTACGGGACTCGCGCGGTATTTTCCCGGTATCCGCTTCGTCGGCGTCGATCTCGAGTTCACGGACTACGGCGCGGCTGCGGCGCCGATCACGGGCGAACTGCGCGCCGTCGTGGCGAACGCGCGGGCTCTTCCATTTCGCGACGGCGCCTTCGATCTCGTGCTCTCCCTCGACATGATCGAGCACGTGTCCGCGGCGGACCGTCGGGCAGTCGTGTGCGAACTGGCGCGAATCACCCGCGAGGATCTCGTTGTCGCGTTCCCCTGCGGCGAAGCGGCACGCGGGGCAGACCTCCGAGAAGCCTCCGCGCTCACATCGCGCGGGCGTGACGTGCCGGGTTGGCTTGTCGAACACCTTACCGGCGCGTACCCGCTGCCGGGTGAGATGGACGCTGTGTTCGCTGGGCTGCGCCGCCCGGTTCGAGTGTTCGGGAACGAGACCGCTCTCCTGCGCCGCGTCGTGCGCGCGATCGAGTGGACCGGTCGGCCCGAGCGGCTGTTGGACCGATTCCTGCCTTTCGTAGTACTCGAGGCGTTGGACGCGGTGGGTGGCGCGACCATGCGCCGCGCCTACCACGTTCGCATGACGTGATACTCGGCGTCGGAGTCGATGGCACCACCGATGTCCCGGCGCCTCGCCGGTCAGTTCCTGGTCTGGTATCTTGCCTGCACTCGTATGGGGGCCAGCGATCGACGCACGGCGCCCGGCCGTGCCCGATCCCTTGCCGTGGTCGCCGAGGGGGCTGCATGAAGACGCTCATTGTCACTGACAACGCCATGGCGCTCCGACTGGCGCGCGAACTTGATGCGCTGCACGGCAACGTGGACATCGTCCAGTCCCGGAGCGGGGGACTCCGCGGCTTGCCCACGGTGGACGTACTCACGAACGCATCGCAGATAGCCGCCGACTACGGCCTTGTAATGTCGATCCACTGCAAGCAGTTGTTCCCTGCCGCGCTCTTCGAGCATGTGCGCTGCGTCAATGTCCATCCCGGGCTCAACCCCTACAATCGGGGCTGGTTCCCGCACGTGTTCTCGATCCTCAACGGACTCCCGGCCGGTGTGACGATCCACGAGATCGACGCCGAGATCGATCACGGCCGCGTGATCGCGCGGCGGGAGTGTGCGATCGAGTCCTGGGACACGTCCGGTTCGGTATACGCGAAGATCATGGAGATCGAGAGGGCCTTGCTTCTCGAGCACTTCGTATCGATCCGGGCCGGCACCTACGACGCGTGCCCGGTGGAAAGCGAGGGCAACGTGAATCACCGAAGGGACTTCGTGGCGCTGCAGGAACTCGATCTCGACGAGACAGGCACGTTTCGGGAATTGCTCGACCGCTTGCGAGCGCTCACCCATGCTCCCTATCGCAACGCGTACTACATCGATGCGTCGGGAACGGTCGTTTACGTGAGCGTCGTCCTGGATCCGGAGATGCGGTCCTGATGAACGTCGGCGTAGATGCCGA
>JAJRVY010000228.1 GCA_024277065.1 Planctomycetota bacterium
GCAGCCCGTCGCGCGCCTCCAAGCGCGCGGCGCGGCGGGCTGCGCCCACCGCGTACACTCAAAGACGAACAAGAGAAGAACCGACCGAACAACCAGGAGGGGCGAAAGCCCTAAACCGTCCATCGGATCGGGTCAACCTCATATCCCGCTTCCGGTCGGGGGCGCGGATGTTGCGCGAGTCTTCGAGTGCAAGATCCGTGACGCCGACCCATGCGCGCGCGCAGGGCCGCGGCCGAGGGGCGGGCGCTCGCGTTGGGGCTGTCCGCGCCCGAGCACGCGCCAACGTAACAATGTGATCGGCGACCGGCGCGGTTGTTGCCGAGCTTGCGAGGCAGGAACCGTGCCGGTCGCCGATCACCGATGCATGCGCAAGCAGACCTCGAGCCAGCCGCGGCGTTCGAGGAGTTCGGCGAAGTGCTCGTCGTTCCCCGGATGCTGCAGTTCCTCGACGGTCTCGGCGAGTTCGCGCTCGACGGTCTGGCGGTCCACATCCCCGGGAAGCACGGCCTTCGTGACGAGCATCGTCACGTCGTCGTCCTTGACCTCGAGGAAGCCGCCGCGCACGGCGAGGCGCTTGACCTCGCTCCCGGTGTGCAGGCGCAGCACGCCCGAACCGAGTTTGGTGATGAACGGCGCGTGCATCTCGTAGATGCCGACCTCGCCCAGCGCGCCGGGAGCGATCAGATGCTCCACCTCGCCCTCGAAGAGCGGGCGCTCGGGGGACACGACGCGACACGTGATGCTCATGGGGTCAGCCCTGCTTCATCTTCTCGGCCTGCTCGACCGCCTCGTCGATCCCGCCGACCATGTAGAAGGCGTTCTCGGGCAGGTGGTCGTACTCGCCTTCGGCCATCGCCTTGAAGCTGGCGATGGTGTCCTCGAGCTTGACATAGCGCCCCGCGCGGCCGGTGAAGACCTCGGCCACGTGGAACGGCTGCGACAGGAACTTATGGATCTTGCGCGCGCGCTGGACGACGACCTTGTCCTCTTCTGACAGCTCGTCCATGCCGAGGATGGCGATGATGTCCTGCAGGTCCTTGTAGCGCTGCAGGATCGACTGCACGCGGCGCGCGACGTCGTAGTGCTCCTGGCCGACGTACTGCGGATCGAGCACGCGGCTCGTCGAGTCGAGCGGGTCCACGGCCGGGTAGATACCCAGCTCGGCGATCTGGCGACTGAGCACCGTCTTCGCGTCGAGGTGCGTGAAGGCCGTGGCCGGCGCCGGGTCGGTGAGGTCGTCGGCGGGCACGTAGATGGCCTGTACCGACGTCACCGAACCGTAGTCCGTCGATGTGATGCGCTCCTGCAGCGCGCCCATCTCCGTCGAGAGCGTCGGCTGATAGCCGACGGCGCTCGGCATACGTCCGAGCAGCGCCGACACCTCGGAGCCCGCCTGCGAGAAGCGGAAGATGTTGTCCACGAACATGAGGACGTCGGTGCCGGTCTGGTCGCGGAAGTGCTCCGCCATCGTGAGTCCCGACAGCGCGACGCGCAGGCGCGCTCCGGGTGGCTCGTTCATCTGGCCGTAGCACAGCACGGTCTTGTCGATGACGCCCGACTCCTGCATCTCGACCCAGAGATCGTTGCCCTCGCGTGTGCGTTCACCCACGCCGCAGAACACGGAGAACCCGCCGTGCTGCTTCGCGATGTTGTTGATGAGTTCCATGATGATGACCGTCTTGCCCACCCCGGCGCCGCCGAACAGGCCGGTCTTGCCGCCCTTGGCATAGGGCGCGAGCAGGTCCACGACCTTGATGCCCGTCTCGAACAGCTCGGTCTTGGTGGAGAGGTTCTGGAACTTCGGGGCCGGTGCGTGGATCGGCCGGCGCTCCATGCCCTCGGGCAACGGGCCGCGATAGTCCACTGGCTCGCCGAGCAGGTTGAAGACGCGGCCGAGACAGCCGTCGCCGACGGGCACGGTGATCGGGCCGCCGGTGTTCTTGACCGGCATCCCGCGCACTACGCCGTCGGTCGTAGACATGGCCACGGCGCGCACCTGATTGCGTCCGATGTGCTGCTGCACCTCGGCCGTCAGGTGGATCGGAACCTCGCTCTCGTCGATGTCCAGACGCAGCGCCGAGTAGATCTCGGGCATCTGTTCCGCCGGGAACTCCACGTCGAGCACAGGTCCGATGACCTGCACCACCTTGCCGTCTGCCAGGGTCGCCATGCGTTCGGGCTCCGTCGTTCCGCGTCGCGCGCCGCGGCGCACGATCGCTCATTTGGTTGCTACTACTTGAGGGCCTCGACGCCGCCCACGATCTCCGCGATCTCCTGCGTGATCGCGGCCTGGCGCGCCTTGTTGTAGGCCCGGGTGAGGTTCTTCTCCATCTCACCGGCATTGTCGCTGGCGTTCTTCATCGCCACGCGGCGCGCGAGCTGTTCGCTCGCGACCGAGGAGAGGAGCATGCGATACATCAGGTTCTTCACGAACACCGGGCCGAGTTCCTCGAGGATCTCGGACGCCGACGGCTCGTAGATGAACGTGTCGAGAGAAGCCTGCCCCGTCTCGACTTCGTCGCCCTCGGCCGAGAGGCCGGCGGGGACGAGCGTCTGCGCCGTCGGCGGCTGCTGCGACACCGACCGGAAGTCGGCGTAGACGACGTCCACGCGATCGACGTCGTGGGTCAGGAACGCCTCGATCATGGGCGCGGCGATGGCCTCGGCCTCGGCGAACGTGGGATCGTCCGAGAGATCCGTGCGGGACTGCGCCATCTCGACGCCGCGGAAACGAAGCTGGGCGATGCCCTTCTTGCCGGCGACCCAGAGCGTCGGTTCGAGGCCCTCGGCGCGCAGCGCGGCGAGGTGGTCGCGCACCTTGCGGACGAGGTTCGAGTTGAAGCCGCCACAGAGCCCGCGATTGGCCGTGATCACGAACACGAGCACGCGCTTGATCGGCGTGCGGCGCTCGAACAGCGGTGAGAGCAGTCCGACGCTCTCGACCGAGCCGGAGAGTTTCTCCATGAGGCCGGTCATGGCGGCCATGTACGGCCGCGACTGCACGACGCGCCCCTGGGTCCGCTGCAACTTCGACGTCGCGACCATTTCCATGGTGCGCGTGATCTTCTTCGTCGAAGCGACGCTCTTGATGCGCTTGCGGATCGCCTTGGAGTTCTGGGGCACCGTTCCGTCTCCCGGCCGCTAGGCCGTCGCCTTCCGGTGATCCGTGAACGCCTTGAGGGCCTCGTGCAGGCCCGCGCGGGCCTCGTCCGTGAACAGCGGCGTCTCGGACAGCGTCTGCAGCACGCCGTTCGGATGGTTGCGGACGTACTCGACCATCGCGCTCTCGACCTCGCGCACCTTGTCGATGGCGACGTCGTCGAAGTAGCCCTCACCCATCGCGAAGATGGCGCAGACCTGCTCTTCGACGGGCAGCGGCCGGAAGAGGCCCTGTTTCAGCAGCTCCACGTTGCGGGCGCCGCGCGCGAGCTGCCGCTGCGTGTTCTTGTCGAGGTCCGACGCGAACTGCGCGAACGCCTCGAGCTCGCGGTACTGCGCAAGGTCCAGGCGGAGCTGACCGGCGACCTTCTTCATGGCCTTCGTCTGCGCGTTGCCGCCGACGCGCGACACCGAGATGCCCACGTTGATGGCGGGGCGCACGCCCGCGTAGAAGAGGTCCTGCTCGAGGTAGATCTGGCCGTCGGTGATCGAGATCACGTTGGTCGGGATGTAGGCCGAGACGTCACCGGCCTGCGTCTCGATGACGGGCAGCGCCGTCAGCGAGCCGGCGCCCTTCTCGTCGGAGAGTTTGGCCGAACGCTCGAGCAGACGACTGTGGCAGTAGAAGACATCGCCGGGGAACGCCTCGCGGCCGGGCGGGCGGCGCAGGAGCAGCGAGAGCTGGCGGTAGGCCACGGCCTGCTTCGAGAGGTCGTCGTACACGCACAGCGTCGCGAGCCCCCGCGCACTGTCCTTCGCGAGCTTCGGGCGGTGCAGATCGTCCTCGCCGTCGAAGACGAGTTCGCCGCGGACGTAGTTGCCGGAGGCGTCCTTCTCCGCGTTGCCCCTGGCGTCCACCTTGAAGTGGTTGTACATGAAGTACTCGGCCATGGCCGTGCCGGCGTAGGGCGCGACGTACTGCATCGGCGCCGGGTCGTTGGCGGTCGCGGCGACGACGATGGTGTAGTCCATCGCCCCGTTCTCGCGCAGACGATCCACGACACCCGCCACCGTCGAGGCCTTCTGGCCGACCGCAACGTAGACACAGATGACGCCCTTGCCGCGCTGGTTGATGATCGTGTCGATCGCCACCGACGTCTTGCCGGTCTCGCGGTCGCCGATGATCAGCTCACGCTGACCACGGCCGATCGGGATCATCGCATCGACGGCCTTGATGCCCGACATCAGCGGCTCGAACACCGACTGACGATCGGCGATGCCCGGGGAGGCCCCCTCGAGCGGCATCATGGTCGTTGCGTCAACGGGCCCCTTGCCGTCGATGGGCTGGCCGAGCGGATCGACCACCCGGCCGAGGAGCGCCTCGCCGGCGGGCACGCTGAGCACGCGGCCCGTGCGCTTGACCGTCTGGCCCTCCTCGATCTGCAGGTAGTCCCCCATGATGACCACGCCGACCGAGTCCTCTTCGAGGTTCAGCGCCATGCCGTACGAGCCGTTCTCGAACTGCACCATCTCGTTGGACATGGCACCGGCGAGTCCGAAGACGCGCGCGATGCCGTCGCCCACCTCGAGGACCGTCCCGACCTCGGTCATGGACAGATCCACGTCGAAGCCCTCGATGGCCTTCTTGAGGACCGAGGTGATCTCGTCGGGTCGAATGCTCACTTGCCGTTCTCCGCTCGTGTGCGCCGGTCGGGACTGCCGACCGGACGCGTCAGCGTTGGTTCGTCGTCACCAGCAGCGTCTTGCGCAGCGCCGCCAGCTTCGTCCTGAGGGTTCTGTCGATGACGCGATCGCCGATGCGGATCGACGCCCCGCCGATGACGCCCGGATCCACATGTTCGCGCAGCCACACGATCTTGCCGCTGGCGACCTCGAGTCGCGCCTTGACCTGCGCGAGCGCCTCGTCGCCGAGCGGCACCGCCACGGTGATGTCCGCGTGGACGCGGTTCTCGGCGAGGTCGCGGAAGCGCTCGAAGTGATTCGCGATGTTGTCGAGCGTCGCCTCGCGGCCCTTCTGGATCAAGACGCGCAGGAGCCCCATCACGGGGCGCGACAAGATGCCCGAGAGCGATGCCTCGATGACCTGCCACTTGCGGTCACGATCGATCCGCGGTGACAGGAAGAAGTCGCGGATCTTCTCGTTGCCGGGCTGCCACGCCAGAGTCGCGAGAGCGCGCAGCTCGTCGAGGACGTCACCGACCACGCCCTGCTCGGCGGCCACCTCGTAGAGGGCCTGCCCGTAGACGCGCGCGACGGTCTGGCTGACGTTGGCCATGCTGCTCAGTTCCTCGCCACCGACTCGGCGTCGGCGAGCGCCTCCTCGGCCAGGCGTCGCTGGTCGTCTCAGGTGAGCGACTTCCCGAGGAGCTTGGCGGCCGCCATGAGCGTCAGTTCGACGGCGTCGGCGCGCAGCGCGGCGCGGGCCTTGTCGGCCTCGAGCACGAGCTCGCGCTTGGAGCGGTCACGCTGCGCCTCGATCTCGACCTTGGCCTTGGCGGTGATCTCGTCGGCCGTCGTCTTGGCGGACTGCCGCGCGGCGGCGATGACGCCCTGCGCCTCGCGCTGCGCGTCCTCCAGCATCTTGCGGTTCGTGTCCGCGATCTCGCGTGTGGCCTTCTCGATCTCCTGGGCCTTCTCGAGACTGGCGTTGATGCGCTCTTCACGAGCGTTCAGGCCGGCCACGATGGGTCCCCAGGCGAACTTCCACAGCACGAACATGAGCATGAGGAAGATCCCGAGAGCCCATGCGCCGGCGGCCCAGTTCGCGGGCTCGGCGAAGTCCATCGGGTCGATCTCGGGCCCGACGCCATGTCCGGCGCCCTCGGCGGCCAAGAGGTACAGCATCCGCTCGCTCCTCGTCATGTTCCGTGAGGGTCACTCGCCCGCACACACGGTCAGGGGGACGTCGCCGCCACGGCTGCGCCCCGCACCACGCCCTCGTGCGATCCGGCCGCCGGGCTCTTCCCGGCGACCGGTGCTTCGAGAGGTGTTCGCTCGCTCCGCCGGCGGCTCAGCCCTGGATGGCCGCGAGCACGGCGCCGTTGACGAGCAGCGCGATCACGCAGGCGAACAGGCAGACGCCCTCGATGAAGGCGGCGGTCAGGATCGTGTTGCCCTTGATGTCGCCGGCGGCCTCGGGCTGCCGGGCGATGGACTCGCAGGCGGCGTCCGAGATGCGGCCGATGCCGATGGCGGCGGCGACGGCGGCGATCGCTGCGCCCAGCGCGGCGCCCACGAAGCCGAAGGCCATCATGCCCATGTCGGGCGCAGCCGCGGCGGCGTTGACAATCTCGTTTTCC
>JAJRVY010000229.1 GCA_024277065.1 Planctomycetota bacterium
AGCGAGGTCGTGCTGCCCGACGACGAGGGCGCCGCGCTCGCCGCCGCGGACCGGCTGATCGCGCGCTTCGACGCACCGCTCCTCCTGAACCTGACCCTGGACGTGAACGGCCTGCCGCTCGAGGACGTCTACCCGCGGCGGCTGCCGGACCTCTACGCCGGGCAGCCGGTGGTCGTCACGGGCCGCTACAGCGGTCCGGCGTCCGGCACGCTGCTGTTCCGCGGCACGGTCGGCGGGCGCGAGATCTCTGTGCCCGTCGCCGTGGATCTGCCCGCCGTGCGCGCGGAGAACGCGTCGCTCGGCGCCCTCTGGGCGCGCACGCGCATCGACCAGATCGAGACGGCGCTGCTCGGGAGCGACGGCGCGTCGCGCGCCGCGCACCTGGTCGAGATCGAGACGCTCGGCCTCGAGCACAGCCTGATCACACGTCGCACGTCGTTCGTGGCCGTGGACGACTCGCGCGTCGTCGGAACGGGGCCGCCGATCCGGCTGCTGCAGCCGGTCGAGCTGCCGCGCCACGTCCGCTACTGGGGCGTGGTCGGCGCGCCGCGGGGCGTGTGCGGCGCCGTGGTGCACGGCTGGGGGCTGACGGTCGCCGACGCGGAGCGTGGCGAGTTGATGATCGCGAGCGTCGCGCGCCGCAGCGCCGCCGCGCGGGCGGGACTGTACCGCGGGTTCGTCATCACCACGGTCGATGGACGCGCCGTCCACGGCGCCCGGCACTTCCGCGCCCTGGTGGAGCGCGCTGCGGGTCGCGAGGTGACGATCGGCTATCGCAACGGCGCCGGCGAGGAGGTCCGCGCGATCGATCTGGCCCGCTGGTAGCGCACCCGGAGATCTCGTCCCGGCGGCGCCCGCGTACGTCGCGCTTGTCCGTGGCGGGTTCGCCGTCCACACTCGGGGCATGCACTACGAGCACCTCGAGTACGACGTTGCCGCCGGGATCGCGACGATCACGTTCGCGCGTCCGGACAAGATGAACGCGCTCACCTACGACTCCTACCGGGAGTTCGAGCACGTGACGCGGGCGCTCGCGCACGACCGTGACGCGAAGGTGCTCGTCGTGCGCGGCGACGGCGACCACTTCTGCGCCGGCGGCGACGTGCACACGATCATCGGCGACCTGCTGCCGAAGGGCGCCCACGACCACTACCGTTTCACGCAGATGACGGGCGCCTGCGTGCGCAACCTGCGCGAGATGCCCCAACCGGCGATCGCGCAGATCAAGGGCCTCGCCGTCGGGGCCGGTTCCGTGATCGCGCTGGCCTGTGACCTGCGCGTGATGGCGGAGGGTGCCAAGTTCGGGTTCATCTTCACCAAGGTCGGACTGACCGGCGCGGACATGGGCGCCGCCTACCTGCTGCCGCGCATCGTGGGCCTCGGCCGCGCGTCCGAGCTGCTATTGCTGGGCGACGACGTGCGCGCCGACGCGTGCCTGCGCATGGGGCTCGCGAACAGCGTCGTCCCGGAGGACGAGCTGGAGAGCACGGTCGCGGCCCTGGCGCAGCGCCTCGCCGCGGGGCCCCATCTCGCGCAGGAGATGACCAAGCGCATGCTGCAACGGGAACTCGACCAGGACTTCGCGTCGGCCATGGAGACCGAGACCCTGGGGCAGGCGCTGCTGCTCATGGGCGGCGACCACGCGGAGTTCTACGAGGCGTGGTGCGACAAGCGCAAGCCGCAGTGGACGGGCAGATGACGGACGGCGTCGCCCTGCCGCGTCCGCAGGACGAGGTCGCGCGCGATCTCTGCCGGCGGCTGGCCGCCGAGGTCGTCGAGCCCGTCGCGCGGCAGGCCGACGTCGATCGCGTCTTTCCCGCCGCCGCCGTGCGCGCGCTGGCAGAGGAGGGGCTGCTCGGCGCGCCGCTGCCGGAGCGCTGGGGCGGCCTCGGCTGGGACGCGCTGCAGCTCACGCACCTCTACGAGGAGATCGGCCGCGTCGATCAGAGCATCCGCGGATTCCTGTCGGTGCATCTCGGCCTGGTGTCGCAATGCCTCCTGCAGTTCGCGCGCGAGTCGCAGCAGGCGGCGTGGTTGCCGCGGCTGGCGAGCGGCGACGTTTTCGGGGCCTACGCGCTGACCGAGCCGCAGGCAGGCAGCGACGCCGCGGCGATCGCGACGCACGCCGCGCCGGACGGTGACGGCTTGCGCCTGCGCGGCGAGAAGGTGTGGATCACCAACGGCCTCTCGGCCGGCGTCTTCATCGTCTTCGCCACGGTGGATCCCGCGCTGCGCCACAAGGGCGTCACGGCGTTCCTCGTCCCGGGAGACGCCGCGGGCCTCACCCGTGAGCGCATGCCGGGACGGGAACTGGGGCACCGCGCCTCGGAGCACGCGCGCCTGCTGCTCGATGGCGTGCGCGTCACGAAGGAGCAGGTGGTCGGCGACGTCGGCGGGGGCTTCGACGTGGCCATGGGCGGCCTCGACCACGGACGCCTCGGTGTGGCCGCGGGCGCCGTCGGACTGTTGCAGGCGTGCCTCGACGCGACGACCCGGTTCACGCGCGAACGGCGTCAGTTCGGCAAGCGCATTGCGGACTTCCAGATGGTGCAGGAGCGCGTGGCGGACATGGCGGTGGACACCGCCGCGGCGCGGCTCCTGACGCGTCGTGCCGCGGCGCTCGCCGTCGCCGGGGCGGAGCGCACGAAGGAGGTGTCGATGGCGAAGCTCTTCGCCACCGAGGCGGCCTGCAGGTGGTCTGCCGAGACCGTGCTCCTGCACGGCTCCCGCGGTTATGTCGATGAGCTCCCCGTCGAGCGCCACTTCCGCGACGCGCCGGGGCTGCGCATCTACGAGGGCACGAGCCTCGTGCAGCGCATCGTCATCGCCCGCGCGATCCTCGGCAGGGCGTGACGCGTTGCGCAAGGGCGCGCAGGCTTACCCCCCGGCGGCGGCCCGTTCGAGCGCCACGTCTTCGTCTGCGTGTCGGGTAGGACGTGTCCCGACCAGGGGGGCGCGCAACTCCACCGCGCGCTGAAGACGGCGGCGGCGGCGCGCTGCGGCAAGGGCCCGCGCAGGAATGACTTCGGGATCCGGTCGGCTGCGACGACGCGGGGCGGCGTTGCCTCCCTCGCCGCGGACTACGTCCACGACTCACGCTCTCAGCGAACACAGCCCCCAGAGGAGGCTGCTCCCGCGGCAAGCCGCGGAGCTTCGCACCCTCCCCGACTCGGCTCCGCAATGAGTCGCGTCGTCGAGGCGCCTTGCCCCGCGCCGTCTCGCTCGCCCTCGGTCCTACGAACCTATACCTGCGCGGGCCCCAAGGTGCGCGTGCGCGTCAACAAGTCCGGCTGCCTCGCGCAGTGCGGGCTCGGACCGATCGTCGTGGTACATACCCCGACAACGTGTGGTACGCCGGCGTGCGCGTCGCCGACGTGGGCGAGATCGTCGCGGAGCACCTCGTGAACGGCCGGCCCGTCGAGCGGTTGCTGCTGCGCGGTCACGGGCGGGGTCCGAACGTGAAGCGCGGCTGACCAGCACCCGCGGGCGCTTGCCGCGGCGGCCGCGGACCGATTCGCGGGGCCGACCCCTTCAGCCGGGAGCGTGCGGTGTCGATGCGGAGGGGAGCACGGGGAGACCGCTCTCTCGATGGAACAGCACGCGCGCGACACGCTTTCGCCCAGGATCGGCACTCCGCAGGAGTTGTCGGAGCGTTTGGCGTTCGAGTACGCCCGCGGCGCGCGGTACGGCACGCCGCTCTCCCTGCTCGCCCTGCACTTCTTCCTCTGGAACGGCCGCGACGAAGAGGAGTGCATGCGGCTCGAGCGCCACGTGTCCGAGCACTTCATGAACGCGGTCCGCGTGTCCGACGGGCTCTATGACTTCGGCCTGCGCGGCTGCTTCGTCGGCGTGCTGCCGCACACGCGCGCCGCCGACGCGGACGTCCCGCGCGCGCGGCTCGAGCAGCGCGCCAACCACCGCCCGGTCGGCGAGATCGGCCCCGTCAAGATCGATGTCTTCCCGGTGGATCTGGATGTCCCCGACGTCGTGACGTTGCTCGCGAAACTCGAGGCGCATTTCCGGTCCCAGGCCCTCGTGCCTCCCGGGAGCGGTGGGCCGCCGCCGGCGCCCGCGCGCCTGCCCCTGCGCGGGCTCGCGGCGTTCGAGCGTACGCTGCGCGTCGAGCTGAACCTCGCCGGGCGCGAGGCCAGTCACATGAGCGTGCTGTCGCTCTTCGGGGTACACGCCGAGACGGCGCCCCCGGGGCTGCTGGCGCGCCACGTGGCGAACATCGCGCCGCACACGATCCGCGCCAGCGATCCGGTGTTCTCGGTGGGGCCGAGTCACGTCGCGCTCGTCATGCCGCGCACGGCGCCGGGAGCGGCCGCCGCCGTCGGTCAGCGCATCGCGGCCGCGCTCGGGGCGGCGTTCCCGGACGCCGCGTACGGCGAGATCGCCCAGAAGGCGCTCGAGTTCGATCGCACGCACCGCGACGTGCCGGCGATCCTCGCGACCCTGCGCCGCGTGGCGCCGCTCTCCGAGCGCGTCGGCTGACTGCGCCTGCTGAGCGCGTGCTCCGAGCGCGGGCGCAGCGGGAATGCCGCGCCGGCGTCTTCCGCGGTATCCTGCGCGGTCCACCCCACGGAGGCCGCGGATCGCATGACGACGGAGAGTGCAGCGGAGACCGAGACGCGCCTGCGGCATCAGCGGGACTTCTATCGCAAGCTCCTCGAGCTCGGCGAGGAGGGCGAGCTACGGCCGCTGCTGAAGCGCGCGCTGAAGCTCGTCGTGGCTCTGACGGGCGCGACGAGCGGGTACATCGAGGTGCGCGACGAGGGCGTCGAGGCCCCCGCCGGCGCGGCCGCGGGCCCGCGCTGGTCGATGGCCACCGGCTTCGAGAAGCGCGAGATCCCCGAGGTGCGCGCGGCGATCTCCGACGGCGTCATCGCCGAGTCGCTGTCCACCGGGCGCTCGATCCGCGTCGCCTCGGCGCTCGACGACACGCGCTTCGGCGACCTGACGAGCGTGCAGGAGCACGCCATCAGGGCCGTGCTCTGCGCGCCGATCGGCAAGGACCCGTCGCTGGGCGTCGTGTACCTGCAAGGGCGCGTGGACGGCAAGGCGTTCAGCAAGGAGGACCTCTGGCACGCCGAGGTGTTAGCGCGGCACCTCGTGCCGTTCGCCGACAGGCTCATCGCCCACGAGCGACAGAAGGGCGCCACGGATCCGACCCGCAAGGCGCGCGAACGCGGCGATCTGCGGGGCATCGTCGGCTCGAGCCGGGCCCTCGCCGAGACGCTGAACCGTGTCGTCATGGTGGCCGGGCTGCCCGTGGACGTCCTGCTCACGGGGGACACGGGAACGGGCAAGACGCTCATCGCGCGCGCCATCCATCGCAACAGCCAGGTCGCGGACGGCCCGTTCGTCGAGCTGAACTGCGGGACGATCCCCGAGGGGCTCGCGGAGAGCGAGCTGTTCGGCGCCGAGAAGGGTGCGCACTCGCAGGCGGACCGGCGCGTGCCGGGCAAGATCTCGGCGGCCGAGGGCGGCACGCTCTTGCTCGACGAGGTCGGCGAACTGCCGCCGGCCGTGCAGGTGAAGCTGCTGCAGTTCCTGCAGTCCAAGACCTACTGCCCGCTCGGCAGCACGGACGTCGTCCACGCGAATCTGCGGCTCATCGCGGCCACGAACCGCGACCTCCAGGCGATGATCCACGACGGTGCGTTTCGCGAGGATCTCTACTACCGCCTGCATACGTTGCCCATTCGCGTGCCGTCGCTCGCCGAGCGTCTGGGCGACGTCCCGGAGCTGGTGCGCTTCTACGTCGATCGCTACTCCAGCTCACCGCCGGTGGGGCTGGGGATCGGCCGCTTCGACGTCTCCCCGTCGGCGCTGCACGCCGTCGCGGCGGCCGTGTGGCCGGGCAACGTCCGCGAACTCGCGAACCGCGTGAAGACAGCGATGCTGTTCTGCCACGAGGAAGGTGGGCGCACGATCCGTCGCCGCCACCTGTTCCCCGCGCTGGCGCCCGAGCAGGCCGACGAGGGCAAGCGGCTGAGCTTCCAGGAGGCCACGCGGCGCTTCCAGGGGCAGTACCTCCTCGAGACGCTCGAGGAGGTCGGGTGGAGCAAGACCGAGGCTGCGCGGGTGCTCGACCTGTCCCGCTCCAGCATCCACAATCACATCCGCGCCCACAGGCTGGAAGAGCACGAGCACGAGCGCGAGCGCGCCTGACGGAGGCGGCGCTCCCTCGCCGCCCGCTCAGACGAGGCCCTCGAGCGTCTCCACGCGCTGCCGCAGCGCGGCGATCTCCGTGCGGAGGGCGGCCAGCTCGTCCTGCCATGGGGCCGCGCCGGCGGCCGGTCGCGGCGCCGTGGGCGCCGCCGCCGTCGGCGCGGCCGGCGGGACCGGCGGGACCGCGTCATCGTGCCGTTCCGGAGTCTCGTGTGCCTCGCTGTGCCGTGCGTCGTCCGGCGAGACCCCGGCACGATCCTCGTAGAGGATCTGCTGCCAACGCGCGTGGCGCTGCCCGCCGGCCTTCGGCTGGAGACGAACGAAGTGCCCGTCGGCGAGGTCGCGCAGGAGCGCCTCCACGCGGCCCTCGTTCTCGAAGTGCGCCATCCGCGCGCAGCGGCGCAGCAGTTCGCCCGGCGTCTGTGGGCCACGGAGCAGGAGTTCGGCCAGGATCGCCATCTCCTGACGCGACAGGCGGAGCTCGTCCATGAGCTTCTCGGCGTGGCGTGGCACGCGGCCGCCGAACTGCTCGTGGACCACGACGAGCCCCCGTTGCCGCAGCCCCAGCAGACAGCCGGAAACCTCGAATTCCGCGAGGTGCAGCAGCGGGTTGCGGTTGCTCTTCTGGTTGCACGCCGCGAGCAGGGCGTTCAAGGACAGCGGGTACTGGTCCGGCACGGTCCAGCGCTTCTCGACGAGCGCTCCCAGGACGCGGGCCTCCGTGCGATCGAGCTCCATCGAGGTAGGATACCGCTGCCTCGCCGGAATGCTGCCGCGTGGCTCGGGCCGCCGCTACGATCGCGCGTCCGGCAGGGGGGCGGCAGCGCCCGCCGGCGTGGCGAGACGGCAACGGAGGAGCGCCTGAAGATGTCCGAGATCGAGCGCGAGGAACTGGAAGTAGACGTGCTCATCGTCGGCGCGGGCCCGGCCGGGCTCGGGGCCGCGATCAGGCTCGCCCAGATCGCCGAGGAGCAGGGACTGGACGAACTCATGATCGTCGTCATCGAGAAGGCGGCGGAGCTCGGGTTCCACTCGTGCTCGGGCGCGATCATGGACCCGCGCGGCATCGCCGAGCTGCTACCCGACTACCGCGCGCAGGGCTGCCCGATCGAGGCCGACGTCGTCTCCGACGAGCTCTGGTACATGCACGAGAACGACCGCATCAAGGTGCCGTTCACGCCGGGTCCGTTGCAGAACCACGGCTGCCACGTGATGTCGCTCGGCCGCCTCGTGCAGTGGCTCGGCGAGCAGGCCGAAGCGACGGGTCGCATCGACGTCTTCACCGAGACGGCCGGCGCCGAGATCCTCTACGCGGACGACGGCGCGACGGTCCGCGGCGTGCGCACCGGCGACAAGGGCGTGGACAAGGACGGCAACCCGAAGGGCAACTTCGAGCCGGGCATGGACATCGTCGCCAAGGTGACGATCCTCACCGAGGGCGTGCGCGGGTCGCTCGCCAAGCCGTTGATCTCCGCGCTCGGCCTGGACGCCGACAGCGACCCGCAGGTCTATGCCGTCGGCATCAAGGAGCTCTGGCAGATGCCGCGCGGCTCCGTGACGCCGGGCGAGGTCATCCACACGATGGGCTGGCCGCTCAAGGACGACACCTCCGGCGGCGGGTTCATCTACACGATGGCCGACGACATCATCGACCTCGGGCTCGTCGTGGGGCTCGACTACAGGGACCCGCTCCTCGAACCGCACAAGCTCTTCCAGCAGCTCAAGACGCACCCCGTCGTGCGCAAGATTCTCGCCGGCGGCAAGATGATCCAGTACGGCGCCAAGGCCCTGCCCGAGGGCGGCTACCACACCATCCCGCGACCGTATGCCGGCGGCGTGCTGCTGGCCGGAGACGTTGCGGCGTTCCTGAACCCGATGCGCCTCAAGGGCATCCATACCGCTCTCGAGACCGGTATGTTGGCGGCCGAGACGGCGATGGACGCCATCGCCCACGACGACTTCTCCGAGGATCGTCTCGCGCTGTATCGCACGCGCATCGGTGGCTCGTGGGTGGAGGAGGAGCTGCGCTTCTCGCGCAACTTCCACGCGGGCTTCCGCCACGGCACCATCGGTGGCCTGTTCAACGCCGGCATGATCCTCGCCACGAACGGTCACGGAGTGCTCGGCCGGGGGCCCGGCAAGGCCGGCCACGAGGAGATGCAGACCGTCGATCACTACGTGGACGGACACGTCGGGGACGACGCCCAGAAGCGGTTCACGCGTCCGAAGTACGACGGCGAGCTGACGTTCGACAAACTGACCGACGTCTACAGCTCGGGCACGAAGCACGAGGAGGATCAGCCCTGTCACCTGCACGTGGCGGACCTGGACCTGTGCGTCACGCGCTGCACGACGGAGTACGCCAACCCGTGCACACGGTTCTGCCCGGCGCAGGTCTACAACATCGTCGAGGACGAGGCGGCGGAGAGCGGTTCGCGTCTGCAGATCGACTTCGGGAACTGCGTGCACTGCAAGACGTGCGACATCGCCGACCCCTACCAGGTGATCACCTGGGTCACGCCCGAGGGCGGCGACGGTCCGCGCTACGACCGGCTCTGAGCTGCGCCTTCAGGGCCGAGCGTCGTGATGCCGATGCGGACCGTGGAGTGCAGCCTCGAGGAGAGCAGTGCCCATGACGATTGATTCCACGCGCGCCAAGACGCCGGGCGACGTGTCACGGGAGCGCGGCTCCGGCGAGCGTCCGGGGCCGCGGGTGCTGCTCGTCGATGACAACGACGAACTGCGTGCGACCCTCGCCGCGTCGCTGTCGGAGGAGGGCGTCGATGTCACGGCCACGGGCGATGCGCGGGACGCCCGCGAGCTCGTCGATGCGATGGAGTTCGACGCCCTGATCGTCGATCTGCTGATGCCGGACGTACACGGCATGGCGCTCCTGGCGGACATCCGCGAGTCGGCGCGCGGCCAGGGGATGCCCGCCGTCGTTCTCTCGGCGCTGCCCGCCGGTGACATGCGGCGGAACGCGCGCGTGCTGGTCGGCAAGCTGAAGAACGCCACGTTCCTCGACAAGCCCGCCTCGCCGCGGCGCCTGCTCGTCGCACTCGGCCAGGTCCTCCTGGGCCGCTGACCGTGCTCGCAGGTGCGTGATGCGGATCGCCAAGCCCCTGCACCACGGCGTGCTGCTGCGCCGCTACAAGCGGTTCCTCGCCGACGTCCGGCTCGACGATGGACGGGAGCTGACCGTGCACTGCCCGAACTCCGGGAGTATGCAGGGCATCGCGATCGCGGGCGCCCCCGTCATCGTGAGCGACTCGGGGAATCCGAAGCGCAAGCTGCGCATGACGCTCGAGCGCGTGCGTCCGGGCCGGGCGTGGGTCGGCGTGAACACCATGCTGCCCAACCACATCGTGCGCGAAGCCATCACCCGCGGGCGCATCGACGAACTGCGTGGCTACGCGTCGGTGCGGCCGGAGGTGGTGCTGGAGAAGGGCACGCGCATCGACCTGCGGCTCGGCGGCGGCACGCGTACGGGGCCCGCGACGTGCTGGGTCGAGGTGAAGAACGTGACGCTCCGGATCGGTCGCGGCGCGCGGTTCCCGGACGCCGTCACCGAGCGTGGGCGCAAGCACCTCGAGGCGCTCCTTCGCGCCGTGCGCCGCGGCGAGCGAGGCGTGCTCGTGTTCGTCGTGAACCGCGGCGACTGCGACCACGTCGCGCCCGCCGACGACATCGATGCGGCGTACGGCGAGGCGCTGCGCCGCGCCGCCGACGGGGGCGTCGAGATCCTCGCCCGTCGGGCCCGCATGCGCGCGGATCGCACCTGGCTGGGCGAGTCCCTGCCCGTCCGACTGGATTGAGACCCGCGAGGGGCGTCCGCGCCGCGCCTTCAGGCGTGCCTGCGGCGCTTCCGATGAGTGCCGTGGACCGGGCGCGTGCCCGGCACGGACGAATCGCAAGCTCGCAGAGGGTGCAGCGTGGCGGAGAACGTGGATCACGACTCGGTGGACGGCGCCTGGGAAGACGTCGTGCGTCGCATCTCCGAGCGCCTCCGTCCCGACGGCGGCCCGGCCCCGACCCACGGGCAGCTCACGGCCGAGCTCGTGGCCCTCGAGCGCCGCGCTCTCGAAGCCGAGGACATGCTCGTTCGCGAGCGCCACCGGCACGCCGAGAAGTTGCGCGAGCGGGAGGCCAAGCTGCGGCGGCTCGAGCCGTGGCTGCGGCGCCTGAAGGGCCAGTACGAGGAGATCTGCCGCGAACGCGACAGCCTGGCCGACCAACTCGGGCAGATCACGTCCGCGTGCGACGGTGGCGTGCGCGTCGAGCACGAGGCTCTCGATCGGGAGCTCGCGGCAGCGCTCGCGGCCCGCGACGCCGCGATCGCCGAGTCACAGGCGCTGCGCACCCGGATCGAGAACGATGAGGTGTCGCGCTCGGAGGCCGTCAGCCGGCGCATCGCCGCCGCCGAGACCGCCCGCGACGATGCGCAGGAGCGGCTCCTCGCGGTGCAGCGACGGTTCGAGGACGCGCGGCGGGCCGCGGAGGGCACGAAGCAGCTCCGCATCGAGATCGACCAGACGCAACAGACGGTCGCCGCCCACAAGGCCGTGGCGCGGGCCTCGCAGGAGGAGGCGGCCAAGCTGCGGGACCGGGTGGGCGACCTCGAGCGGCGGTGCAAGGAGACCGCGGCGCTGCTCAAGCGCAAGACGCGGGAGAACGAGCGTCTCGAGTCGCGGCTCGAGAGCAAGGTGCGCAAGCTGCTCGCCGCGCGCGAGGCCCTCGACGAGGTGCGCAACGACCTGGATGTGGCGCGCAGCCGTGAAGAGGAACTGGAGCGCGCGATCGAGAAGCTCGACGAAGAGGCCGCCGTCGCGGACGACGCGTGCGCCGAGGCATCCGGCCTGCGCCGCACCGTCGAGAAGCTGCGGCAGGAGACGGCTGAGGCGAAGCAGACGGCGGCGCGGCTCGCCGAGGAGTCGAGGTTCTCGCGTCGCACCGGTGGCTCGGCCCACGAGGAGCTCGTGGCGTGCCGCGTCGCGCTGGACACGGCGTGCAACGACGTCGAACGTCTCGAGCGCGAGTTGGCCGCGGCGGGGGACAGAGCGGACGAGGCCGAGCGTGCGGTGGCGGACATGCGCGCCGAGTTGGAGGAGGCCCGGGCGCAGCTCGGCGTCGCCGTCCGCGGCCAGGAGGACGCGTCGTCTCGCGCCACGGATCTCGCGGAGGAGCTGCGCATGGCGACGTCGGCGCGTGATGAGGCCGCGCGCCGCGCAGAGGAGGCCGCCGGCGAGGCGTCGGCCGCCGACGAGGAGTTGTCGCGTCTGCGCGTGGAGATCGAGAACGCAAAGAGCGCGCTGGGCGTCCTCGAAGCGGAGAACAAGGGGCTGGGGGACGCGCTCGCAGCGGAGCGCGATGCCTCGCGGACGTGCGTGGAGGCGTTCGAGACCAGTGCGAGCTCGCAGGTGCAGGCGGCGCGCAGCCGTCAGGAGGCCGAGATCGGCAAGCTGCGCGTGCGCGCCGAGGCCGCCGAGCTGCGGCTGCGCGAGATCCAGGCCGCGACCGAGGCCCTGGCCGCGGCGCGCCACCACGAGATGCAGCGCATCCACCTCGGTGTCAGCGCGGTCATGAGCGAGAGCTTCCAGCGCCTCATCGACGGCATGGAGCACGTGCTCGGGCCGGACATGGGCCTGCCATCGGGGAGCTTCTCGGACAGCGCCGTGGGCGCCGCCGGCGCGCCCGACTGGGAGCGCCTCATGGACGACCTGGCGGACCTGCGCAGCGAGGTCGAGGACTTCCGCGAGGTGGACGTCCCGACGCCGCAGCCGATGGACGATCTCGCGCCGACGGCCACTCCTACCGGGTCCGACCCGGCCCACGCGACGGCGACGCAGCCCGGCGCGTAGCGACGACGACTCGCCGGCGCCGCGCGGCCCGCCCGGTCCTCGCGTCCCGGCCGTCCGGATACGCATGGCGCGGCGGGCGCGCGGCCTGCCTCGGTGGATCTGGACAAGTGACTTCGTCAATTGCACAATCATCGATATGAAGACCGTCGCGGGGGGCCTCCGACTGCTTGCCGACGAGACGCGGCTGCGTGCGCTGCGCGTGCTGCGCCACGAGGAGCTGAACGCGGGCGAACTCGCACGCGTACTCGGCGTGGCGCC
>JAJRVY010000230.1 GCA_024277065.1 Planctomycetota bacterium
ATCGCTCGCCACGACCGCGCAGGGGGGCACGACGAGAGGACGCCGATCGTCATGCCTGCATGCTACCCGCCCCGGGCGGGGCAGCACTCTCAGGGAACGCGCGACGGAGAACGAGGCCGGTTGTCATCTCGCGAGGCTACATTGAGCGTGGGAGAGGACTCTGACACCCACGAGCCGCCTGCGCACACTCCTGGCCCACGTCACGCTCGCCGCCACGCTGAGTGGCTGCGTCTCGACCGATGGTCTGCCCCCGCTCTGGGAGTACGAGGACGATCTCCCCGGCGGCGTCGCCGTGCAGCGCGCCGTGTTCGGCCTCTACGAGGAACGGAACGAGGCCGATGGAACGCGCTACACGACCGTGAAGCCGTTCACGACGCAGCGCACGTCACCGGACGCGTCGCAGTCGTTCCACGCGCTTCCCCCGCTCTACGAGACCGGCGACGGGGCGACGTCGCGCGGCCGGACGGTGGCCCCTCTCTACTTCGAGACCAGCCGCGGAACCGAGAAGCAGCGCGAGGCCGGCGAGGCGAACGACGACACGTGGCTGTTCCCGCTGTGGGCCTGGGGGTCGCATCCGGCCGAGGGCTCCTACTTCATGTTCCTGCCGTTCGGCGGCACGCTGAAGCGCAAGTTCCTGGCCGACGAGATCAACATCTACGTCTTCCCCCTCTACATCACGACACGCGCCGCGGACTGGTCGTCCACCCACGTGCTGTGGCCCCTGATCGCGTGGGGCAGCAGCCCGACGCGATCACACTTCCGCGTGATTCCGTTCTGGTCGCAGACCGACGGCCAGCGCTACCACCGACGTTCGCTCCTGTGGCCCTTCATCCACTGGAACTCGGAACTGCGTGGCGACCGCGAGATGAACGGCTGGATGGTGTTTCCCCTCGTCGGGCACCGCGGCTCGACGGACGGTACGTCGTCGCAGTGGACGTTCCTGTACCCGCTGTTCCAGTTCGCGAGCGACGACGTCACCGGCGATCGCTACACGGCGATCCTCTGGCCGTTCTACAAGCGTTCGGTGCGCCCCGGAATCGAGGACAGCACGTGGGTCTGGCCGCTGTGGGGCCACACCGAGAGAGAGGATCAGAGCACGACGTTCTACGTCTGGCCCCTCGGTTGGAACACGCGCGACGTGAAGGGGCGCGTCGAGGCCCGCCGCAGCTACTTCGTGCCCTTCTACATGCGCAGCACGACCGGCCCCATCGGCGGCGAGCCGACGGCCGTGGCCGAGCGTTCGTTGCCGCTCTACTCGTACCGACGCGACGAGCAGGGACGCGAGCGCTTCCGCTTCCCCGAGGTCGTGCCGGTGTTCGGATGGGATCCGGGCGAGCGTGTGTATTCCGACCTCCTCAGTCTCGTGCGTTGGGAGCGTGACGCCACGGGGCGCACGGCCTGGGACGGTCCGCTCGGGCTGTTCGGCTATCGCCGCGACGCCGACGGCGCGAGCGCGCTGCGGCTGCTCTGGTGGTTCGAGATCCCGCTCGGAGACGGCTCGTGAATGCGCGCCACCAGCCGGGTCTCCTGACGCGTCTCGCCGACGGCTTCGAGCACACCGGATTCGCCGTGCTGCTGCTCGTGGCCGGCCTCGCCAAGGGCGCCGTACCGCGCCACCCCCGGCGCGCTCTCGGGCGCCTGTTCGAGCAACTCCACGTGCACCTCGTCAAGAGCCTGCTCGTCGTCTCCGTGGTCGGCGCGTTCATGGGCATGATCCTCGCGCTGCAGACCGGCGAGGAACTCCGCCGCTACGGCGCCGAGGGGCAGCTCGCATCGATCGTGGCGGCCTCGATGGCGCGCGAGATGGGCCCCTTCATCGCCGCCATCATCCTGTCCGCCACCGTCGGGGCCGCGATCGCCGCGGAACTGGGCACGATGCGCGTCAGCGAGGAGATCGACGCACTCGAGCTCATGAACATCGACCCGGTGGGCTTCCTCGTGGCGCCGCGCATCCAGGCGCTCGGTCTCGCCGCCGTGCTGCTGACCGTGCTGGTGAACGTCATCGGCGTCATCGGCGGCGCCGTTGTCGCGAAGGCGCAGTACGGCATCAGCTACCTCGACTTCTTCGAGGGCGCGCGCAACGCGCTGGCCGGCCCGTGGCTCCTGGGCGTGCTCTCGAAGGATCTCTACTCCGGTCTGACGAAGGCGTTCGTCTTCGGACTGATCATCGGCGCGCTCTCGTGCGCGGCCGGTCTGCGCGCGAAGGGCGGCGCGCTGGGCGTCGGGCGCGCGGTACGTTCATCCGTCGTCGCGGCGGTGGTGGCGACGCTGGTGGTCGGCTACGTGATCACGTGGATCTTCTGGGTGGTGCTGGCGTGAGCGCGGGCAGCGGGGCAGAGACGAGCGCAGGGGGCGCCGGGGAGGCGCCGCCCGTGCGGTTGAAGAGCGTCTCCAAGGAGTTCGGCGGGCGCGCGGTGCTGAACGGTCTCGATCTCGAAGTGCCCCGCGGTACGAACTTCGTCATCATGGGGCACTCGGGCACGGGCAAGAGCGTCACGCTCAAGATCATGTGCGGCCTGCTCGCCCCCGATGCCGGTGAGGCGTGGATCGACGGCGTGCGCATCGACGGCGCCGCATCGCGCGACCTGCGGCGCACCCGCGAGCGCCTGGGTTTCGTCTTCCAGGGCGCGGCGCTCATCGCGTGGCTGAGCGCGCGCGACAACGTCGCACTCCCGCTGCGCGAGCGCGGCGTCGCGGAGCCCGAGGTACGGCGCATCGTCGATGAGCGGCTGCGCGAGGTGGGACTGGCCGACATCGGTGACAAGGTCCCCACCGAGATCTCGGGCGGCATGCGCAAGCGGGTCGGATTCGCACGCGCCACGATCCTGCGGCCCGCGCTCGTGCTCTACGACGAACCCACGACCGGGCTGGACCCCGTCACGACGCGCACGATCGACGATCTGATCATCGACGCGCGCGACCGGCTCGGCGCGACAGGGGTCATCGTCAGCCACGACATCGCCTCAGCGCTGCGTGTCGGCGACCACATCGGGATGCTGCACGAGGGCCGTCTGGACATCGTCCTGACGCCCGACGAGTTCGTCGCCAGCAGCCATCCCGTCGTCCGTAGTTTCCTCGACGCCGCGCCGGCGGCTGCCGGCAGGAGGTCCCCATGAAACGCGAATTCACCGTCGGCCTGGTCATCCTCGTCCTCATCGCGGGCCTGCTCACGATGACGCTGTACATCCAGGACCCCGGGTTCCTGCGCCGCAGCGAAAGCGTCCGGCTGCTAGCGCGGTTCCACGAGGTACCGGGGCTGGACGAGGGCAACAAGGTCTGGATCTACGGGACCGAGGCCGGGCGCGTCCTGACCATCGAGCCCGACGGACAGGGCAGCGTCGTGGTCACGATGGCCCTCGACTACGACCCGCACCTGCGCGAGGACGCGGTGGTCGAGGTGCGCTCCAGCTCTGCGCTCGGAGGGGCCGTCGTCTCGATCCACCCGGGCAGCCCGGACAGCCCCGAGAACCGCGCCGAGATCGTGGACGGCACCGCGGCAGACGACGCTCTCGTCGAGGTCGGACGACTCGCGGCGGACCTGCGCGGGCCGCTGCTCGAGTCGGTGGAGAGCCTCCGCAAGATCACCGGCGATCTCGCGGCGCGCAGCGACGAGATCGTCGCCGACATCAGCGAGTTCTCGCAGAACGCGCGCGACATCAGCCGGGACCTGCGCGACGGACGCGGCACCGTCGGGAGGCTGCTCACCGACGAGACGCTCTACAACGACATCGAGGACGCCGTCGCGTCGCTCAAGCGCCTCGGCGACGACGCGAACGGAGGCGGAGGCACCCTCGACCTGCTGCTGCACGACCAGCAGATGGCAGAGGATCTGCGCGAGACGTTCGCCAGCATCCGCAACGTGAGCGACAGACTCGATCGCGGCGAGGGCTCGCTCGGCAAGCTCCTGAACGACACCGCGCTCTACGACGACCTCGCCGCCACCGCCGCAGATCTACGTGAACTAACCGGCGCCGCACGCGAGGGCCGGGGGGTGCTCGGGCGCCTGCTCTACGACGAGGAACTCGGCGACCGGATCGACCGCATCACACGCGACGTCTCGCAGGTGACCGGCAAGCTGCGGCGCGGCGAAGGCACGCTCGGCCGCCTGATCCAGGACGAGGAACTCTACGAAGAGCTGCGCAACTCACTGCGGTCGCTGCAGGCGGGCGCCGGCGACGCCCGCGAGAACGCCCCGATCCTGACCTTCGCCAGCTTCCTCTTCGGCGGCTTCTGAGTCTCAGAGCGTGAGCAGGAATCCCACGCGGCGCCGAGCACGCGGTTTGCGCGTGTGTGTCGCCGGACGAGCGTCTCGCGGCGACGGGCACCGCACGCACGCTCGTTGTCTCCGAGCAACGAGCGCAAACCACGCGCCAGCAAGCTGTTACGCCCGGCGGTCCCGCTGCGGCGTTGGCGCTCCTCCATGACTCGCTCCATTGAGTCGGGTTCGTCGCGCCGCCTTGCAGCGAACCCGTCGGACGCAATCGGCGCGCACCAGGGATTCCTGCCCACGCTCTCAGAAGGTGTTGACAAGAGAAAAGGGGCGCCGCGTTTCTCTTGTCAACACCTTCTCAGCCGCCCGGCCGCATTCCCGACGCCAGCAGCCACTGGTGGACGTGCTTGCCGAGCGGATCCCCCTCGACGTTGACCTTCGTGCCGGCGACGGCGGCGCCGAGGGAGGTGAGCGCAAGCGTCGTCGGGATGAGCGCGACGGAGAACGCGCCTTCCTCGAGGGCGGCGACCGTGAGGCTCACGCCGTCCACGGCCACCCATCCCTGCGGCACGAACGTGTTCATCACCGCCGCCGGGGCGGCGATCGTCATCCACGTCTCGTCCGTGCGGGCCTCCACGGCGCGCACCTCTCCCACGCCATCCACGTGGCCCTGCACCTGGTGGCCGCCGATCTCGTCACCCACGCGCAGCGCACCCTCGAGATTGACGAGGTCACCGACGCGCAGGTCGCCGAGGGTCGAGAGTCGCACCGTCTGGCCGATGACGTCGAAGGACGCCCGGCCGTACTCGCAGGAGACGACGGTGAGGCAGACGCCCGAGATGGAGATGGACTCCCCGGGCCGGGGCGAGCGCCGCAGGGGCGCGACGTCCACGACCAGGCGCAGCGCAGCGCCCTCCACTTCCTCGACGGCAAGGACAGTTCCCTGCCCGGCCACGATTCCTCCGAACATGCCCCCGATTGCAGCGCTTCGGGTACGCACCGGGGGCGAGATTTCCGCGCGTCCGGCGGATACCCGGCTTTTTCCGCGTGCGCTGCCCGGGCTTCCGGGAACATCGCCGGTTTGGCGGTATCGCAGACGGGGAAAGTCTGTAGTGACCGTGCGCATCGACGTCGCCACCCTGTTCCCCGGGATGTTCCGGGAAGTGCTGGGGACCAGCATCCTGGGACGAGCCCGGGACGCGGGTCTGGCGAGTGTCCAGCTCTATGACATCCGAGACTTCTCCTCCGACCGGCACCGGTCGGTGGACGCCAAGCCATACGGCGGCGGACCGGGAATGCTCCTGCGTCCGGCTCCCGTGGTGCGATGCGTCGAACGCATCCTGCGCGAGCGCGGCCCCGGCCGTGTCATTCTGCTCTCGCCGCAGGGTGAGCGCCTGACGCAGCCGCGTGCGCGAGAGTTGGCGGGCGAGGACCACCTGATCCTCGTGTGCGGCCGCTACGAGGGCTTCGACGAGCGCGTCCGGGACATCCTGCGTCCCGACGAGATCTCGATCGGCGACTTCGTCCTGACCGGCGGCGAACTGCCCGCCATGGTCATGATCGACGCGGTCGTGCGACTCCTCCCAGGCGCTCTGGGCGACGACGCCTCCGCCGAGACCGAATCGTTCGCGGCAGGCGACGTGCTCGAGGGACCGCAGTACACGCGTCCGCCGGAGTACCGTGGCCACGGCGTTCCCGACGTACTGTTGTCGGGCGATCACGCGCGTATCGCGCGGTGGCGTGAGGAGACGTCGCGGACACGGACGCGAGTCGGACGCGGTCGGGCGGAACGAGATCGGCGGGCCGGACGAGATCAGGCCGGACGAGATCAGACCGGACGGAAGCGGACCAGAAGATACCAGAGCGAACGAACCAGTACAGGACCAGATCGCGCCGCCCCGCGGGGCGGCGACGCGACGTACTCCGGAGACGAATCATGAGGAAGTTGAGCGAGGTCGAGGCCCCCTACCTGCGGAGCGAGCCCCCGCAGTTCGAGGTCGGCGACACGGTCGATGTCGGCGTCGTGATCACCGAGACCGTCGAGAAGCGCGGCAAGCTCGAGGAGAAGGAGCGCGTGCAGGTCTTCGGCGGCGTCGTGATCGGCCGCAAGGGCGCGGGTGTGAGCGAGTCCTTCACCGTGCGGCGCATCGTCGCCGGCGAGGGCGTCGAGCGCGTGTTCCCGGTGCACTCCCCGAAGATCGCGTACGTGAAGGTCCTGCGCAAGGCGCGTGTTCGCCGCGCCAAGCTCTACTACCTCCGCGACGGCGCCGGCAAGTCGGCGCGCCTGCGTGAACGCATCGTCGCCACGGCCAAGAGCAAGCAGAACAAGGCGGACTGATGACCGCCGGGCACCTGGCCCGGGGCGCCGCCGCCGAGGTCTTCGCGGCGCGCGCGCTCGAGAAGGACGGGTACCGCATCCTGCTCCGCAATCACCGCACACGAGCGGGCGAGATCGATCTCGTCGCGGTGAAGCGCGGCGTCATCACGTTCGTCGAGGTCAAGGCGCGTCGCCCCGGCGGCCGGGCCGGAACGGCCGAGGACGCGCTGACACCGACCAAGTTGCGCCGCGTCTCGCGCGCCGCGGACAGCGTGCTCCGCGCGCGCGGGCTCGCCGACGCGCCCCGAGCACTCCTCGGCGCCGCCGTGGTGCTCGGGGATGACGGCGCCCCCGTCACGGTGCGCTTCATTCCCGTGGAGGAAGTGCGATGATCCACCTCTCCGACCACGTCGATCGCAGTCGCGTGCTCGATCTCCGGAGCCACACCCGTGACGCGGCGCTGCTCGAGATGGTCGAGACCCTCGCCACGGCGAACGCGGTCATGGACAAGGTGAAGCTCCTCCAAGCCCTCCTCGAGCGCGAGCAGATCGTCTCGACGGGCATCGGTCTCGGCGTCGCGGTGCCCCACGCCAAGATCCCCGAGGTCACCGACTTCGTCGTCGGCTACGGCCGCTCGAAGCAGGGCATCGACTGGGGCTCCATCGACGACGAGCCCGTGCACCACGTCGTCGTGATCGCCGGGCCGCCGGACCGCCAGCACCGCTATCTGCAGTTCCTGGCGTCCGTGACCCTGCAGCTCAAGCAGGAGGGGCTGCGCGAGGCTCTGACGAACGCGACGAGCGCCGACGAACTCTGGGCGGCGCTCTGCGCGTCGTAGGCGTCGAGCACACGCGGCGACGGCGCGCGCGGGATACGATACCCCGCATGAGCACTCGGCCCCGCCACAGCCACCGCGTCCGTCCCCGTTCGTCACTGCGCCTCGGCGTCTGGATCACGACGCTGCTCGTGGTGGTCGGCGGCTCGCGCGCCGCGCCGCCGGGACCGGACGACGGGCCCGCCGCGCCGCGCGCGCCGGCCTCCGCCGACGGCCCGGCGGAGAGGAGCCGCCCCCTCGCAGCGACGCCGGGCGCCATCGAGGCGCGGGCGCGGCGTGAGAGCCTCGCGGCGGCCGCAGAGGACGGCGCCGTGGTGCTCGTGCTGGCGGCCGGCCCGGCGCGGGGCTTCACCGGTCGCGTCCGCAGCGACGACTTCCTCTACCTGTGTCCGTTCCCCGCCGCCGACGGCGCGCTCGTGCTGTTCCGCGACGGCGGCGCGATCCGTCACCGCGTCTACCTGCGGCCACGGCGGCCGTCCGCGGAGCGCTGGAACGGGGCGACGATCGGCCCCGGCGAGGCGACGGCGGCGGCGCAACGGTTCGACGCGGCGCTGCCGCTCGAGGCGCTCGTGCCCGATCTGGCGGTTCTCCTCGCCGAGCGCCGCCTGCTGCTCGTCTCGGCGACCGCGCCGGCAGACGGCCGGGAGCGGCTCGACGGCCTGCTGACGCTGCTCGCGGAGGAACTGCCGGGTGACACCGTCCTCGCGCGGCGGGACCGGCGCCGCCGCGGACGGGAGCAGGACGGGACGCCCCCGAACGCGGTCGTCGTGCGCCCCGCCGCGGCCCTGCTCACGGACCTCCGCGCGGTGAAGTCGGAGTCGGAGATCGCGCGCGTCCGGCGCGCCATCGACGCGACGACCGCGGGCCTCATCGACGCGGCACGCTGCATCCGGCCGGGCCTCGCGGAGTATCAGATCCAGGCCATCATCGAATTCCGCTGTCGCGCCGCCGGCTGTGACCGGCAGTCCTTCGACTCGATCGTCGGCTCCGGTCCCAACTCGTGCGTGCTGCACTACCAGGCCAACCGCCGCACGATGGAGGACAGCGATCTCGTCGTGATCGACGTCGGCGGCGAGTTCGAGGGCTACGCCGCCGACGTCACGCGCACGTTCCCGGTCTCGGGACGCTTCACGAAGCGCCAGGCGGAGGTCTACGACGCCGTCCTCGCGGCGCAGCGCGCTGGGATTGCCGCCGTGCGGCCCGGAGCCACGCTGCGTGACGTCCATGCCGCGGCGAAGGCCGTGCTCGCCGAGCACGGGCTCGACCGCTGGTTCCTGCACGGCACGAGCCACTCGGTCGGGCTGAACGTACACGACGCCTGGTCCGCCGGTCGCAAGCTCGAGGTGGGCTCGATCCTGACCGTCGAACCCGGCGTCTACATCGCGGCGGAGCAGCTCGGCGTGCGAATCGAGGACACGGTGCTGGTCACCGCGGACGGCGCGGTCGTGCTCTCACGCGCGGCGCCCAAGGACCGTGCGGAACTCGTGGCCTTGATGGCCGAGGAGGCGACCTTCGATCTCGCGCCGCCGCGCTGAGAAGGTGTGGCTGTCTGGTTGACGCGGATCTCCGCGAGGGCTCGGTCACGGACGAATGCCTCCGCGCGGCCGGATGCGGCGCCGGCCGGACTCCGGGCGACGCCCCGTTCAGATGGATCGAGCGCAACGATGGACTCGAGATCGGCCCGTCGCCCGTCGCTCGTTGCCCGGCGTGCGGCGAGCGTTGCCCGCTGTAGGGGGGACGCTACGTCGTCCCCCCGCATGCCCCGAGGCGGCTGCGGGTAGCGCCTGAGAGGGGCCCACCCCGGAGCGGCCCCTCACATCCCGCGCAGGAGCCGGCGCCCCAGTTCGGTGGCCTCGTCCGGTGTGAGGCCGTCTAGTTGTTGCAGGATGTTGCGATCACGGCGGATCGACGGGAACGCGCTCGGGTCGGACGCGATCAGGGACACCATCGCGCGCACCACCTCGACGTAGCCCCGAACGTGGGCCGTGGCGCCGTCGGTACGGGGCAGGAAACCGACCAGCGACGCGAGCGCGGCGCGCGGGGCGGTGCCGCCCGCGAGTGCGATCACGGCGGCGCGCGCCTCGAGTCGCGACTCGACGGCGGCGCCGTCGAAGCCGCTGCGCACGACGAGTCCGAGCGCGCGCCACGGCGGCGCCAGCAGTGGCAGCATGCGCTGCGCGTCGAGGACGTGGCCGAGCTCATGCTGCCGCACCGCGGCCAGGGTCCGCTCCTGGAGTCGTCCGGACGAGGCCAGAGACGCCTCGATGCGCGCACCGACGGCAGACGGCGTGTCCAGCGCGACGCGCTCGTCGTGCGTCGCAGCCGGGCGCGGAACGAAGGGGACGTCCGTCGCGGGCGCCGCGCCGCGCAGGACGGCGTCGAGCTGGATGAGAACGAGCCGGTCCATGGTGAGTCCGGCGAGACCGCCGCCGAGTCCGGCCAGTTCGCGCGGCAGCCCCCTCGTCTCGAGCCAGCACTCGTCGAAGGTCACCTCCGTACCGTCCACGAACGCAGTAGCCGCGGCGCGAACCAGCGCCAGGCGCCCGACGACGAGTCGCGTACCGGCGCCGCGCCGCGCACCGATCAGGAGCAGCAGACCGCGTGCGTCGAACTCCCGCGCGAACGCGCCGCCGGAGGCGACCGACACGGCGAACTCACCGAGGAACGGGTAGGCGCGGGTCGTCGCCCCCTGCGTGACGTCGAGCCCGAGCCGTCGCCGCGAAGCGCCGGCGATCACGGACAACACGTCGCCCACGTCGGCGACGTCCTCCTCGCGTCGTGCCGCGCCCCGCAGAGCACGCGCGACGAGCGCGAGATCGTCGATGAAGCGGTCGAAAGCCCGCTCGCGCGCCGCGGCGCGCGCGGCCCGCCGTCGCACGTCCGGTGACGCGGCAGCCTGTGCCCGCGCGAAGACGATGGCCGATTCGGCCCGCCAGCCGACGGCGACCATCGCGGCCGCGAGCACGAGCAGATCCTCGCCCGCGCGCGACGCCGTGGCGCGAGCCGCCGCGCCGCGCAGGGCCCGCCACCGCGCAGCATAGAGGTTGTCGGGCGCCAGCAGCGCCGCCGGGGCAGTCGCCAGGAAGCCCTCGACAGCCGCCAGGTAGTCGCCGCCGAGCACGGCCGCCCGGCGCCGGACGAAGGCCACGTCGGCGTGTCCCGCCCCACCGCCTGATGCCGCATCGCACGCGCGCAGGGCACCGTCGGCGTCCCCGAGCGCGAGGCGCAGCCGCGCGCGGAGTATCCGCGAGGAGGCGCCGCGCGCGATCGCGTCCTGCGCTGCATCCAACACGTCGAGCGCCTCGCGAAGTCGCGCCGGAACGCCCGCGCCGACCAGCGCGTCGCCGGCGACCGTCGTGACCACCGTGTCTCCGGGCGCGAGGGTCAAGGCGGCGAGCGCGGCGGCGGATGCAGCGGACCGGTCGCTCTGTTCGCGGAGTACGGCGACGAGCCCGAGGTGACCGCGCAGATCCCCGGGATCACGTCTGACGCCTTCGCGGTAGGCCGCCGCCGCCGCGTCCAGCTCGCCGCGCGCGAGACGCATCGAGCCCATGAAGAGCCACGGCATCGCGAGCTCCGGGGCAATGCGCGTGGCCCGCAGCGCGGTCGCCTCGGAGGCGTCGGCGTCACCGCCGCGGAGCAGCATGACAGCGCGCCCCACCAGGGCCCAGGCATGGCCCGGATCGCGCGCGAGAGCCTCGTCGAACAGCGCCGCCTGACGAGCACGATCAGGAGCGATGCGCGCGGCCAGGTAGAAGGCGTCCGCGCTCGACGCCGCGTCCGCCGGCGGCTCCGCGTATCTCTGTCGCAGATCCCAGTCGGCGGGTGATTCCACGAGCAAATCCTGGAGCAGGCGATGAGCCGGCAGATAGCGCGGTTCGCGCGCGACGAGTGCGCGCAGGATGTCGATGGCCACGCCCGGGCGGCCGCTCCCGAGTTCGTGCCGGGCGCGGCCGAGCTCTGTCGCCGCGCGCGCCGCATCGCAGACCCGGCCGTCGGGGACATTGCACACCTCGCGCCGCGCGTCGGCGCCGAGACCCGCGGCGACGTCAGGGCCGCGGAGCGACGCGCACCCGACGAGAACGACGCTCCAGGCCACGATCGCGCACGAGCGCGCGACGCCTCGCAGCGCGGTACGGGTCAGCGACGCGGGACGAAGCGGCATGAGCCGAGCATACTCCGCGGCGCAGCGAAGCGAACGGTCCGGCGCGCCCGAGCGCACCCCATCGGCCCGCACCGTCGGCGCACCCCGGTCAGCGCACACCGCAAGCCGACGGTCGGCCAAACCGTCGGCCGGCCCGGTCAGCCGAGGCGCCGGATGACGGTCACCACGATGCCACGCACCTCGACGTCATCGACGATGAGCGGCCGCAGTCGCGCATTCGCCGGCTGCAGGCGGAAGCGCCCGTCCGGCTCGCGGTAGAGCCGCTTGAGCGTGGCCTCTTCGCCAGCGACGATGGCGACGACGACTTGGCCGTTGCGCGCCGAGGAGCTCCTCCGGACGACGACGAGGTCACCGTCGTGGATGCCGTCGTCGATCATCGAGTCGCCCTTGACACGCAGCGCGTAGTGATCGCCGTCGGTGGGCAGCACGTCGTCGGCCTCGATCAGTTCCGGCTCCTCGAGCACTTCGATCGGGGTTCCGGCAGCGATCGTGCCGAGCACCTGCACACCGCAACTCGGCAGGAAGTCGGGATCGAGGACCTGGATCGAGCGGGCGAGTTGCGGGCTGCGCCGTACCGCGCCGCGCCTCTCGAGGGCGTTGAGGTGTTGGAAGATGGTGACGCGGTGGACGCCGAGGTGTTCCCCGACCTCCTCGAGCGTGGGCGACATGCCGTGCTCCTGGATGTAGCTCCCCAGGAACCGCAGGATGTCGAGTTGGCGGCGGGTGTAGGTCCTCATGGGTTCTCCGAATGGTGACGGCGTCGGGGATGGTCAGGGATGGTGTCAGGGAGTGGGCTCAGCGTGAGTTCCGAGTGAAATGAGAGCGGTTCGGGCGAAGTCGATGCCCGGCCAGTAGCGCCGCAGCACAGTAATGCCGTAGCACCGTAGCGCCACCAGTGGCGCCGACGAGCAACCACGTCGTCCGTTCGCCGAACTGCGCCGCCGCCCGCCCGCAGCCCAGTATCGCAGCATGGGCTGTCGCGACAGAACGCCGCAGAGCTCGTCCATCAGAGCGTGCATCAGATCATGAGGGCGCCGGCGACCACGGCTACGAGGCAAAGGAACACGGGTAACTCGCATACGATGAGTCGAAGCATAGCAGGCCTCCGTTCGTCAACAAGACTCTAACGGCCGTTAGGCGTCTGTCAACTACTCTCTCGCGAGTCGGCCTTGATCCTCGGGTGTGAGGAACCCGTGCGGCGGTACGATCCGCGCGTGTCCGAGGAACTTCGACCGAGGCTGACGCTGCCCGCGGGAAGCCGCGTCCGCCGTCACGCGGATGTCCGGCGCGTGTTCGACCACGGCCGCTCGGCGGCCGTGGGGCCCGTTGTGGCCTACGTGTTCGCCCGCGACGACGATGCGCCGCCGCGCTACGCGCTGGTCGTCGGCAAGCGCTGGGGCAACGCGGTGCAGCGCAATCGCACGCGGCGCCTGCTACGGGAGTCCTTCCGACTGACGCGGCCGGAGCTGCCGCGGGGCTTCGACGTCATCCTGTTGCCGCGTGAGCCGCTGTTCACGGCGCTGCTGGGCGACGTACTGCCCGGCGTGCGCCAGGCTGTGCATGCCGCGGCGCGCCGCTTCCGGCGGGACGGACCGGGGCAGCCCCGCGCCCGAGAGGGCGGGCGCCGGCGGCGATGACGTCTCTGCCGCAGCGAACGAGCATCTTCGCACGGGCGCTGCTCGTCTTCGTCCGCGCCTACCGCCTCCTGCTCTCGCCGATCCTGCCGCCGGCGTGCCGCTTCGAACCGACGTGCTCGCGTTATGCTGAGGAGGCAGTGCGCGTGCACGGCGCCTGGCGCGGGACGTGGCTGACGCTGGGCAGGCTCCTGCGCTGCCGGCCCGGCGGCGGCAAGGGCTACGATCCCGTGCCCATTCCCCGCCGGACGAATGGCACGGAGCAACTCGGCGACGGCGACCGGCCCTTAGGGCCCACGGCTCACTCGCCGGTGTCATCCTCCGGGGCGTCGTCGCCACCGCCGTCGGCACCATCGGCATCGCCGCCCGACTCGGCGGGCGGCGTGTCCTCGAACAGTTCCAGGCTGTAGCGCCGCGAGAGCGCCTCGAGGTTCTGGAGCGCAGCGACCTTGGCGCCGACGTCGCGGCTGAAGGCGAAGCGCGCGGCCTGCAACTCCGCCGGAGTGATCTCCATCGGCCCGGGCTGATGGCGCTCGTCCATGCGGATCAGATAGGCGGCCTCGGTGCGGTCATCGAGCAGCACGGACGCGCGGAACTCGCCCGGCTCGACACCGGCCAGGATCGGATAGTCGGAGAGCACGCGGTTGCGATACTCACTCTCCTTGCGGGCGCGGCGCAACGCCGCGTCGGCGTCGCTGCCGGGCGCAACGGACGGCACGCGGCGGGGCTCGGTGGAGCGGTTGAAGCGCCGCACCTCGTGCGCCGTGAGTCCGGCTGCCGCGGCCGCGGCATCGAGATCGGCCTCGCCGCTCTGCACCTGGTCACGAATCGCCTCGAGGCGAGCCTTGGCGCGCGTGCGGATCTCGTGCTCGCGCCACATCTCGGTGATCTCCTCGCGGGCCTCGGCGACATCGCGTGTGCGCGCCGGTTCGAAGCCGTCGAGACGCACCACCATGTAGCCGCGATCATCGAGCGTGCGGCCGAGTCGCGTCGTGGGCACCGGCTCGTCGTGGACCTCGGGCACGAACGTGCGGCCCGCAGCGGGACCCGGCAGATAGGTGCGGACGGTCGCGGGCAGCTCGCTGTCCTTGCCGAGTCCCTCCGGGAAGCCCTCGGTGAACTCGTCGTCGGCGAGCGGCTCGGCGTTCTTGACGACGCGCACGCCCAGCGTCTCGTAGTCCTTGGCGAGGTCCGTGAAGGAGCGGTTCTCACGCTCGGCCTGGGCGGCGAACAGACGCAGGAACTCGCGTCCGAGCACCTCGCGCACGATGCGTGCGCGCCAGAACTTGCGGTAGCGTGCGATGAAGTCCTCGGGCACGGCGTCGAGCGCCGGATCCGGCGGCTCGCTGGGACGCGGGCCCCGTGTCGCCTCGTCCTGCTCTTCCCAGGCTGCCACGAGCTGCTCGTAGCCCTCGGCCGCGTCCGCGTACTTCGCGCGCGCGTCGCGCAGCCAGTTCTCGCGGGTGTAGATGGCATCCTTGGCGCCGAAGTACTCCTGCAGCCCGCGGACGTCGAGCTCGTTGGGATCGTCGGAGAGAGCGCCGCGCTCGCGCAGGAGGGTCTCGAGCTCCGTCACCTGCACGTCGGTCATGTCGCGGACGAGGAAGTAGGCGGCCTCGACGATCTTGCGCGCCCCGACCCTCAGCCGCTCGGCAGCGCTCGGCAGGCGCGCGAACTTGGCCAGATCGTCGTCGCTCGGCGTGATCGCATCGACCTCGGCCTCGAGATCCGCGAACGGCTGCACGACGTAGGAGACGGACAGCTTCTCGTTGTCCGCGCGCCAGCGCTCGAACACGTCGCGCGAAGGGATCAGCCCGAACGCACTCATGTAGAGCTCGCGGTATGCGCCGATGCGCGCGATCTCCGTGAGGGTCTGCGCGAAGGCGCGATGCGTGAACTGCTTGTTCGACATCTGCGCGAGGACGTCGCGATAGGCGCCCTCGTCGAACGCGCCGTTGCGTGCGAAGAACGGCAGGCTGGCGAGGATCTCCTCGATACGGGCCTGGGGCACGTGCACACCCTCGCGCACGGCTGCGGCGTTCAGCAGGATGTGCACCCACACGTCGTCCTTCGACTGCGGCTCCCGGACGTCGTACAGGCGGTACTTCATCTGCAACTGCTGCAGCATGGCTTGCGTGGCGCGGTCCGGGCTCGAGAACAGGCGAGACGTGAACGCGAGGCGCTGCCATGTCGCATCGACCTCGGCGCGCGAGACGTTCACGGTCTCCCCGCCGATCGTGTAGCGCCCGCGCAGATCGCCGCCGCCCGTGCCGAGCGCACTGCTGCAACTGCTGAACGACGGCGCCGCGAACGTGATGCAGAGGGCGACGAGGAGAGCGAACATGAGACGACGTTTCCAGACGTCCCAGAGGCTCTCTTCCTCGTGCTGCTCGAGATCGAGGGGCTTGTCTTCCATCCTTGGCGGGCTCCGTGCGACTGCGCGCCCCCCTGCCCGGACGAGTTCTCCGGACGGTGGACGCGAATTCCTGATCCTACCCGGCGGTGTGGACCCAGCGGAAGGAGCCGCGGCGGGTCTCGCGCTTTCCCTCGTCCCCGGGCACGCGCGCCGTGCGCCCCGAAGCTCGCTTCACCGCCCGCGACGCGACGCTGATCAAGGCGCCACTCCCGTTTCTTTCGTCAACACCCTCTCAACTCGTGCGCAGCAGCTCGCGGTCGCTCGGCAGATCGCGGAGGTCGCGCAGGCCGAACAGCTCGAGGAATGCTCCCGTCGTGCCGTACAGCAGCGGCGCGCCCGGAAGATCGGCGCGCCCCGCCACGCGTACGAGTCCCTTCTCGATCAGCGTGCGCAGCAGTTCGCCGCTGGCGACGCCGCGGATCTTCTCGACGTCCGCGCGCAGTACCGGCTGGCGATAGGCGACGATGGCCAGCGTCTCGATGGCGGCGGGTGACAGCTTCTCGCCGGCGCGCTTGCGGCCCAGACGCGCCAGGAGCCCGGAGAGCGCCGCGCGGGTGCGCAATTGGAAGCCGCCGCCGATCTCCTCGATGCCGAACGCCCGCGACGTCGCCTCGTAGTGCGCCTCCAGCGAGGCGAGCGCGTCGCGCACGTCGGCGGCGGGAGCGTCGCCGGCGAGCGTCTGCAGGCGCCGCAGGGTGAGCGGCTCCGTGGCCGCGAACAGGAGGGCCTCGAGCCGCGTGCCGAGCGGCACGGCGCGCCAGGCCTGCCGGTCCTCATCGCCCTCGTCATCTACGTCATCTACGTCGTCGTCGCCACTCGCGTCACCCGCGTCGTCCTCCTCGGCCGGTCGCGGCTCGCGCTCGGCGTCGATGTCAGCAGCGGCGACGGATTGCTCCTCGCCGTCGCTCGCGCCGCTCTCGCCCGGATCACCGCAGTCCTGCGTCATCGCTGTCCATCCTCCCCGAGCCACGGCACCAGTCCACGTCCGTCACGCTGCACATCGACGCCTGCCCGGCGCACAACGCGCCGCCGCCACGCAAGATACTCAGGGACACCGACCGGCCGCGCGGCCAGCCCCTTCTCGATCACGGCCGCCAGTTCCCGCCAGGGTCGATCGTCCGCCGGCCACGCGCCGACGATCTTGATCACTTCCCACCAGACACGGCCGTCACGGCCCGTGAACGCGCGCGGTTCCAGCACCGTTCCCGGAGCCGCGGCGAAGACCTCGGCGGCGCGTTCGGCGGGCTGGACGTCGCTCCTCCCGAGCGGCGGAGGGGCCGACGGCGCACGCAGGCCGAGACGCCGCGCCAGGAGCGTCATGTCGGCCCCCTCGCGCAGATTCCGCGCCGCAGCGCGGGCCTGCTCCTCGTCCTCGAACGTCAGCGCCCGCACCTCGACGCGCTCTTCGCGCCGCTGCTCCAGCCGCACCAGACGGTCCCGCAGCAGCCCCACCCGGGCCAGCCGCTCGGCGTCGTGGCCGAACTCCTCCAGAGTACGGCCGAAGCTGCGCGCCAGGAGATCCTCGAGCGTCGCGTCCTCACCGTACTGCACACGGACCTCGCGCCGCCGCTCCTCGAGATAGACCGCCGTTCGCTCGCTGACGCGTGGTTCATCGACCGTCACGTTCTCGCGCGCGGCCTCGTGCTGCACGAGCACCTCGTCCACGAGCTGTCCGAGCGGCTCGCGAGCGCGATCCGGGAAGTAGCGCAGGATGAAGTCCCCGAGGTCGGCGGCCGTGAGCGGGCGACCCGCGATCACGTACAGCGTCGCGTCGCGGCTGGCGGGTGACGGCAGGCGGGCGGCGCGCGGCGCGTCGGGCGTCTGCGCCACGGGTGGCAGCGGCACGCGCCGCCGGCGGCGCTCCCGCGGCGGCTCGTCGATCGGATCGCCGCCGGGTGCGCCCTCGTCCAGACGCGGAGACGGCGGTCGCTCGATGGGCGCCTCCGCCGCGCTGCTGCCGCACGCCGGGAGCGTCGCCACGCTCACGGTCAGAGCGAGGAGAGCGAGCGGGGCGATGTTGCGCAGCAACGCACGGTCCGGAGCGGCAACGGCATCCGGGCGATCAGCCGCGCTCGCCGTTCTGGAGATACGCCCTCATCTTGCGCCACGCCTTGATGCGGGCCTTGGACTTGTCCGACGCGCGGAAACGAATGTCGCGGGACAGCTTCGTCCGCCACCAGGTCTGGAGCACTTCCTCGATGATCGACAAGCCCACCTGATCGCTGGAGTTGGCCTTCATCAGATCGATGATCTCCAGCGCCAGAGCACTGCGCACGCGGCGGATGGCCGGATCGTCGAGGTTCTCCTGGCCGAAGCGATCGAGGATCGCCGTCGCGGCCGGCGTCCGATAAACCTGGAGTTCGTCGCTCTTGCTGTTGTTGACGATGTCGGTCAGCGCCTTGAAGTCGGCGAGATCGCTCGCGCCGCTGCGATACCCCTCGATGGCCTCCTTGTACGGATCCCGCGCCGCCTCGGCGGCGAGGCGCGCCACCTCGTCCCTGGCGGCCTGCGCCTCCTGGAATATCTGCTCGAGAGTCGGCATGTCGCGGGCAGCGGGCGCCTTAGCCCGCGCCGGAGCAGGCCACACGGTCACGAGAACGGCGACGCCCGCAAGGAACGCCGTGCACGCCGCCACGCGACGCAGGAAACGCGACGTGCCGCTGCTCATCGGTACTTCACCTTGCGGAACTTGCCGCTGCCGTTGCACTGCGGGCAGTACGTCTGGGTGTCCGAGCCGTCGGAACTCACTGCCGAGAGGAAGCCCGTGCCGGCGCAGTTGCTGCAGAGCTCGGACTCGTCGGTACGGATGATCTCGAAGATGCCGCTGTTCTCGACGAAGTACGCCGTCAGCCAGCGCGCGCGATCGGTGGGCCGCACGGCGCTCCACCACTCCTCGTCGGTCTTGGGCTGGCTGGCCTTCGACGAGCCACCGCCGGACTGGCCGTCGCCGCGGCGACGCGACCCCGGGGGCGGCCGGCGGCGGCCGCCGGCACCCGGCAGCGTCGCGCGCTTGATCACGATGAACGAGCCCGTGCCGTACTTACCGGTGCGCACACGGCGACTGGTGCGCTCGCTCCAGTAGCGGTCCACCTCGTCCTTTTCGAGCCCGAGATCCGACGCGACCCTGTCCCACAGTTCCGTGGGCAACTCCCGCGCCGACCACTGCCGCGCCCCGGCCAGCGTGCCAGACATGGTCGCGCTCTCGTCGTCCGCCCGCAGCGGCTTCTTCTCGCGCGCCTTGCGCTCGATCAGTTTCGTCATGATGTCGTAGGTGACACGCTGCACACGCTTCCGGAAGAAGTCGTCGCGGCCGCGGACGACGCGGCTCTCGAGCCGGTCGAAGCCGACCGCGTCGCGGATCTGCGGATCCTCGTACTCCGCGTCGAGCTCCTCGAGCTTGGCGAGCGCGAGGTTCCAGTTGTTCTGACGCATCGCGTTCGTGATGGCGCGCGCGTAGTCCTGCGCGCCCTTGGCGCGAATGAGGATCTCGACGCGCCGCAGCCGCGTGTCGAGCGACTTGCCGTCGGCAGTGGCGAGGAAGTCCGGCTCCGTCTTCGCGGCCTCGTAGTGCTCCTTGGCATGTACGTAGTCGCCGATGCGCTGGCAGAAGTCGCCGAGCGCGAAGTGGTCGGCGGCCGAGGCCGGCGGGTTCTCGTCGCGCCGCCGAGCGTAGAGCTCCTCGACCGTGTAGGCCTCGAGTGCCTCGATCTCCACCGCGACGACGCGCGCGACGGCGAGGCTGTCGTAGATCTGCGTGCCCGTGGGCGTCTTGACGCGCAGCGCGGCGTCATCCTTGGCCTGGAACGCTTCGAGGTTCTCGGCGACACCGCGCACCTGCGTACCGTTCGTGAGCGTGATCATGTGGCCGGGGACGCGGACGCTCTCGTCCTCGGGGATGTCGATGCCGTACTCGACCCGCAGCGTCTTCGCGCGCTCGGGAAGCACGTGCTTCCAGGCGATGAACACGACTCCGCCGGTGTCGAACATGCGCACGGCCAGGCCGCCCTCGTCGGTCGTCTGACCGGAGAGGATCTCGCCCTGCAACGTGCGCCCGTCGGCAAGCTCGATGACGTCGGCGGATGCGGGCGCCGCTACGGTCAGCAGCGTCAGCGCGGCGGTCAGCGCCGCGCCGAGGAGGCTCTTCGTCTTCGTGATCATGGTGTCGTTCTCCAGCCCATGGCTGTCAGGCGTGCGTCGTCATGAATGGGTCCGCGCTAGTCGGCCTCCTGGCCGCCCTCGCGGTCGGCGAGCCCTCGGCGTTCCAGTTCGTAGGTCACCGATCGCGTGAACTCGGAGTCGGGGACCGCGTCCGAGCCGACGACGAGAGACTCCTCGACCTCGATTCCGTCGCCGTAACGCACGACGACCGAGACGTTGAACCCGGCTTCCGGCACGTCCTTGTCGATCGCCGCGAACGCGAGCTGGTACGTGAAGCCCGGATAGAGCGCGCTCTGGGTCTCGTCGTTCGGCTCGTCGTCCTTGCCGGGGAGCTCGTCGTCGGCGGATGGCCTGAAGGCGTTGACCATGGAACGCGCCTGGTTCCGTGCCTCCTCGAGGACTTGGGTGAGACGCTGCTGGGACTGTCGCTGCCCCGCGTAGCCCGCGGCGGTCGCGAGCACGACGAGTACCGACACGGCCCCCACCGCGAGGAGCGACGTCGCCATGAGCACCTCGAGCAGCGTGAAGCCGCCCTTGCCCATTCCGTTCGCGGTGCGCTGTCTCATTGCCATGGCGTGTTCCCCGTTCGAGAGTTCACAGTCGAGAGTATAACGGCCCCCGCCGCCGTGCCTACCGGCCCGTGAGGGTCGGCAGATCGTCCTGGTACGTGTCGCGGAAGGTCGCGATCGTGTACTCGCGCACGACCGTGCGTCCGTGGTGGACGGGAGTCCCCATCCCGTGCGCCGTGGCCGCCGTGCCGCGCGCGCCGCGGGCACACCCCGTGAGCGTGTTGCCCTCGATGCCGGTGAACTCGATCCACTCGCCGCCGATCTTCACGAAGCGCTCGCGCATCGCGGCGGCCGGCAGGAAGCCCGCGTCCTGCAAGTCCACGTACTTGGCGTCCGCCGACGTATCCGCGGCCAGGAAGCCGATGGCCGCGTTGTTGCGCACCTGCTCGACGACGAGCGTGACGCGCAGGCGCCGCGGGTAGGTGTCGTCGGTGGGGTCCGCCAGCGAGCCCTCACCGCGGGCGAGTTCGAAGCCGTCGTAGCGCGAGCCGCGGCCGACGGACGCCATGATGCCGCGCGTCGAGTCCCACGTCTGGAGCGGGCCGCCGTTGCGCGGTGCCTCGTTCTCGTCCCACGTCTTCGTCCGGCGCGACCAGAACCGCACGCCGAAGTAGAGCACGCTGCTCAGGATCGGACGCGCGACGCGGACGATCTGCGCTTTCGTCGTGGCGCCCTTCTCCTCGGCCGTGACGCCGGGGTCCGAGGCCGCGCCGCTCGGGAAGAGCGACTCCTCGCCGCCGATCGGGCTGCGGAAGCCGCGGTAGAGCGTCAGGACGGCGGGATCGTCCGCGTCGTCGGGCACGGCCGTCCAGAAGACCTCCATCAGACCGCCGGTGGCGCGCAGCGCACCCTCGTCGGCCTCGGCCAGGTCGCCGGCCTGGTCGAGCACGCCCACGGCACCGACCACCGTGCCCGCCGTCCGGGTCAGGGGGCTCGTCGCCTCGCGCGGGATCAGCCGCGCGAAGAACAGGCGCTGGATGACGGCGTCATCCGTCTCGTCGCCGTCCACGTCGCAGTTGACGTAGTCCGAGTACATGCGCACGTCCGGGCGGCCGGTGTCGGCGTCGGGCACCGTGTAGAGCGTCTCGACGTCGGCGGCGAACGACTCCGTGAACGTCTGCAGCGCGTCCATCGTCTCGGCCCCGGCCTGGCCGGCGGTGAGGAAGTCGCTGGCTCGCGAGAGCAGCGCGACGAGCCCGATCCCGAGCAGGGAGAACAGTCCCATCGCCATCAGCAGTTCGGTCAACGAGTAGCCGGCGCGACGCGACATCGGCGTGTTCCTGGTTGCTGTGCTCATGGCTACTTGTCCTCGTAGATCACGGCCGGTGGTGCGACGTACTCGACGACGACCTTCTGGATCCACGGCGTCTCCTTCCACGAGTCCGGAGCGACGTTCGCGAATCTGTCGTACGCCCCTTGGTCGAAGCGCACCATCAGTCGCACCTCGATGCGGTCGGACTCGACGTTGATCAGGTTCTGCGCCGTGGGGTCCGTGATCTCGTACAGGTACTGGCGACGATCGGCCTCGGGGATGCGCTCCTGGCCGACGCGGATGATGTTCGACGAGTCCCACTCCGGTCCGCCGACGAAGCGCACGAGGGCGACCACCTCGACGAACGTCCGCGGGATCTCGGTCCACGTGACGCGCTTCCAGACCGCGCCCGGCTTGTTCCAGCTCAGTTCGACGTAGGCGTTCTCCGCGTCGTCGGAGCGCTCGGCGTAGCGGTCGTAGTGCCGGAACGGGAAGGCGATGACGACGTCATCGGAGAAGTACGCCTCCGGCACGGTTCCGAAGCGGCCGCGGAAGAGTCCGCCGCCGACGAGCGCCTCGTCGGTGCTCTCCGAGGACACGACGTCCTCGGGATCGATGCGGCCCAGCGGGCCCGAGAGCTGATTGCCGTTACGCTCGGTGTAGCCGACGATCTCACCGCTGTTGCCGATGCGCAGGTAGCCGTCGTCGGGGAAATCGGTCGCGTCGAACAGGTCGAAGAGCGCGCCCGAGACATCGACGTTCGAGACGAGCCGGGATGCCGGGAACGTGTGCACGGGCGAGATGACGGCGTTGTACTGATGCGCCACCGGGAGCGTGCCGAACGCTCCCCGCGTGCAGCCGGAGAAGACGCCGCGGGCGGCGTCGAATTCGCCGTAGAGAACCAGTTCGTCGTCCACGCGGATCACGCCGCCGTCGTCCGGGAAGAGGTTGGCGTCGATGGGCGTGCCGTTCAGCACGACGGCATTGAGGTTCGACTCGTAGTACAGCATGTGCACCGCGATCTCGTCGGACTGCGCGTCGATGCCGTCGAAGCGCGGGGCGATGACCTGCTGCTGCTGCGTCCCGCCCTGCGGCGGCTGGGTCTGCAGCGCGAGGAGCGTCTGCGGCACCGCGCCGAGCAGCACGTAGTTGGGACGATCGCTCGTGGTGCGCGTGAACAGGGGGAAGAAGACCTCGTCGATCACGGCCGACGCGTTGCCACCGGTGTCGTCGTAGCGGCGCCCGAAGAACATCTTGTCGGCGCCGCCCGTGAGCTGCGCGTCGGGCAGCTCGCCGCTGGGGAACTTCAGGACGCGGGTCCAGGCCCGGGAGTCGTAGCGCCGCAGGTCCGCGGAGCCGCGGTCCGGACGATCCCACTGCCACTGCTGCGTCGTGCGCGCCGTGAGTCCCACCCAGCCCTGGTAGCCCCACTGCGCGCGCACGTGCTCGTCGTTGAAGCGCGTGTCGCGGATGGTGAGCAGATCGTTGAAGCCGGGGAAGGCGCCGCGGCGGCTGTCGTCGTTGCTCTGCTCGAACCCGCTCGTGACGCGGAACGTGGGCAGGATCTCCTCGCCGGCCGTGTGGTCGTTGCCGATGGTGTTCGCGATGCGGTACTCGAGATCCTGGCTCGGCAGTTCGAAACTGCGGAAGTCGAGCGCGCGCGCGATGTCGATCGACAGCGCGCCGACCTCGGGCGCCAGCAGGCCGCTCTGGCTGTTCTGCTGCGGCTCGCGCGGCAGGTCCGACTCGTTGTTGTCGTCCTGCGCGATCGCCGGCGTGTAGCCCTCCGCCGTGCTGCCGCCGCTGCCCCCGGCCTGGCCCGTGAGCGGTGACTGCTGCGAGGTGACCTGGTCCTCGGTGAGGGGCCGCACGGCCGCCTGCGGGAACAGCGCCTGCACGTCGTCGAGACGCAGAGAGCGGTAGAAGGCGCTCTTGCCGGGGATCGAGACGTTGTCGTCGAAGGTGTCGTACTTGAACCACTCCGAGTCCACCTGCACGTAGGCGAAGTTGCCGACCTGGGGCTCGTCCTCGGCCGGGTCGAGGTACTCGCTGCCGGTGCTCGAGGAGACGAGCGCGATCGGGATGAACGCCGTGTAGGCCCCGTTGGCCTGGATGAACTCCTGCGACTTGACGGCCAGCCCGAACGTCGCGAGCGGCTGCGAGCCCGTGCCCTGATCGCCGAAGCTGTACGTCGGCATGAAGCGGTTGAGGCCGTCCGTGCCGGTGCGGTCCACGCGGTTGTGGCGCACGTCCACGTGACGGCGCGTGATCTGGATCTGGCCGGTCGAGGGGTTCGTGACCTCGAACTCCACGATCTCGGTGCCGCCGATGTCGTTGGACTGCTGCTCGCCGGCGCCGTTGGTGCTGCCGGCGCGAACGCGCCATGCCGCGGACGTGGCGCCGCCGCTCCCGCCGCCGCCGATGCCTCCGGCGCCCCCGCCGCCGCCCCCGCCGCCGCCGGTGGATGCCGACGGCGTCTTGTTGGCGGAGTTCGAGACGATCATCGCCAGTCCCTTGGCGCCCTGCGTCCCCAGGTCGTCGAGGATGTCGGTGTCGCTGCTGCCCGTGTCCCACTCCGTCAGCGTGATGCCTGTGATCGGCACGTTGGCGCCGCTCGAGGGATCGGCCAGGCCGACGATGAAGCGGCTCGGCAGGTTCGCGTCCTCGAGCGTGTCGCCCGTGTAGTTGAAGCGGTAGACGCGGAACGCGCCGAAGTTGGTGTCGATGGTCGCGCCGCCCCGCTTGATGTCGGAGAGCAGCGGCGCGGCGAACCCGTACAGATCGACGACCGCTCCTTCGTTGTGCGAGCGCGGCTCGTTGGCGACGTTCTGATGGTCGATCGAGCGCGCCTTGCGGCGGTGGATGGAGAACGAGTTATCGGTCCGCGACGTGTACTCCATGAGTTCGGCGCCTTCGGCCGCGCGCAGCAGCAGGACGCCGTCGGGCGGGAACGACGAGGCGTCCTCGACACGCAGCTCGAACACGTCGCCCGTGCCCGCGACGCCCGAGGTCAGCGTGGTGATGCCGGACGCGCGGCCCTGCTTCTCACCGTCGATGAAGAGCTCGATCTGCGAGGGATGCGAGCCGCCCACGTGCACGCCGAAATGGTACCAGATGTCGGGTACCCACGTCGTGTGGTCGAAGTCGTAGAAGATCTCGGTCGAACGCACCTCGCGCGCGGCGTCGGCCACGGCCAGGACGAGCATGTCGCGCTGGTTGTCGTAGGACAGGCTGACGCGGTTCGTGTCGTCCACGTCGATCCCGTAGTCGAACAGCGTCTGGTCGCCCTCGCCGCGGCTCCACTTCGGCTGGTACCAGAACGAGACGGCGAAGTCCTTGAGACCGAACTCGATGTTGCTGCCGAGCCCCTGGACGTCGCCGAACTCGACGATGTCCACGAGCGGACTCTTGCCGAGGGTGAACGGACCGTCCACGCCGACGTCGAAGGAGTTCTCCTGCAGGTCCAGCCCGTCCGGGAGATCGGACTCGTCGAAGTGGACCACGCGCTCGACGACGTCCGTGCTCCGCCTCGCGTAGCGGAACGCACCGGGAAGCAGGGCCACGTGGCCCACGCCGACGGATCGATCGGTGGACGGGAAGCGGCTCTTCTGCGCGTAGGCGAAGTACTCCGACGCCGGGATGTTCGCGCCGTCGTAGTAGGCGTTGATGTTGTCCGGATACGTCGCAAACCACTTGCCGTCGCGCGACTTCATGATCTGGTCCTGGAAGTCGTTCTGCGTCTCGACGACGTACGTCCCCGACGAGGTGCTGGAGGCGATCAGGACGCGCCGGAACTCGCGGCGCGCCAGTTCGCGGCCCGTAGCGTCCATGATGGCGGCCGTGGCGCGGACCTCGTAGCTGTCGAACGATTGGAACGTGAACGGCACGGTCGAGAACGCCAGCGTGGAGTCGTTGGAGTTCATCGCGTTGCGCAGCACGGCCGTGTACTCGTTGTCGCTCAGCAGCCCCTCCTCGGTGCGGGCGGCATCGAGGGCGGTGACGAAGTCCTCCCAGTTGCGGTAGACACCGGGCTGCTCCTCGTCGGACACGGTCCACGACGTCAGGAACTCGGCCAGCGAGCGGGCGGCGTCCGCCGTGATCGGGGAGCCCACACCGCGCAGTCGCAGTCCCTCGAACACGTGCACCAGCGTCCGCGCGTCGGTCGTGTTGATGTTGAGCGGCGTGCGCGCACGCGAGTACAGCCGCGCCTGGTCGGCCTCGTAGTCGTGCTCGATGGTGCCCGCCAGGAGCACCTGGTTCGTGCCGCGCACCTTCGTCACGACGGCGTAGTCCGAGTTGATGCCGTCGGTCAGCCTCACGATGGTCCCGACGCCGAAGAATCGCGGGTTCTTGATGTTCACGTAGAGCTGCGAGGAGTCGCCCGCCGTGACGGCGTTGCGCACGAGCTGCGGATCGGACCAGCCGTCGCCGACGATGTTGCCGCTCCACGCGGTGATGAACGGCCGCAGCCGATCGAACTCCTCCGGCGACAGGGCCGCGACGCCCTGGTCGCTGATCGCGCGCGCCTGGTACGGGTTCGTGTAGCGCACGAACGTGCCCGGGCGCGCGCGGAACGGCCGCGTCGCGATCTGGAAGGCGGCCTCGAGCACGACGACGTCGCCGGGCTGCCACTCGCCCGGACCCGAGTTCTCGGACTTCTCGGAGAGATAGCCGCGCTCGCAGTCCACGAGTTCGTTGCCCATGATCGAGCCGTACCGGACGACCTCGCTGCCAACGCGCACCACGCCGCCCTCGGGCGGGAACACGCTGGCGTCGAGAAGCGCCAGGCGCTGGTCGTCGGCGCCGACCTCGTCCACCAGCTCCGTGCGCCCGAGGATGTTCGCCAGCACCGGATACGA
>JAJRVY010000231.1 GCA_024277065.1 Planctomycetota bacterium
AACGGCGCGTACGGCATGCAGCAGCGTGTACGACGGGAACACCGTCACGTCGATGGCGGGGCACGAGCCTGCCGCCGCGGCCACCTGGGCCGCCAGGGTGCGGGCCTCGCTCACGACCAGGTTCATCTTCCAGTTGCCGGCGGCGAGGATCGGGCGGGCGCTCATGTGACGGGCTCCGTGTCGGTCGCGGCCGTGGTGCCCGCCGCAGCGGGGCGCAGTGCGCGGTCGATGGCCGCCACGTCGCGCACGATCTGCGCGAGTTCCTCGGGGACGATGGCCTGCTTGGAGTCGCAGCGCGCCTCGCCCGGCCGCACGTGGACCTCCATCATCACGCCGTCGGCTCCGGCGGCCGCTGCGGCGCGCGCGAGGGCGGGGACGAGCGTGCGCCGCCCGCACGCGTGCGACGGATCGACCACGACGGGCAGGTGTGTGCGCTCCTCGAGGAGCGGCACGGCGGTGAGGTCGAGAGTGTTGCGCGAGGCCGTCTCGAACGTGCGGATGCCGCGCTCGCAGAGGATCACCTGTTCGTTGCCGCCGGCCAGCACGTACTCCGCGGAGGTCAGCATCTCGTCCAGCGTCGCGCTCATGCCGCGTTTCAGGAGCACGGGCTTGCGCGCGCGGCCCACCTCGGCGAGCAGGGCGAAGTTGTGCATGTTGCGCGAGCCGACCTGGAGTGCGTCGGCGTACTCCGCGACCGTTTCGACGTCGCGCGTGTCCATCACCTCGGTGACGATCGGCAGCCCGGTCTCTTCGCGAGCGGCGGCCAGGATCTCGAGGCCCTCCTGCCCGAGGCCGCGGAAGTCGTACGGCGACGTGCGCGGCTTGTAGGCGCCGCCGCGCAGCACGCGTGCGCCCGCGGCGCGCACGGCCGTCGCGATCTCGAGTACCACGTCGAGTCCCTCGACGGCGCACGGGCCGGCGATGACGACGGTCTCGCCGGCGCCGAACACGACGTCGCCGATGCGCACCTCGGTGGAGGAGCCGTGATGGTCGCGCGTCACGAGGTGGGCGCCCGGTTCTCCGGCGAAGACGCGCTCCACGCCGGCGAGGTTCTCGATATCGCCGCGCATGGCGTCGGCCTCGGGGGCGGTCTCGAAGACCGCGCGGCCGCCCTCGTCGCGCTCGTACCAGCGGAATCCGAGCCCGTCCACCGCCGAGCGAAGGCGCTCGCGCTGGTCGGGGCTGAGGTCGTCACGGCAGAGGATGATCATGGTCGCGAACCGATTCCGTGACCGTAGTGGGCGCAGCCTCGGGCGGTCAAGTAACCCGCGCGCGAACGACCGTATCAGCGGTCGTACACCGGGTCGTGGCGCCGCTCGACGTAGAGCGTGACGAACCCGTTGTCGGTGCGCTGGACGACTTCGCGGTACTGGTACGAGGCCACGATGTCGCGTGGTCCGTCGGACTCCGGGTCGGCGGGGTCGGCGTCCGCGCCCACGCTGCCCGTGACCATCGTGGCGATGACGTGGATGGAGAAGACGTCACTGCGTGTGTCGGCGAAGAAGTCGAGGCGCGGGTAGGCGTTGAGGCTGTCGGCCATGCCCTCCACACGCGTCAACTGGCCCTTGTTGCGGAAGAAGCCCGAGTCCTCGTCCTCGGCGGGCGCCGCGCTCGCGTCCTCGTCGGAGTCACCCGCACCCTCGCGGCGGTTCTCGAGGATTCTGTCGGCGAGATCGGCGTCGCGCACGTCGAAGAGCGCGCGCAGGACGGCCTTGGGCGCCGTGTTGATGTTGATGCGCAGCGGGGCGTTGGCCGTGGGCTCGGCGTTCACCGTCAGGTAGCGGAAGAGGCCCGGGATGCCGTTGGTGCGCTCGAAGTCGCCGTCCGATCCCTCGCCGTAGTCCGTGTCCTCGTTCTCGTCCCGGTCGGGATCAAGTACGTCGTAGAGCGCGGCGTACGTCCACTTGCCTCCCGGCACGCGCAGCAGGTCGTCGATGGCCTGCAGGCGTCCACGTCCCGACGCCACGGGTGGCATGGGGTTCTCGTCGTCCTCCGAGATGTCCTCCAGCCAGTCCGTCAGGTTCTCCACCATCTCCTGGGCGTCGGACTCGGTCAGGTCGAGAGACGAGAACGCTTCGCGGTAGTCGTCGATGAGGCGGATGAGCGCGTCCCGCGTGTGGCGGAACTCGGGTGTGTCGCGCGGTCGCGACAGACCGAGGAGATTGATCTTCGCGCGCTCGTCCTCGCACCAGGCCAGGATCTGCACGTCGGTGTTGCGGTACGAGACCGCCTCCTCGCTGCCGCTCTCGGTAACGGCGTCCGCGGCGCGCTCGCCCCACGCGGACAGGGCCTCGCGGTTGTACCAGGACCAGTCCTCGTCCTCGGTATCGATGGCGTTGCCGCTCGTCGCGTCGAACTCGAGCGCGGCGCGCAGGATGTGGGCGCGTCCCTCGACGGCGGTGCGCAGCAGGAAGTCGTTGATCGTGTTGCGCCCCATGCGGTGCTGCGTGGCGGCCGTCTGGCTGACCTCGGTCGCGAGCGCGGCGATCAGCACGACGGCGATCAGTACGAGGAGCAGGGCGATACCCCGTTCGCGGTTTCGGAAGGACGGCTTCATGGTTGGTTCGGACGTTCGGCAGAAGGGCGTATTCCCGGCCTCGGTCTCGGAAGGTGTGGTCGAAGGAGACGGGGCGCCGCGTTTCCTTCGGCGGCACCTTCTCAGATGTTCGTCACCGTATTTCGATGCCGCCTGCCGCGCCGCTCCTATTCTGCCCGCTCGGCATGCCCCCTCCCCGCGTCCCCGTCCTCGATCCGCGTTGTCGGCCGTGTGTCATGCACGACCTGCGCGGGGCGATGGAACTTCTCGGCTACGCCCCCGAGTTGCGCGTCCGGATCGTGGATCGGGCCGAGCAGTGGCTCGCCGCGCACTGGGACGAGGCGCACCTCCCCTCGTGGTACATCACGGGCGTGCACCGCATCCTCAAGGACGAGGCCGGGGACGCGCTGCCGTTCCGCGAACTCCGCGAGGGCTGCAACCGCGCCGGGCGGGAGCTCGCCGTCGGTGTGGCCGCAGCGGCGCAGGGCCTCGGGCCGGCGGAGCGCTTCGCGCTGCTCTGTGCGTGGGCGGTCGCCGGCAATCACCTCGACTTCCGCACGGCCGGCATCGGCTATGGCTTCGGCGTCGAGGAGGTGGGGGACATGTTGCGCGGCGTCGTCGCACGCGGTTTCGACGTGGATCGCACGGCCGAGATCGAAGCCCTCGCCCGCAGCGCGCGCAGAGTGCTCTTCGTCCCGGACAACGTGGGCGAGATCGCCTTCGACGCTCTGCTCGTGCGTGAGATCCGGTCGTACGGCGCTCACGTCGTCGTGCCGTACCGGGGAGGGGCGATCACGTCCGACGCTACACTGGACGACTTTCGCCAGACCGGGCTCGACGAGGCCGCCGACGAGGTCTTCGAGGCGGGGCCCGACACCCTCGGCATCTCACTCGAAGAGGCGTCACCGCGGCTGCTGGACGAGATCGCCCGGGCGGACCTCGTGATCACGAAGGGCCAGGCCAACTTCTACCTCGCGTACGGCAACCGCCCGGATCTCGGGCCCGCGGTCGCGTGCCTGCTGACCACCAAGTGCGACGTCATCTCGGAGAAGTTCGGCACGACCGCGCGGCTGTCCGTGGCGACGGTCGTCGGCGCCGCGCCCGGGGCGTACGATCTACTCGGAGACGCGGAGGAGACGGGCTCGCCGTGAAGATCCCCAACATCCTGACGCTGTGCCGTCTGCTCGGCGCGCCGCTCTTCCTGTGGGCGTTCCTCAGCGACACGCCGTTCGGCCGCTGGTGGGCGCTGGGGCTCGTGATCACGTTCGAGGCGACGGACCTGCTCGACGGCTTCGTGGCGCGTCGCCTCGAGCAGGTGAGTCAGCTCGGCAAGATCCTCGATCCGCTCGCGGACTCGGTCAGTCGCTTCACGGTGTTCCTGGGTTTCCTGACGCTCGGCTATGCGGACGTCTGGGCCATCGCGATGATCTTCTACCGCGACTCGATCGTGTCCACCGTGCGCATCCTCGCGGCGAGCCAGGGCGTGATCGTCTCCGCGCGCTGGAGCGGCAAGCTGAAGGCGATCGTGCAGGGCGTGTCCATCGTCGTGATCCTGGCCGCGAGCTGCCTGCGTGATCGGCTCGGTCTGAACGCCGACGAGCTGTTGACCTATTCGACGACGCTCATGTGGTTCGTCGCCGGCGTGACGCTCCTCTCCCTCTTCGACTACGTCGCGGGCAACCGCCGCATCCTCGCCAAGCTGGACCGGTAGGAGCCCCGAGGGACGGCCGCAACTAACAGGCTCGAGCGCAACTAACACGCACGAGATGATTGCGGCGCGCCGTGGCCGCCTCGATGTCCCCGCCCCCCGCCCCCGGCGCGCCGGAATCGAACGGGGGCGAGGCCCTAGGACCCCGCCCCCGCGTGTCGAGTGCTGCCCTCGTGCGGCAGGACCGTCGTCCTACCGGGCGGACAGCTTCCTACTACAGCCACTTGACATGATCACCTCCTCTCAGGCGGGACCGCTCTCGGTGCTGCCGCACCCGTTGCGACGGCCCCGTGGCCACCCCGTCCGGGACGTCGTGGCAGACTCCCATTCGGGCCTCCAGCCCGTGCCCCGCACGCCTACGGGGCAACGCAGAGACAGGATACCATCGAGATGCTGTTGCGTGCATCCATGTATTTCGTGGGTCCGTGTCGCCGGACCACCACCCGTTGGGGTCAATCGTCCGCAGTGGCCGTGGCGGCTTCGCGCAGGCGCTTCATGAGCGCGTCGGCCGCCGGGCCGAAGGCGCGCAGCACGAGCGTGCCGCTGCGCTCGGTGGGGGCCTCGTCCTCCGCGATCTCGACATAGGCACGCGCGCCGTCCTCGCTCTCGAACGCGAGGACGGCGGCGTTCGTGGCATCGACGAGGGACTGCGCGCCGCCGCGGAAGCCGGCGAACAGCCGCGCGGCCGTGGCGCCGTCGTGGAGAGCCGCGTAGCGCGCCCGGAGCTGCAACTCCGAGAGCGGCTGGACGGTCGCGTCCGGCAGCGCACCCACGATCCGTGCTGGACGTGCGTCGGGCGCGCCGCGGGGCCACGAGGCGGGGTGGAAGAGCTCGTGCGTGGTGCGCGGAGGGTGCGCGAACAGGCGCTCTGCGAGGTCGGCGGCGGTCTTCTGCGGCGTGTTGCGCTCGGCGCGCGCCGCGAGCGCCGCAGCGAAGGACGCGCCACCCTCGTAGGTCAGGCGCAGGAGCCAGGTGTGCAGCCCCTGCGGCGCGCCGCCGCCGGGGAGCAGCGCACGGGCCTTCTCGGAGGCGCCGGCGGCGGCCGCCGCACGGCGGCCATGGAACACGGCGCGTCCCTCGGCGACCATCGCGCGCGCCCGCAGCGCCTCGGCGTCCGGGGCCTCACGGAAGAGGCGGGCGAGGTCGTGATGCGCGTCGTCGAGGGCGTGGACGGCCTCGTGCGCCAGCACGGCGACGAGGAGGTCCTCGGCCTCGTCGGCGGCGAACCCGGCCGTTGCGCGCTGAGCGTCGAAACTCGGTCGGACGAGCACGATGGCCCGCGCCGTGAAGCTGTAGCGCGCGATGCACGAAGCGACGGAGGATCGCGCCGACGCCGCGAGGAGCGTCGCGCGCTGGCCGGCGGTCGCTTCCGGATGGCGCCGCGCCACCTCGTCGCGGAGGTCCGCGCGGAACACGCGCTCGGCCTCGCGAGCGGTGAGCGTGACGACCCGTGGGGGTGACGGGAACGGTGCCCCGACGGCCGCCTCGACGAGCGGCGTCACGCGCCGCAGCAGCGCGACCGCGCGGGAGACGACATCGTCGTCGCCGCTGCTCGCGCGAGCCGATCGCCAGGGAATCCCGGCGCAAAGGATGCCGAACACGGTGAGCAGGAGGAGTGCGCGTCGCACGGGGCGAGGCTGCCGCTCGTCCGTCATGTGCGCGTCAGCGCTTCTCGACCTCGCTGGCGCGGAGCGCGTGGATCTCGGCCTCCTTGGCCTGCCGTCCGAGAGTGCCCGCTTCGCCGGAGAGATGCGCGCGCATGGCCAGGTCCTTCACGGCCGGGAGATTGACGCGCACGTTGGACCAGGCCGCGCGCGCGGCGGCGGCGGCGAGCTGGGCGCCGACCACGGCGTCGGTGGCGGCGGCGCGATTGCCACGACGGACGAGCCGCGCGGCGAGCTCGACGACGGTCAGGCAGCGGCGCATGACCTCGAGGGGCGTCTCGGAGGCGAACATCGCGGTCTTCGAGACGGCCTCGCGCCGCGCCTCGGTCTCCTCTTCCGTGTCGGCGGGCAGGCGCTGCGCCTCCATGAACCGCTTGTAGGCGTCGGCGTCGGTCTTGACGAGCGCGTGCAGCTCGTCGCGCAGGAGCAGCGCGCGATCGCGGACGCGCTCCATTTCCTCGCGCACGTCCGCATAGCGATCACTGGCGACGGTCACGCCGGCGACCATCGCGACGAGTGCGGCCCCCGTGGCGCCGGCGAGAGCCGCAGCCGAGCCTCCGCCCGGCGTCGGCGTGGGCTGCGAGAGCGCGTGCAGGATGAGCTGCGCGGAGTCGTAGGGGTCCATCGAGGGCAGTTCGGTCATGGGCCGCGTGGCGGGTTGTCCGGCGGCGGCCGCAAGACCCTCCTGGAAGCGTGTGGCCACGTCCTGCGCGACCTCGCCGGCCTCCTCCGAGGCGTCGCCCACGCAATCGACGCGGCAGCGTATCTTGGCGCCGTCCTCGCGGCCCACGTGCGCACCGGCCACGGCGGCATCGACGATCGAGTCGGCGGGGCCGATCAGAGTGACGCCGGCGTCCTCGGCCAGGACGGCCACATCGGGACGCTGGGCGGCGTCCGAGATCGACTGCAGGTGCTCGTCCGACGGATCTCCGACGAGTTGCAGGGTGAACGCGATCAGCCTCATGTATCTCCTCGACCACGGATCGCCGCGGGGTGTGCGGCCCTCGTTGGAGTCATCGGCCACAGAATGCGATTGCTAGAGATCAATCGACGATCACTCCGTGATGGACCACGACGGACGCATGGTTGACGCCGTGATGGTACGGCAGGACGCGCACGTCGGGCACGTCGCTGACGACGATGTCCGCGCGAAGACCCGGCGCGAGCCGCCCCACCTCGTCGCCCAGTCCCACGGCGTAGGCCGCGTTGCGCGTCATGGCCGCGAGCGCCTCGATCGGTCGCAGACCGAGTCCGATGCACGCCACCGTGAGGATCGTCTGCGGGTTCTCGGTCATGGAGGAGCCGGGGTTGCAGTCCGTGGCGAGCGCGACGGCGCAGCCCGCGTCCACCATGCGGCGACCCGGCGCGAAGGCGCGCATGCCGAGGAAGAACGACGTCCCGGGCAGCAGCACGGCGATCGTGTCGCTGCCGGCGAGCGCCGCGATGCCCTCGTCGCTGATGCGCATCAGATGGTCGGCGCTCACCGCCCCGAGTTCGACGGCGAGCTCGGCGCCACCTGTGCCCGCGAGCTCGTCCGCGTGGAGCTTCATGCGCAGTCCGTGCGCGCGCGCCGCCGCGGCGATCGTGCGTGTCTCGCCCTGCGTGAAGACGTGCTCCTCGCAGAACACGTCGCAGAAGGTCGCCAGGCCGCGCTCGGCGACGGCGGGGATCATCTCCTCGCAGACGAGCCGGACGTAGCCGGCCCGGTCGTCGCGCCACTCGTCGGGCACCTCGTGCGCACCCAGGAACGTGCGCACGACATCGCCGCGATCGTCGATCTCCCCGGCGATCTCGAGGGCCGTCAGCTCGCCGGCGGTATCCAGACCGTAGCCGGACTTCACCTCGATCGTGGTCGTGCCGTGCACGAGCGCGCGGCGCCGCGTCGCGCGCGCCTGGGCGACGATCTCCCCACGCGGGGTCGTGCGAAAGCGCCGTGACGAGGCCCGGATGCCTCCGCCGGCGGCGGCGATCTCCTCGTACGTCCTGCCGAGGCAGCGCAACTCGAACTCGTCCTCGCGCGTGCGCCCGAACACGAGGTGCGTGTGCGGATCGACGAATCCGGGCAGGACGACGCAGCCGTGGGCGTCGATCTCGCGCGCAGCGGTGAAGCGCGCGCGGAGTTCGTCCGAGGCGCCGACGGCGACGATGCGATCCCCGGCGACGGCGACGGCTCCGTTGCGGACGATGCCCGGGCGGCGCAGATCCTCGCCGCGCAGAGGCCCCGGCGGACCGGCCGCCGCCGTCACGAGCTGCGAGGCGTTCAGGACGAGCAGATCGACGTGATCGGTCATCATGGCGCCAGAGTACCGAGTGCGCGCCGCACTGTCCGGGAACCCCGCGGCCCCGTACCCTCGGGCGGATGAAGTCCCGCCTCGTCATGATCGTTGTACGCGGCCTCGTTCTCGGCCTGCTCCTCGGTGCCGGGCAGACGGCGCGGCGATCGGCGTACGCGCAGGAGCGCGGCGGCGTGCAGGGCGCAGGCGAGAGCGCGAGCGTGCGGACGATCGATCTCGAGCGCGGCGTGCTGCGCGATCCCAGTCGTCTTCCGACGTCCGCGACGCGGGAGATCGGCGACGCTCTGCCGCGCGATCCGCTCGCCCACGGCGCCTGGTACCGCGCGCGCTTCCGAGCGCGGGATGCGAACGGCCCCATCGACATCTCGTGGACGTTCAGCACCGCCGCCGAGCCGTTCCCCAGCGGCGCGGACTGACGGCGCGGATTGGCGGCGCAGACGGGCGGCGCAGACCGGCGGCGCAGACGGGCGGCGCAGACCGGCGGCCCAGATGGATCCATCGGGGAACGGACTGGTCCCCGAAACACGACCGTGCACGAGACGTCTCCCGCGCCGATCGCGCGCCCTCCGGCCGGTTGCCGACCGGCTCCATGTCGGTGGGCCCTGGGCCCGGTCGATGCACTCTCGCTCTCGTGCCCTTCGCCCGTCGCGTAGACTGTTCGCACGTGCGACGGCTCCCGATCTTGCCCGCGCTCTTCCTGACCGCCTGTGGGGGCGGCGGCGAGCCTTCTGCCCACGTTCCCGCGGCGCTCGAGGAACTGGTCCTCGTCGAGGACCACCCACAGGTCGCAGCCGCCGTGTTCCCGCACGGCGAGCACACCCGGACGCGTGCGGACGGGAGCCGGGCGACGTGCGTGGACTGCCATCACGAACTCGGAGGGGCGGCGGGCGGAGCGGCGGCGGCGCCCGCAACGGAGGCCGTTCCGCAGTCGTGTCGCGCGTGCCACGCGTATGCGTACATGTCGGAGCCCATCGACGAGTCGCAGCCCCACGACCACGATGCGCCGCCCGATCTCTGAACGGCGATCCACAAGGCGTGCAGGTCCTGTCACGTCCCGGAGGTACCGGCCGACGATCCGGAGTTCGTGCCCGACTGCGGGTTCTGCCACACGGCGGTCGAGCCGGTGGCGTCGCTCGCGACGCTGATCCCCGGCGGCCGCCTGACGCTCGTCGTGGTGCCGGTCGATGGCGTGGGGCCGGTGCTCGAGCGCGCGGAGCTCACGGTCTGGCGCACCGCACTCACGAGTGCGCTCGAGGCGCAGGATGTCGAAGTCGTCGCACGTGGCGGGCCGGGGGCGCCGACCCTGACGGTCGAGATCCGGCGCATCGAGGGTACCGGCCGCACTGCCGCGGGGCCGCCGTTCAGCGCCGTGCGCTATGACGCGGTGCTGCGCATCGGGCGAGCGAGCGTCGCCGTGCGCGGCACGCCCTTCGTCGCACGGGCCGCGCCGCCGCGGGACGACGCCCGGGGCGAGCTGATCCGCCGCATCGCGCCGATCGTCGCGTACTGAGACGCGCAGCTTCGTGCCGCGACCTCGCGTGCGCAGGCGGCGCAGCCCGGTGAACCGATCCCCGCGCCCTGATTCCCGTACCCCGAATTCCCGCACCCGCGTGCGTAAGAGGTCCTCGACCCAGGTGCTCTTCTCGCGGACCATGTTCACGATCATGCGGAACATGGAGTAGTCCGGCGCGATCTCCTTCATCGTCTTCGGCGTGATGCGACCGTCGAAGGCGCCGTCGTCGGCCATGCGGCGGATCGTCGCCAGCGACAGCCCGAGGTTGTCGGCGGCGAAGATCATGCGGTCGCGCGGCTTGCTCGCGTGCTGCATGCCCTCTTCCTGCAGGTAGAAGTGGCTGGCCGAGTGCTGCACCTTGCCGAGACCCCAGCGGAACGTGATTCCGAGGGGCGTGCTGCCGTAGCGGTGGCGCATCTCGGCGCTGTCCACGATCACCTCGACGCGCTCCGGATAGAGCACTGTCAATGGGAACGCCTGCACCTCGAGCCACCACTCGAGGGCCGGCACGCCGTCGAACACGCCGGCCGTGAGTGCATGTCCGGGGACGCCTTCCTCGACCACGACGACGTCGTTGCCCGTGGAGGATCGCGCGTACTGCGTCGCGTAGCCGGGGAACACCGGCATGATCGTCTTGGTGAGCGCCCAGTCGGTCGTCATGGCGTAGCCGCCGACGTTGACGAACCACGCGACGCGCTCCATGGTGTCGGAGTCGAGGTTGCCCTCGCAGTTGACGAGCAGGATCTGGTTGGGGTTGAGCCCCACCGCCTTGAGTTCCTGAGCGCGCAGGAGCGTGTGCTCGATGGACAGATGGTCGAGCACGCGCTGCACCTTGTCCCATGCGCCCGTGACGACGAGGATGCGCGCCTTCTGCAGGATCTCGACGCTCTGGTCGCGCGTCAGGGAGCCCCGCGCGTAGCGCTCGTTCTTCTTGCGCTCGGCCTCCTTCTCCGCGTCCGAGCGACGGCTGCGCTTCCGGATGCCGATCGTGGCGCTGTTCTCGCGCCACCACGCGAGCCAGACCGCGGACTTGCCGCCGAGACGCTCCATCGTGAGGATCTGCAGGTTGGTCCAGCAGACGCCGCGGACGACGGGATCGCGGTCGTCGAGTCCCTGCGCGAGGAGCGGGATGGCAGGCGCGGCGCGCAGGCGGCCGAGACCCTCGTAGGCCGCCGCGCGCAGCTTCCAGTCCTTGTGCGAGAGCAGCGGCTCGAGGCGCGGCAGGTCTTCGGCGATGCCGAGCGCGCCGATCGTCGCGGCGGCCGCCGAGGCGACGCGCCACGAGCGGTCCTCGAGGAACGGCATGAGCGGGTCGAGACCCACGGGGTCGAGTGTGTCGTAGAGCTCGACGACGAACTGCAGCCGCACGCGTACGTCCTGGTCCTTGCGCAACCGCTCGCCGAGCGCGGCGAACTCCGGTCGTGGGAGGATGCGCGTCAGCGCCGTCACGGCCTCGACGCGGACGTACGGACCGGGGTCCGCGAGGGCCGCGAGCAGGATCTCCTTCGACTCCGGGCTGCCGAGGATGCCGAGCGCTCGCACGACTTCGCTGCGGACGCGCTCCTCCTTGTGGGACAGCAGTGCCTCGAGTTCGGGACGGGCGCTCACGGCGCCGGCGTGGGCGACGAGACGCGCGAGTCGCCGCACCTCGGGACGCTTCGCATTGGCCGTGAGTGCCGGCACGAGCACAGCCGTGGCCTTCTCGTCGCCGGCGGCGGCGAGTCCGCGGCCGACGCGCTCGATCACGTACTCGTCGTCGTCGGGGAACGCGAGCACCTCGGCGATCAGCATCCTGCGCGCGACCGGGGAGTCCGCCATCGCCAGCCCCTCGATGGCGCCGGAGTACTCGAGAAAGCTGCGGTGGTCCTTGCGCGCGGCGAGGACCGGCTTCAGCCCCTTGATCGCGGAACTCTGCGCGTCCGCGTCGCCGACGAGGCGGCCGAGCGCCCGTGCTGCGGCGCGCGCGAGGTAGGCGTCCCTGTCCTTGGCGTAGCGCACGAGACGCGAGACGTGCTCCTTCGTGACGAAGGGCGTGGCCGCGACGACCGCGCGCGCCTTGGCGGCCTCGTCGCGCGTCCTCTTGGCCTGGGCGAGAAGCAGATCGCCGGCGTCGCCGCCGGCCATGGCGCCGAGCGCACGTCCGGCGGCCTCGCGCACCCACTGGATCTCGCCCTCGACGGCCGCCTGCGCCAGCGCGTCGCGCGCGCCGTCGTCGCCGCTGCGCCCGAGCACCTCGGCGGCGCGGATCTGCACGCCCCAGTCGTCGTCGCGCAGCACGTCGATGAGCACGGCCTCGACCTTCTTGCCGACGCCGAGTTCCTCGAGGATCTCGACAGCGTGTAGACGGTCGCGGTAGAGCGCGCTCTTCAGCAGTTTCTCGGCCTTCTGCAGTGGCGTGTCGTCCTTCGGCGGGGACGCGACGACGGCAGTTCCAGCGACCGTCAGCGCGACGCCACAGAGGGCGAGGGCGGCCGTGAGCCGGAGCGGCGATGGTGTGCGCATGTCGCCCAGGCTACGCGCAAACGCCGCGCCACGGGACGGGTGCGTCAGAACGGCTGCGCCACCATCACCTGCAGGCCCGCGCCCTCGTCGCCGACGGCGGCGTCCACGCGGATCACGACGCCGTGCACGTACAGCCGCACGCCGACGCCCACGTCGGTCTTCATGTCCGAGTGCAGATCGCCGAGGTCGAATCCGTCGTTCACGCGGCCCGCCTCGGCGAAGACGACGAACTGCGTCCAGTCGGCTCCGATCTCGCGTAGCAGCGGGATCGAGTCGAGCGGGTTGACGCGTGGGATCACGCGGTACTCGGCGGTGTAGTGCAGCGCCGACTGGTCGCTGAACCGTGAGGCGTCGTAGGCGCGCAGGCGAAACAGGCCGCCGAGGCGCGCGCCTTCGAAGTTGGGGGGGGCGCGGACGATGCGTGGTCCGCGCGGCGTGTCCTTCGTGCGCCAGGTGAACGCGTGCGAGCCCCAGACGTCGAACGCGAGCACCTGCTGCGCGAGGACGTCGGTCGCGCCGAGATCGAGGAACTGCGAGAGCTGCGCCTCCATCGACGTCCACGCGCCCGTGCTGTCGAACCAGTCGAAGTCGCGCGCCACGGCGATGCGCTGCCGGCTGCCGGTCGAGGGATTGATCGGGTAGTCGGTGTTGTCGTGGAAGAGGCCGAGCTTGATGCCGTTGCTGCGCAGCTCGACCTCGCGGTCGTCGTCGCCGGACTCCGCCGACTGGTTGCGATAGAAGGGCTCGAACTGGATGACGGTGCGGCCGGACTCCAGCGGGTTCCAGGTGCCCGTGCGGTTGGGCTGCCCGACGAGCAGACCGTCTTCCAGTTCGGGATCCGGACGGATCTGTGCGCGTCCCGAGCCGATCGGCAGCACGTACTCGAAGCGCAGCCGGACGTTCAGGTCTTAACCGTCGCCTTCGATGTAGTTGTTCTCGTCCGAGTCGTGCTGCCCGGCGCGCTCACCGCGGTGGCCGCGGCGGGTGCCGGTGTAGATGCGCTGATCGCCGTACGTGCCGATCGAGATCAGCGGGTCGAGCAGCACGCGTTCGTGCGCGAGACCGCTCCAGTCCGCGCCGACGAGTGCCAGGGCCAGGCTGCCGTTGGAACTGGCGATGGCGAAGCCCGCCGTCGTGGCCTGCTCGTGGGGCCAGTTCGGGAAGGCGAATGCCACTCCCGCGCCCGTTCCGAAGAGATCGCTCTGGAGTACGTACGGGATGACGACGGCGTCCTCGGGGAGCAGGTCGTACATGCTGTCGATGGCCTGCCCGAGGGCGCCGCGCGGCTCGTCGTCACCGCTCGCGCTCGCGTCCGCGGGCGTGCCGCAGTCACAGCTCGCGCGCGCGTTGCACTCTGCGTCCGAGCGCGTGAAGACGACCCCCGGCGGGGCCCACGGCGGCGTCGCTGTCGCGTCCTCCCGGGGAGCGCCGTCGCCGGCGCCGGACGCGCAGCCGGCGGCCGCGAACGTCAGGAGAGCCGCGGCGCAGCGACGTGGACACCTCACGACTCGCGCGTCATCGGGATCGCGACGCCACGCTCGTGCGCCACGTCGATCGCCCGTCGGTAGCCCGCGTCCGCGTGGCGCATCACTCCCGTACCCGGGTCACACGTCAGCACGCGCTCGATGCGCACGTCCATCTCCGGTGTCCCGTCGCAGCAGATGACCATGCCGGCGTGGAGCGAGTAGCCCATGCCGACGCCGCCCCCTTGGTGGAACGAGACCCACGTGGCGCCCGAGGCGGTGTTCAGGAGCGCGTTCAGGATGGGCCAGTCGGCGACCGCGTCGCTGCCGTCCTTCATCGCCTCGGTCTCGCGATTGGGGGACGCCACGCTGCCACAGTCCAGATGGTCGCGGCCGATCACGACGGGCGCCGTCAGCTCGCCGTCGCGCACCATGCGGTTGAACTCGAGGCCCGCCCTCGCGCGCTCGCCGTAGCCCAGCCAGCATATGCCCGAGGGCAATCCCTGGAACGTCACGCGTTCGCGGGCGAGACGGATCCAGCGCGCGAGCGCCTCGTCCTCGGGGAACATGCGCAGGATGGCCTCATCGGTTCTGTGGATGTCCGCGGGGTCGCCCGACAGCGCCGCCCAGCGGAACGGTCCCTTGCCCTCGCAGAAGAGCGGGCGGATGTAGGCGGGGACGAAGCCGGGGAAGGCGAAGGCGTCGGCGTAGCCGTTCGCCTCGGCCTGGCCGCGCAGATTGTTGCCGTAGTCGAACGTCGCGGCGCCGCGCTCCTGCAGCGTCACCATGAGCTTGCAGTGCTCGACCATCGTGCGCCGGGACTGCGCCATGTAGCGCTCGGGGTCGGAGGCGCGCAGGGCGATCGCGGCGTCGAACGTCATGCCGTCGGGGACGTAGCCGTCCAACTCGTCGTGGGCGCTGGTCTGGTCGGTCAGAAGACACGGCACGACGTCGCGTTCGGCGAGACGGCGGAGCAGGTCCGTCTGCGGCGCCGCGACGGCGATGGACACGGCCTCGCGCGCCTCGCAGGCCGCCAGCGCGCGGTCGATGGCGGCGTCCACGTCGGGGGCCTGCTCGTCGAGGTAGGCCGTCTCGAGGCGCTTGGCGATGCGCGTGGGATCGACGTCCGCGCCGAGGAACACGGCCTCGTTCATCGTGGCCGCGAGCGGCTGCGCGCCGCCCATGCCGCCCAGTCCGCCCGAGACGACGAGCTTGCCGCGCAGGTCGCCGCCGGCGTGCTGCCGGGCCGCCTCGGCGAACGTCTCGTAGGTGCCCTGCAGGATGCCCTGCGTGCCGATGTAGATCCACGACCCCGCGGTCATCTGGCCGTACATCATCAGGCCCTTCCGGTCGAGCTCGCGGAAGTGCTCCCACGTGGCCCACCTGCCGACGAGATTCGAGTTCGCGATGAGGACGCGCGGGGCGTGCTCGAACGTCCGGAAGACGCCCACGGGCTTGCCGCTCTGCACCAGCAGCGTCTCGTCCGGGCGCAGTGCCCGCAGGCTGTCCAGGATGGCGTCGAAGCACTCCCAGTTGCGCGCCGCCTTCCCGGAACCGCCGTACACGATCAGATGATCGGGGTCCTCGGCGTTGTCCGGCGCCAGGTTGTGCTGGATCATCCGGAAGGGCGCTTCGATCTGCCAGTTGGCGCACGTGACTTCGGTGCCGCGGGGCGGCCGGACCTCACGCGGGCCGTGCGTCGTCTTGCTCATTGCGGCATGCTATTGCGGATGCGCGAGGCGGCCGAGATCCGCTCTGCGTGCGAGGAGGATGCGGATGCGCGGTGGGACCCTCGGCGGGATGTTCGACTTCTCGGGCCTCGGAGGACCGGCGCTGTTCGTCGTCGTCGCGCTCAGTCTAGCCCGCACCATTCATGACGACTCACACACCTGAACGGATCAGAGCGCCGATCTCCGCGTTGCGCCTGCTCTACGAAGCCACGGCTGGGAATTCGCAGGCGCGCC
>JAJRVY010000232.1 GCA_024277065.1 Planctomycetota bacterium
GACCAGATCGCCGACCAGCACGGCTTCAAGCTGGAGAGCCACTCGCTGCGGCTGTTCGGCATCTGCCCCGGCTGCCGGTAGCGCGTACTGCGCGCGGTCGGGACCACCACGTCGTGTCCCTCGCAGTCCCTTGAAACGTCGCGGCGCGCCCACCGGCGTGCGGCGTTCGATCTCGCGTGGCCCGCCATACGGGGCGGCCTACGCCCTCGTCCCGGGCATCCGCCGCGTGGCACCGGGAAGACGCTCCGCCGTCAGCGCGAGCGCAGCGAGCCGTGGCGCGTAGCGAGCCGAGGAGTCCGCCCTCGCGTATCCGGTTCCCGAGCGGTGACGCGCCACCAAGAGTAAGGCGTCCCCCGGAGTCGCGCGCCGGGGGACTACCGGCGGAGGAGACAGAGCTCGGGGGCGCGGCCGCTCGTGAGCATGCGCGAGGTGTCGTCGAGCCCGTGCTCGGCGGCGAGCCGCGGCACGAGATCCTCGAGCAGTTTGCGCGCGACCTCCGGGTCGGGATCGCCGACACGGGCGCCGGCCGCGTAGAGGCTGCCGTAGCGTTCGATGAGCGTCGGCGCATAGCCCTCGAGGAAGCGGCGCACCTTCGCGCGGGCACTGCCGTGCAGGTCGAGCACCTCGGCGGTCACCCACGAGGCGCCGGCGTCGGCGGCGCGGCGGAGCGTCTCGTCGAGCAGCGCCGGGTCGTCGGTGACCTCCGGCATGATCGGCGAGAGCAGCAGTCCGACGGGAACGCCCTTGCTGGAGAGCATGCGCATCGCGCGCAGACGCTCGGCGGTCGAGGACGTGCCCAGCTCCACCTTGTTGCGGATGCCGTCGATGGCGGTCTGGAGCGACATGTAGACGTTCACCAGCCCGTGGCGGGCGAGGATCTCCAGGATGTCGAGATCGCGGATGACGAGTTGCTGCCTGGTCTGCACGACGACGGGGTGGCCGGTCTAGAGGCACGCCTTGAGCAGTTCGCGCGTGATCTGCAGGCGCTCCTCCGCCGGCTGGTAGGGATCGGACGTGACGCCGATGCCGATGACGTTCTCGGTGCGGGGCTCGAAACTGGAGCCGCGGAGCTCGTTCTGCAGCAGCGAGCCCGCGTTCTGCACGCAGGTGACGCGGCGCGAGAAGCCGGTCTGCGCATCACCGCTCCACTCCGTCGATGTACGTGCGTTGCAGAACTCGCAGCGCAGTTGGCATCCGCGGTAGGGGTCGGCGATCCAGTCCCACGGCATGTGCGTGCTGATCTGGCGCACGAGGAACGTCTGGGAGACGATCTGGACGTACTCGCAGCGGCTCTCACCGCTGCTGGCGCGCTCCGCCGCGGCGCTCTCCTCGGTGCGGCGCAGCTCGGCGAGGCGCACGCCGGCCTCGTGTACGTCCAGCCCCTCGCAGAGCGGGCCGAACGGTGTACGTGCGATCTCGAGCACGAGGTCGAGCGAGCCGTCGTCCTCGCGGTGCGCCCACTCGAGCACGCGCGGCACGACCAGGTCGGGGGCCAGGCAGCCGACGGCGTCGATGGCCGTGGCGAGGGCGACGGTGACCTCGGGCGAGGCCTTCGCGGCGAGCTCGTCGTAGAGATCGAGCACGCGTTCCACGAAGCGCCGCAGGAGGCTCGGACGGACGATCTTGCCGCTCGTCGCGATGCGCGAAAGCGCGCGTACGACGACCTCGCGGATGCGGTCGTTCTTGTTGCGCAGCCAGTCCTCGGCGATGACCCACAGGGCGTCGGAGTGCGCCAGCCAGAGTTGCTCGAGCGCGGTCTCGGCGCCGGCCCGGCGCACCTGGCGATCCGTGTCGTTCGCGAGCCGCTCGACGAACGGCAGGATCTCGGCCAGGACGTCGCGATTGCGCTGGCCGACGACGCCGTAGGCGACGCCCGATGCGATGCGCACGTGGGCGCTCGGGTGGGCGCTCCAGGAGGCCAGGCTCGCCAGCGTCTCCTTGGGGTGACGGTGGAACGCCCCGCGCACCGCTGAGCCGGCCATTTGGGCCTGCTCGATACTGGGACGGGTCAGGATGCGATCGACGATGTCCTGCATGGGATTCCCTCATCGGCAGAGTGCGCCCCTGCGGTTGACAGGCGAGCCCCGGCGGGTAGCGTGGAGCGGGGATCGAGCAGCGTAGCGCCGGCCAGGGGCCGGCCAGGAGGTAATGAGCGTGCGTACACCCCCCCGTGTGATGGGCTTGCCGGCCCTCGTGATGGTCTGCGGTCTCCTGCCCGCTCCCGCTCCTGCCGAGACCGTGCGGCTGCGCTCGGGCGATGTCGTCGAGGGCCGCGTCGTCGATCAGGGCGACCGCATCCTCGTCACCACGGACGAGGGCGAGGTCTCGGTGCGCTGGCGCGACGTGGACGTCGTGCTGCGCGACGAGACGGCGCGCGACGTCTTCGCCGCGCGGCGCAAGGACGTCGCTGACGGCGATGTCGCCGCTCTGTACACGCTGGCGCTCTGGGCGCAGCGCGTCGGTCTCGCGGCCGAGGCACGGCGCTGCGCCGAGGCCGTCACCCGGGCCGAGCCGGAGCACGAAGGTGCGCGCGCGCTGCTCGAGCAGCAGAAGGTGGACGGTGCATGGCTCTCGGGCGAGGCGCTCCTGTCGGCCAAGGGCTTCGTCTCGCGCGGCGGTCGCTGGGTACTGCGCGAGGAGGCCGAGGCGGCGGCGCGCAAGGGGCGCCCCGTGCGCGAGATGGGCGAGGACGAGCGGCGTGTGGCCGACCTCCTGCACCGCGCCGCCGAGGCACCCGAGCGCGCGCGCAAGTTCGCCCGCGAGGCGCTCGACGGCATGTCGCCCGACGCGCTCGCGCGGCCGGCGCTGCGGGCCCTGCGACGCGGCACGCCGGCGGAGCGGCGCATCGCGGCCGGGCTGCTCGCGCGCTGGGGCGACGTGGACGCCGTGCGCCCGCTGATCAACACGGCCATCAAGGACCGCGAGAAGAGCGTGCGCGCGGCGGCGGTCGCGGCGCTCGAGGCCATCGATCACGAGGACACGCTGCGGCCGTTCGCGCGCGCTCTGTGGAGCGACACGCCCGTGATCCGCACGCACGCGGCCGAGGCGCTCGGGGCGTTCGGTGGCGTGGCCAGCGTGCAGTGGATCATCCGGCGGTTGAAGACCGGTGGCGGGCCCGGCGCTCGCAACAACATCTTCGTCGGCCGCCAGCTCTCCTACATCTCGGACTTCGACGTCGAGATCGCGCAGGCGTCGCAGATCGGGGATCCGATCGTCGGGACCATTCGCGAGGGTGTCATCCTGGACACGCGCGTGCTCGGCGTGCAGGAGGAGTTCACGACCGTCGAGCGGAGGGTGTTCTACAACGCCCTGCGCACGGCCAGCGGCGAGGCCATCGGCGACGACGTCGCGCTCTGGGACGCCTGGTTCGAGCGCGAAGGTCGCGAGGCGCTGGCCGCCAACTGAGAGAGTCTTCCCATGAGAGCCGCGGCGCCCGGCGGCGTCGCGAATCTCGAGGGGCCGAATCGCGAGGGGACCCGTCGCATCCCGCGACCGGCCCCCTCGTGCGCCCGGGCTCCGTCAGGTGCCCTCCGCCGGGCGCCCCGCCTACTCACCCCGGCTACTCGCCCCGCCTACTCGTCGTCGTCCTGTTTCTTGCCCTTCTTCTTCTTGCCCTTGCTCGTGAAGACGGTGCGCACCTTGGGGAGGCCGAGGACGTCGTCGCCCTCGTTCCAGCGGCGTGACTTGTGCAGGGCCTCGATGCGCTCGGCGCGCGTCCAGACGTTGCGCTGCCTCAGGAGGCCGGCCTTGACCTTCAGGCTTCTGTCTACGGACATGGGAACCTCCGGGGGTCCTGCGAGGGGAAGCCGGTGATCATGCGGACGGAGGCGGGCGGCGGAAAGGATTTCCGCGGCGCATTCCCCGGGCGGCACGCACGGCGAGCCGCAGCGCCGCCGACATCGACCGCGCGTCGGCGATCCCGCGGCCGGCGATGTCGCGCGCCGAGCCGTGGTCGGGCGACGTGCGCGGCACCGGCAGGCCGAGACTGAGGTTGACGGCGCTCCCGCCCGCGACGGCCTTGAGGGCCGCCAGCCCTTGGTCGTGGTACGCCGCCACGAAGCCGTCGAAGTTCTGCCGCCCGCGCGGCGCGAACGAGCCGTCGCCGGGCAGGGGCCCGACGCAGTCGATGCCGTCCGCGCGACAGGCGGCCACGGCCGGGGCGATCTCGCGCGCGTCCTCGGCGCCGAGCAGGCCGTCCTCGCCGGCGTGGGGGTTGAGGCCGAGGACGGCGATGCGCGGCGCGGCGACCCCGAACCACGTGGTGAGGCCGGTGTGGGTGCGGCGCACGGCGCGTTCCACGGCAGCGGCCGTCACGGCGTCCGGGACGTCGCGCAGCGGCAGGTGCGTCGTGACGAGGGCCACGCGGAGCTCCTCGCCCGCCAGCATCATCGTGGGTTGCGGGACACCGAGTCGCGTGCCGAGGAACTCGGTCTGGCCGCGGAAGCCCGCGGCGAGCGCCGCGATCTCGGACTTCGTGACGGGCGCCGTGACGATGGCGTCGGCGGCGCCCGCCCGCACCAGGCGGCAGGCTTCCTCGAGGGCCCAGAGGGCGGCCGCGGCGCCCGGCAGCGGCGCCGGGCGCAGATCGCCCGGCAGCGGCGCGCCCATGGCCTGCGCGGCGCGGCGCACTGCGGGTGTGTCGCCGAGCAGGACGACGTCCGCGCCCTCCGCGGCGCCGGTGGCCAGCGCCGCGGCGACGATCTCGGGACCGATGCCGAGCGGGTCGCCGAGCGTCACGGCGAGCGTGGGCCGCGCGTCGGCGGGAGCAGCGTGGCCGGGGGGGGCGTGGTTCACGGCGCGTCTCCCGGTCTCACGTCCGTCGCCGCAGCGCCGCCTCGAGTACGAGCAGCGCCGCCGCCGTGCCCAGCAGGGGGGCCGGCACGGGCTCGCGACGCTCGCGCGGCGTCTCGCGCGGCGATGCCGGCAGAGCATCGACGATGGGCACGCCCGCCGCCGTCGCGAGATCGGCGAGTGCGTGTACGGCGGTGCGCGCGGCGCCCGGCGAGACCACGGCGACCTCGCGTGGCGCCACGCCCTCGGTGCGCGGGACGAAGATGCCCGTCAGTACGCCGGACGGCGGCGTGGTGGCGAGACGCCCGCCGGTCCACGCGCCGCCGAGCCGCTCGCAGCGCACCACGATTTCGTCGCCGCGGCCGTCGTCGCGGCGCAGCCGCAGGACGCCCTGAGCATCGATGGGCAGCGCGATGCGCGCCGACCCGTCGATGGCGCGCGTGAGCGTCGCGACGACGCCGCCTGCGTCCGCGTCGGGGGGCGCGGCGAGTGAGCGCACGAGCTGGGCGAGGAACGCCCCTCCGCGTTCCCAGGCAAAGACCTCTGCGGCGTCCTTCGTCGCCACGTCGGCGGCCAGCACGGCGACGCGCGCCTCGCCGGCGCGGCCCAGGACGAGCGCCGGCGCGTCGTCCTCCCATCCGAGCACGACGAGCGCGATGCCGCGCGGCGTGGGGGACTCGGGATGCGGGAGGGGCGGCCACTGCGCGCCGAGCAAGCCCTCGAGCAGGGCGGCGCTCGCCAGGACGCGGGGCACGCGCGGCGGCGCGGCTTCGCTCGCATCGTCCGGCGCCGGCTCGTCTCCCGATGTGTCGTCGTCCGGGGGCTCCGCGGCGTCCGCGGTCGCGTCGTCCGGCGGCCCGTCCGGTTCGGGGCCGGGCGTGGCGTCCGGCGGCGCGTCCGGCAGGCCCTCCGGGCGCTCGACGATCTCCTCGGCACGCCGGTTCCGCTCATCGACCGTGAAACGTCGCGTGTCCACGGTGACGACTTCCGGCAGGCGCTGCGGATCGGTCGCCAGGTAGAGACGGCCCTTGCCCCAGCCGGCGATCAGACCGAGCAGGCGAGTGTCCGCGCCGTCGCCGACAGCGATCGTGCTGATCGTGATCTTGTGCGCCGCGGCGCCCTGGACGGTGGGCCGGAACACGGCCGCGCGCGTCGCGCCGTCGGTCAGGAGGATCACGTGGCGGATGCCGCAGCGCTGCTCGAGGATCTTCGCGAAGCCCTCCTTGAGCGCGGGGAAGAAGTCGGTGCCGCCCTGCGGGCGCAGTGCGCCGATGCGGCGCCCGAGCGTGTTCAGGTCGCCGGCGTCCTGGAACGGCGCGACCCACTTCAGCCGGTCGTCGAAGGCGAGCACACCGACGCGGTCCTCGGGCGAAAGACTGCGGGCCGCGGCCATGGCCGCCATCTGCGCCATGCGCATCTTCGGGCCGGCCATGCTGCCCGAGCGATCGATCACGAGCAGCAGCGCGATGCGCAGGGCGTCCTTGGGACCGTCTTCGAGCCGCACCTCCGGCGTGTCGTCCGAGGGCGGCGGGGGCTCGGGCTCGGGAGGCTGCGGCGGCTCCGGGGCTGGATCCGGGGGAGGCTCCGGCGGCGGCGGCGCCGGTGGCAGTGTGACGGGAAGCAGGGGCTCGACGGCGCTGCCTGCGAGGCGGCGCAGCCCGTCGTCGCCCGCGCCCCCGAGCACGAGCAGGCCCTTGCCGCTCGCCACGCCGGCGGCCACGCGCGCCGTCAGCATCGAGCCCGCCGCGCCCGGCCCGAGGACGATCACGTCGGCGGTGGCGAAGCCCTCGAGCGTGGCGGCCCGCGGCTCGAGCGCCGTCGTCTCGAGGCCCTGCGCGGCGAGCGCCGCGACGATCGGGTGCTGCGCGGCGCCCTTCGCGACGTAGATGACGCGCGGTGCGCGTGCGACGTCCACGAACGCCACGGCGGGCCCGCGACCGGGGACGTCCACGCGCGCGAGGTGCGTGCCCGCGGGCAGATTCACGGGAGGCGCGCGCACGCTGCGTGCGCCCGCGGGCACGTCGAAGGTGCCCTCGCGGCCGCCGACGCGCAGTCGCGCCTCTGCGCTCTCGAAGGGTGTGCCCAGCGCGCGCGCGTCGAGATGCGTCGGGACGCCCTCGGTGGCGCCGCGCGATGCAGCCAGTTCGACGGCGGCCTGCGGCGCTGTGGAGGCCGCGGCGGCGTCCGGCGCCGCGCCCCCGGCCTCGCGCGGGGCGAGAATGCTGCCCGCCACGTGAGCGCTGCGTCGCAGCCCCCGCTCGACGGCCGGGCCCGCGGGGACGGCGTTGCCGGGGGAGAGTGTGACGTCCAAGGCCTCGTCCGGCGTCGCCGCGGCGCGCAGGATCTCGAGCGCGGCGGCGGCGTCCGGCGCTGCGCCCGGCCAGCGCAGCAGTCGATCGGGCTCCCCGTCGATGCGGGCGTCCACGTGCGCCGCGACGGCGCGCTCGCCGCTGCGGTTGTCGAGCAGTCGCGCGGCCGGTCCGGCGGCGGCGAGGACCGCTGCGGCCA
>JAJRVY010000233.1 GCA_024277065.1 Planctomycetota bacterium
ACTGAACATCCCGCCCTCGGCTCCGGGGTTGGGCGTGACGCCTGCTTGACCACTGACTCCCTTGCTCAGCGTCACCACGCACGCCGCGTTCCAAGTCGGGGGGCCCTCCGTACAACCGGCGATCGTCAGGTCGGCGGTGTCCTGCTCCGCCGTGCGATTGGTCAGCGAGGTCTTCGTCTTCACGAGGAACTGAGTCGTTCCCGAGTCCGCCGCCGCCGACCACGTGAGCCTGAACTTCAGGATGTTCTTCTGCGCCGGAAGCCCCTGACTCTTCACCGCGCACTGGGTACCCGAACAATGGTAGCCGTAGTCACCATGCACCTCAGATCCACTGTGCCCAGAGCCACCCTCCGCGCCGTAACTCCCGGTGACGTTGCCCAGGGCTATCGCAGTCTGACTTGGCTGCGCATAGTGGCCACTGCTCGAGATCGCGTGTGCGACCCGCAACGACGTGAACGCACACGCCATGGCCACCGCGGCAATCGACACTCGACAACATGTCCGCACTCGCATTCTCATCCCCCTGTCTCGCACATGCGATGCTCGCTGAGAACCGGTCCGCGGCTCCCCGCCTCCCGCAGCGCGCCACCGAGGGGCATCTCCACCACCGTGGCGTCGAGCCCCTCGGAACGAGCAACAGCGAACCCTTCACACGCGCGCAAGTCAAGGCGGAACTCTCGGGCTGGACGGCTGGACGGCTGGACGGCTGGACGGCCTAAGCTCCTACGGAGCCACTGGTTACGATACACGAGTAGTCGGTGCGCTTTCTTGCTGGCGCACGGCCGCCACCGACGGCGGCGCGCGCCAGGGAGTCCCTCCCGGACTCCCCCCTCGATGCCCTGCCCGTCTCCGAACTCCTCTCCCACGCCGAATCCCACCTGCAACAGGCGAGCACCGCAGTAGCGCAGCAGCGACGCCTCTCAACGACGCAGGAACGCGAGGAGCCGGCGCAACCAGCCGCTGCGGCGAGGCGCGTGGGGTGCGTGGGGTGCGTGGGGCGCGCTGGGGCGCGGCGTGGCGGAGTGCGCAGGTGGCGCGATGCTCGGCGCGGGCGCGGCGCGCCGCCTCGCACGCGCTACGTCGCGGCCGTTGCCGGCCGCCGCCGGAACCTCCTGCGAGACGTTGCGCGGATCGTTGCCGCGCGCGACGCGCCGCGTGGCGCGCCTCGCCAGGAACCGATAGGCGTGACGGACGTGCTCGAAGTCCCCGTGACAGAGCCCGTCCACGACGTCCGCCACGGGCGGCGAGACGTTGCTGCCGATGAGCCGTGAGCGGTCCACGGCTTCACCGGGACGGGGCACGCGGCCGGTCGCGACCTCGTACAGCGCGCGGCCGGCCATGATGGCCTGCGTGTCGGCATCCGGCGTGATGGCGCGCCCGGCCAGGCGCGCGCGGAACAGCGCCGGCGGGAGGTAGGACGGCACGTGCGGAAAGCGGCCGCTCTTGTCCTGGATCGGGACGAGGCTCCCGGCGTCGAGCAGCCGCACCATGCGCTCGGGCCGCCCCATCACACGCAGGTTCGCGGGCCGCAGGTCGGCGTAGTAGAAACCGCGGTCGTAGAGATCGACGAGCGCCTGGAGCAGCACGACGGCGACGCGATCGAGGGTGCGCCGCATGTCGGACTGCGGCACGTCCGAGCGGTGCATGCGCGCCAGCCAGCGGTCGAGGTCCATGCCCGGGAGCTTCTCCATGAGCAGCAGCGGCTCGGGCTCGCCGAAGGCGCCGCCGCGCGCACGGTCGAGCAGCGGGTTCTGGAACTCGAAGAGACCGTCGTGCTGCGGGAGGAAGCGGCTGCGGCTGCCCTTGAGGTACGTCGCCTCGAGGCGGATGCCGTCGCGCTGGCTACGGATGGCGCGCGCATCGAGACGAAACGGCCGGTGCACGGGCAGGAGCGCGATCTTCGCGACGCGCACGGGCGCCTCGGGTACACGCAGATCGCGCGTCAGGTAGACGGCGCCCTCGCCGCCGACGGCATAGAGCGACTCGATGCGGTGCCGTCCGCCCACGATGACGCCCTTGACGCCGAGAAGAGCCTCGACGTGGCCCGCCTCGCCACGCGCCTCGAGGCGGCGGGCGAGGCGGCGTTCGTGCCACGAGGCGTCCGCCAGGGCGGCGGTCATCCGAAGGTGTACTCCCGCCGGCCTGCGGGAGGCTTGCCCGATCCGGCGGTCGCGGTGTGCGCGGTCAACGCCGCGCGCTCGTTGCTGGTCAGCGCATCGAGCGTACCGGCTTCCTCGAGCTCGGCGATGGCCTTGTCCACGACCTCGAGCAGGTAGGGGTCGCGGCGCTCGGCGATGTACATCTTGCGGCGGGCGCGCAACGCCTTGAGCAGTGCCACCGGATCCTCGTCGTCCATCGCCTCGAGCACCTGCAGCGCCTCGGCCACGACGGGGTCCGCCTCGATGGTCGTCGTGTCGGCGTGCCGCGGGATGGCGAGCGCGGCGCGGAACTCCTGCGGCCCGCCCCACCCGGGCACGCGCAGCCGCACGGTCCCGATCTCGGTGTCACCACCGGTGGTCTGCGGCAGCCGCACCTGGAAGAGGAGCGAGTACGCGCGCCCCGACTCGAGCGTGCCGAGATCGGTCTCGAACAGCCGCCCGTTCTCGAACACGTTCGGTCCATAGCAGTGACGCGCGGGACGGAAGCGATACGCCATGCCGCCCACGACGCCCGAGCCGAGTTCGAGAGTCAGCAGGGCGCGCTTGGCGACGACACGCTGCGCCACCTCGCCCACGCGGCCGTAGGCCTCGCCGAGGGTCTCCTTGCGCACGTGCTTGACCGTGCCGCCGCGGTGGCCGCACACCAGCCGCTTCAGCAGGTCCACGTCGGAGTCGGCACCGAAGGCGAAGGCATCCACGTCCACGGGCATCCTGCCGATGTTCTTCATCGTCGCCGCCGCCCCATCGACGTCCTGCGGCTTGCCGTCGGTCATCACGTAGATGCGAACGGGCAGGACGGGGTCGGCACGGTGACTGTCGTAGGCGATGCGTCCGGCGCGCCCGAGAGCGCCGACGATGTCCGTGTAGCGGCCGAAGCGCAGCGGGCTCTTGTCGAGCGCCTCGATCACCTCACGTCCTGTGAGCTTCGAGGCGAGAACGTTGCGGAAGCGCGTCTAGGCGCCCTTCGCGAACGCCACCAGGCTCAGGAGGACGTCGCGGCCGCCCGGCGCACGAAGATCGTCGATCATGCCCTCGAGCGCCTGCGTCAGCACGGGGTACTTGTCGGGGTGGTTCATGCTCGCCGAGAGGTCCACGCACAGGATGACGTGGGCCGCCGGGCCGTCGCCGGCGACGAGTGGCGCGCCTTCGGGCGTCATCGTGAGCAGCACGCTCATCACCGGATCCGAGTCGGCCGGCGCCGAGCCCCACTCGTAGCGCGGCTCCATGCGGACACGGAGTTCCCCGTCGTCCGTGAGTGGCTCCAGCGCGTCGAGCGCCGCGATGTCCACGGGCTGCGACGCGGTCGGCGCCTCGCTGCCGTCGTCCTCGCCGGCGAGCGACAACGGCTCGACCTGGGGCAGGGGCTCCACTGTGTGTTCAGGCGTGATGCGGGGATCCATCGGGTCGCTCATGTCCCCTCCTTGTGCGTTCCCGGGCGACGGGAGGGCGCGCACAGCGACGCCACACATCCCGCCCCAAACGCAGAGAGACTACCCCGAACGTCGGCCAGAATCAGTGCCCGGCCTGATCAGCGGCAACAGCAAGACACTTACAGCGAGGCTGCATGCTCGGAGTGCACGCCATCGGCGGCGTCGAGGCGGCGGATGGTGCGCGCGATGAAGAAGACCACCGCGCCGCCGAGGGGCAGGACCGAGCCGATCATGAAGAGGATCGACCAGAAGAAGCCGCTCGCGGGATCGGCGGCTCCGGGCTCGCTCGTCGCGGCGACCGCCGCGGCGCAGTTGGGTCAGGCCAGCGCCTGCCCCGGCAGCAGCCAGAGCAGTGCGACGAGGGTCGCGAGAGCGGTGCGGATCTTCATGACGTCTCCGAAGCCTACGGGCCGGCGAGTGCGGGCGCCACGTGATACAGCATCACGTAGATGACCACGCCGGTGACCGAAACGTACAACCAGACGGGAAACGTCCAGCGCGCGAGGCGCCGGTGGGCGTCCCAGCGCTCCTTGCGCGCGAGCCAGACCGTGCGCAGCGCCAGGAACGGCACGATCGCCGCCAGAACCGTGTGTGTCAGCAGGATGCCGAGGTAGAGCGCGCGCACCCAGCCGGCGTCCTCCGGGAAGCGCGTCGTCTCCCCCGCACCGAGGAAGCGAATCGTGTACGAGATCAGGAACGCCGCCGCGACGCCGAGCGCCGTGAGCATCAACCTCCCGTGTCGCTCGCGGTGCCCACGGCGGATGGCCAGGAACCCCGCGATGAGCAGCGACATGCACGTCAGGTTGAGCGCCGCGTTCAGCGCGGCGTGGGCGGCCTGCACCGCGCTACTGCTGCTTCTCTGCGCGCAGCGTGACGAGATCGGCGAGCAGTTTGTCGATCCAGCCCGGATCGACCAGTGGCGCGTAGTGGGCGCGCGAACGCCCCTCGCGATCGAGCAGGATGAACTTCGTGGTGTGCGCGAACGGTGTCCCGCCGTCACCCACCAGGAACTCCTCGCGCGTGAGCTCGTTCACGAAGCCGATGGGCATGCGCGCGAAGTCCCACGTGCTCTCCTCGGCGCCCACCGACTTCGCGTAGTCCGCGAGCACCTGCGGCGTGTCCGTGCGCGGATCGACGGAGATCGACAGGAGCGCCACGTCGTCCATGTCGCGTACACGCTCCTGCAGCTTGCCCATCTGCTCCGCCATCGGCGGGCAGGGGCCCGAGCACGACGTGAAGATGAAGTCGAGGACCACGAACCTGCCGCGCAGGTCGGCGAACGTGCGCTCCGTGCCGGTCTCGTCCACGAACTTGTAGTGATCGGGCAGTTCGCCCACGGGCGCGGCCAGGAGGCCCGAGTCGCCGGAGACGGGTTCGAGGTTCGGCGCCTCCTCGACGGGGTCGTTCAGTTCGACGACCGGGGGCTCCTCGGTCGTGGTGGGCGCCGCGCCGTCACACCCGCTCAGCACGGCGAGCGGCAGCAAGGCGAGGGACAGGGCGACGAGGCGGTGCGCGGCGGTCATGGCGGGTCTCCTGGAATGGGTCCGCCGGTGATGGTCCCCGCAAACGCGCGGATCGCCACGGCGAACGCGACGGTGGCGTCGGCGGGGACGGCGACGGGGACGGGGACGCCGTGGCTCACGCCCCGAGCGCGAACGCCGTGAGGACGGCCGGCAGGTGGACCAGCGACGCCCGCAGAGCGAGGCGCGCGGCGGCGTCGGTGCGGCGCACGAGGAACACGACGCCCGCGCCGACCAGCAGGCCGCCCGCGAGCAGCGCCACGACGAAGTAGCCGCGCCCGGCGAGGCCCAGCGGCACGGCGGCGATCGACACGACCGTCGTCAGCAGCCCCTGCACGACGATCTGCCGCGCGGTGGCGGCGCTGTTGCCGGTGACGGCGGGCAGCATCACGTACCCGGCGCGCGCGTAGTCGTCGCGGTAGAGCCAGGCGATCGACAGGAAGTGCGGGAGCTGCCACGCCGTGACGAGCGCGAACAGGAACCAGGCGCCGGCGGAGAGCGACCCGGTCGCCGCCGCGGCGCCCATCAGCGCGGGGAGTGCGCCGGGCACCGTCCCGACGAGCGTGTTGAACGACGTGCGCGTCTTGAGCGGCGTGTAGACCGCCACGTACGTGAACAGCGTCAGCGCGGCGAGCGCCGCCGCCAGGGGCGTCGAGGCGACGGCCAGCACGACGAGCCCCGCCAGCGACAGCGCGCAGCCGAGCAGCGTCGCTTCGGCCACGCCGACGCGCCCGGCCGGAAGCGGCCGGTCCATGGTGCGCCGCATGAGCGCGTCGCGGTCGCGCTCGATCACCTGATTGAGTACGCTCGATCCGGCGGCGACGCACGCGGCGCCGGCGATCGTCGCCACGAACGTCGCGAACGAGCCGCTGAAGCCCGCCTCGGCCCACCAGCCGACGGCCACGGCGAACACCGCCATCGCATTCAGGCGCGGCTTCGTCAGCGCGGCGAGATCGGCGCCGCGCCGTGCGGCGACCGGCACGCCGAGAGGTACGTCGCGCATCGTCATGCCGTGGCCTCCGTAGGCCGCGACGGCGCCCCGGGCACTCCGGGTGCTCCGGGTGCTCCGTCCGCCGGGCGCGGCGGCGCAGCCCCCGCGTCATCCGTGAGCGCCGCGACGCGATCGTCGGTCGGCAGCCCGAACGTGCGGAACGTGCGCACGACGATGACTAACGTCGTGGCGAAGATCACGGCGCCCACGACGAGGTGCGCGTTGACCAGCGCGATCTCGTGCAGCAGCAGCTCATGGGCCTCGGTCTTCGTTCCGACGATCAGGTAGCTCCAGAGGCCGAAGCCGATCTGCAGCCCCAGGAGCAGACCCAGCGCGGCGGCGGGACGGCGCAGGCGCACGAGATCGCGCGGCAGGTCGCCCACGGCCGCCAGCACGAGCTTGACGAGCACGATGGCGACGGGCATCGCGAACACGGCGTGCACCTCGCGCGGCATGTAGCCGTGGCGGGCGCCGGCTCCGAGCACGAGTTGCACGAAGAGCAGCGCGGTCGCGATCAGCGAGAGCTTCATGAGCCGCAGCGCGTCGCCGTCCACCGGGCGCCGCACGGTGGCGCGCCACCAGGGCGACATGGCCGAGGCGATGGCGACGAGCAGGCACAGATAGATCTGCGCCGTGACCGAGTGCAGGAGCGGCCACGGCGGGCCGAGCATGGTGAGCACGCCCACGCCGCCGAAGATGCCCTGCACGATCACGAGGGCTAGGGCGATCCGGCAGAGACGCCGCACCCAGCGCCGTGGCTCACGCCGCTGCGCCCAGATGACGAGGCCGATCGTGAGCAGCCCCATCATCTGCGCGATGTAGCGGTGGAGCACCTCCGCGCGCAGCGGCGCCGGCCCCATGAACTGCCAGAAGCGGTCCCAGCCCGGCACCCACTCGTAGTACATGCGCGGCCAGTCGGGCACCGTCAGGCCGCCGTCCTGCGTGTTGACGTTGGCGCCCGCGAGGAGCAGGAACACGCACCACCAGACGCACAGCACGGCCCAGCGCCACAGCCCCCTGGGGGTGGCGGCCGGAACGGCAGTCGCGTCGTTCATGTGGTGGTCCTCCGATGGCCGCCCTGCGGCGGTGCCGGTCCGGGCGCGGTCAGGCGGTGCCGGCCGCCTGGCTCAGATCCTTGTTCTGCGGCAGCCAGTCCTCCTCGACCTCCGGAGAGCTGTACTCGTACGGACCGCGATAGACGGTCGGGAGCACGGGCCCGAAGTTGCCGTGGATGCCGGGGCCGACGGGCGCCGCGCACCACTCGAGCGTGTTGGCGTTCCACGGGTTCTGCTCGGACTTCTTGCCGGCCCACATGCTGTAGAGCACGTTGACGAGCAGGATGATCTGTGTGAAGCCGAGCACGATCGCCCCCCACGTCATGATGCGGTTCATGGGCAGCATGCCGTCGATGTAGAAGTACTTCGCGTAGGGGTCCTGCGTGCGGCGGTGCATGCCGCCGAGACCGGCGATGTGCATGAGGAAGAACGTCACGTTGAACGAGATCAGCGTGAGCCAGAAGTGCACGTAGCCCCAGGTGTAGTTCAGATGGCGGCCGTACATCTTCGGGAACCAGTAGTAGATGCCCGCGAACACGCCCATCAGGCTGCCGCCGAAGAGCACGTAGTGGATGTGCGCCACGATGAAGTACGTGTCGTGGATGTGGGCATCGACGGGTGTCGCGGCCATGAAGATGCCGCTGAGCCCGCCGATCACGAACATGCTCACGAACGCCAGCGCGAAGCACATGGGCACGGTGAACTGGATGGAGCCGCGCCAGAGCGTCGCCAGCCAGTTGAAGGTCTTGATGGCGCTCGGCAGCGCGATCATCATCGTCGAGAGCATGAACGTCATGCCGAGAGCAGGGTTCATGCCGCTCTGGAACATGTGGTGGCCCCACACGATGAAGCCCAGTCCGGCGATGCCCGAGATGGAGTAGACCATCGGCCGGTAGCCGAAGATCGGCTTGCGCGCGAACGTCGCGAGGATGTCCGAGACGACGCCCATGGCGGGCAGGATCATGATGTAGACCGCCGGGTGGCTGTAGAACCAGAAGAGGTGCTGGTACAGCACGACGTTGCCGCCGCCGGACGAGAAGCTGAACGGGTTCGACGCCACGTCGAGGCCCTGAGCGAGGCCAGCCGGGATGAAGAAGCTCGAGCCGAAGACGCGGTCCGCCGTCAGCATCAGCATGGCCGAGGCGAGCACTGGCGTCGCGAGGAGCGACAGGATGCTCGTGATGAAGATCGACCAGACCGTCAGCGGCATGCGGAACATGCGCATCCCGGGGGCGCGCATGGTCACGATCGTCGTGATGTAGTTGACGGCGCCCATGATCGACGAGGCGCCGACCAGGATCACGCCGAGGCACCACAGCGTCTGCCCCTGCCCGGCGATGTAGCTGAGAGGCGGATAGGCCGTCCATCCGGACGCGGGCGCGCCGCCGGCGCCGTCGATCACGAACGACGCGCTGAAGAGCACCGCCGCCGGCCACATGATCCAGTACGAGAGCGCGTTGAGGAACGGGAACGCCATGTCGCGCGCACCGATCATCAGCGGCACGCAGAAGTTGCCGAACGCGCCGACGAGCATCGGGATGATGACCATTAAGATCATCACCGAGGCGTGCATCGTGAACGCCATGTTGTAGATGTCGCCGGTGGCCGTGTTCATGCCCTCGCCGTACATGGCTTCGAGCACCGGGCCGAGGATCGGGATCGCCTCGTTGGGGTAGGCGAGTTGCCAGCGCACGATCAGCGCGAGCGCGCCACCCACGAACAGCCACATGAGGGCCGTCATCATGAACTGACGGCCGATCATCTTGTGGTCCTGCGACCACACGTACTTGAAGAAGAAGCCCGGCTCGTGGTGGTCGCCGTGACCGCCGTGCCCCGAAGCGTCGTGAGAGGCGGGCGTGGACATCAGAAGTCATCCTCCTCGTCGTCGTCCAGCGCGTCGGGCCCCAGGTCGTCGGGTTCCCAGACGCCCCGCTGCCAGCGCGGCGCGCCCTTGATCGTCGGATCGTCCTGCCAACTCCAGCGCTCCCAGATCCTGCCGGGTGTGCTCCGCTCGGGGCCGATGCGGCCGTGCGGCGGGAGTTTCACCGACGTCTCCTCGCCCGCGAGCCAGGCGTTGAAGTCGTTGTTGCCGACCACGTACAGGCGCCCAGCCATCGAGCTGTGGCCGTTGCCGCACAACTCGGCGCAGACGATGTCCCAGTAGTCGAGCTGCTGCGCGACGCCGTCGCGGTCCTTCACGGGCCGGCGATCCGCTGACAGCTTGTTCGAGCGGAACCAGATCGGCGTCTTGAGTCCCGGCACGGCGTCCTGCTTGAAGCGGAAGTTCGGCAGGAAGAAGCTGTGGATGACGTCCATCGCGCGCATCTCGGCGTTCACCGGGCGATCGACGGGGACCACGAGGCTGCCGACCGTGACGAGATCGTCAGCGGTGTCGAACGCGCCGTCGGGCCCCGGGTAGCGGAAGTTCCACTCGAACTGCTTGGCGAATATCTGGATGACGACCGGATCGCGATTGTCCTCCGGGACCGCCGACTTGAGGCGTACCCAGAGGTCCGCCTGGTAGACCGCCAGCAGCACGAGAACGACTGCCGGGATGACCGTCCACACCAGTTCCACGGCGTGGTTGCCGTGCACGTACTTGGCGCGCACGCCCTCCTTGCGGCGGTGCCGCACGAGGAACCAGATCATCACGGCCTGGACGCCGACGAGCGTCACGCCGGTGATCCAGATGATCAGGTAGATCAGATGATCCACCTCGTCGGCCTCGGCCGACGCCGATTCGGGCAGCACGTTCAGAACATCGCCGCTGCAACCGGTCAGCCACAGGGCTGCCAGGGTGCATACCGCGAGCGGCGCGAGCTGCGAACGTCGCAAGAACCTCAACTTCCCAACCTCCGCACACACACAC
>JAJRVY010000234.1 GCA_024277065.1 Planctomycetota bacterium
AAGGCTACGAATCGAGCGGCCGGATCGCTGTAGCGCCACCATCTGGCGCCGGAACTCCTCGGGGTACGGTTTGCGTGTGCGTGGCATCGGGACAGTCTCCTCCCCCCTGCGGGGATGTGTCCACGAAACGGGGGAACCTCACACCCCACCCGCGCACCCCACCCGCGCACCCCACCCTCGCACGCCGCCGGCGTGCCCGCCCCACACTCGCACCCCCGCCGGCGTGCCCGCCCCACACTCGCGACGCCGGGCGTAGGGTTGACCCATTGTGGTCAACCCGGAGGTCCCTGGCGCGCACGGCTGTCGTAACGTCTCACGCCATACCTGTACCGCACACGTGCACTCTCTCTGGTGAAGGCCGTGCGCGGCGCCGTCCCGAGAGATCGGGTGGGGGCAGTGGCGTGTAGGTCCGAAGGATGGACGACACCGGGGCACGAGCACGGATTCAGACAGCAGTACGCGTTCAGGGGGGGGCGTCGAGGCCGGTGACGCGGGCGCTCGCTCTCTTGGTCGCATTGCGGGAGAGGTCGCCCTCCGTCGGGGCCGACCGTCGTCTACCGGGGAGGCGCCAGAACGCCGGCCGGCCTCACGCCGCGAGCGAGCGTCGATGTCGAGGGGCCGGCGGCGCGGCCGGGCGGAACGGCGCAGGTCATCGATGTGGACCGTCCCGAGCCCGGAGGACCTGAGCCCCGACCGGCGTGGCGGTGGGCGCGGTGGGCTGGGTAGCATCGGCGGCTTCCCGAGCGCATCCCCGAGGAGTCCCGCATGCCCAGCCCCACCGTGATCCGCCGCGCCGCGCCACTGGCGGCGCTGCTCGCTCTCGGCGCCGCGTCCTGCGGGGACGACACCGCCCCGCAGGCGACGCCCCCGCAGCAGGCGGCACCCGCCGCGGACTGGGCGGATGCCGCGGGCGCCGCTCCGGTGGATGTCGGCACGCCGGCCCCGCCGTTCGCACCTCTCACCGTGGAGCCGCCCAAGGTGCACGACGTCTCCGGTCGCTACGGCGGCATGCTGACGTGGGCCGAGGTCGGCGAGGTCGCTGCCTTCAACCCGACCGTCACGAACACGGCGATGGAGTCCGAGCTGGCGGGCCTCGTGTTCGACTCGCTCGTCACCTACGACAACGCCGCCTGGCGCCACGGGCCGTCTCTCGCCGCATCGTGGGACGTCAGCGACGACGATCTGACCTGGACTTTCCACCTGCGCCGGGGCATCAAGTGGAGCGACGGCGAGCCCTTCACGGCACGCGACGTCGAGTTCACGTTCGAGGACGTGGTCTTCAACGACGCGATCCCGTCGAGCGACAAGGACGGCTTCAAGGTCGGCGACGCGCCGCTGCCCACCGTGGACGTCCTGGACGATCACACCGTGCGCTTCACGCTCCCGCGCGTCAACGCACTGTTCCTGACGTACGTGGGCGGCGTGTTCATCGTGCCCGAGCACAAGTGGAACGACGCCGTGACGGGCGACGACCCGGCGTACAAGTCGGCGATGAGCGCCACGCAGGATCTCGCCGACGTGGTCGGCACCGGCCCCTTCCGCGTGATCGCCTACAGCGGCGCCGAGCGCGTGCTCTACGAGCGCAACCCGTATGCCTGGGAGGAGGACCGCGACGGTAACCGCCTGCCCTACGTCGATCGCGCCATGGTGCTGATGTACAAGGAGTTGCCGACGCGCACGACGGCCTTCCTCGCCGGTGAGTTCGACATGATCACGGACATCCCGGCCCCGGACTACGACCGCGTCAAGCAGGCCGAGGCGGGCGGCGCGTTCGAGATCCACCGGCTGGGGCTGTCGCTCAACACGAACTGGGTGACGTTCAACCAGCACGACGGCAGGAACGCGGACGGCGAGCCCTTCGTCGAGCCCGCCAAACTGGCTCTCTTCCAGAACCCCGACTTCCGGCGCGCCATGAGCTACGCGATCGATCGCGAGAACCTCGTCAAGCTGCTGCTCAACGGCAAGGGCGAGGCCATCTACGGCCCGACGAGTCCCGCGAACGAGGAGTGGTACAGCGACGACTTCGACAAGACGCCCTACGACCCCGCGAAGGCGCGCACGCTGCTGGCCGGGATCGGCCTCACGGACCGCGACGGCGACGGCGTGCTCGAGGACGCGGAGGGCAATCGCGTCTCCATCGAACTGACCACGAACGTCGAGAACAACACGCGCGTCCAGATCCTGAACCAGCTCAAGGCCGACTGGACGGCGATCGGTGTCGAGGCGAGCACGCGCCCGCTGACGTTCCAGGAACTGGTCCACGAGCTCGAGGACGGCCACGGCTGGGAGGCCATGCTGCTCGGCTGGGGCAGCGCCGTGCCGCCGGACCCGCTCTTCGGCAAGAACATCCACCTGTCCTCGGGCCGCCTGCACGTCTGGTACCCGGCGCAGGCGGAGCCCGTGAACGAGTGGGAGCGGCAGGCCGACGCGATCCTCGAGAAGATGGCCGGCCTGCCGGACGCCGCCGACAGGAAACCGCTCTGGGCACAGTACCTCGCGCACTTCGCGGGCGGTCTCCCGATGCTCTACCTCTTCAGCCAGAACGCGTACGCGGCCTCCGTGCCACGCGTGCGCAATCTGCAGCCGTCGGTCCTGCGCCCGCAGACCTGGCACAACATCGAGGAGCTCTGGCTGGAGCGCTGAACGAGGAGCCCGCGCCCGCCTTCCGGAACTCGACCGTGCCCACCTTCTTCCTCCGCCGGCTGCTGTCGCTGCCGCCGCTGCTGCTCGTCATCAGTTTCCTGACGTTCCTGCTGCTCCAGGCATCGGGCGGTGACTTCTTCAATCGCCTCGAAGAGGACCCCAAGGTCTCGCAGGACTACGTGATGCGCCTGCGCGCGAGCGCCGGCCGCGTGGTACCCGTCGCGCCGGCGGATCGCGCCGAAGATCTCGGCACGTTCGAGGTGCGCGGCAACACGTATGCATTCGACGCGCAAGGCGCTCTGCTGCGTGACGGCGCGCCGGTTTCACCGGCCACGGAGCAGGACGCGCTCAAGCGCTTCGTCCACGCGGACGGGGATCAGTACACCGTCACCGAGCAGGGCAACGTCTATCTGTGGGTGGGCCGCCTTCGCGGCTACGCCGCGTGGCTCGGGAACGCCGTCACGGGGGACCTCGGCGAGAGCTTCCAGTACAAGACGAGCGTCGTGTCGGTGATCACCTCGCGACTGCTGAACACGCTGCTCCTCTCGAGCGTCGCGCTGCTCATCGCCTGGGGGCTGGCGATCCCGCTGGGCGTTTGGAGCGGCGTGCGGCCCAACAGCGTGATCGACTACGTCTGTGGCGCCACGGCCTACTTCGGTCTCTCGATCCCCTCCGTCTTCCTGGCGCTGCTCGCCGTCCTGTTCGCCTACTACACGGGGTGGTTCCCCATCGGCGGCATGCGCGACCTCGTGCGCTGGGGGGACATGACGGGCAGCGAGAAGGCCCTCGACCTCGCCCACCATCTCGCGCTCCCGGCGGCGGTCATCGGGTTCAACGGGCTCGCCGGGTACATGCGCCAGATGCGCGGGCAGATGGTCGAGACGATGTCCGCGGACTACGTGCGCACGGCGCGCGCCAAGGGCCTGGCGCGGCGCTCGGTCGTCTACAAACACGCCCTGCGCAACGCGATCAACCCGCTGCTCACCCTCCTCGGGTTCTCGCTTGCAGGCCTGCTCTCGGGGTCGTTCCTGGTCGAGGTCGTCATGAACTGGCCCGGGCTCGCGCGCGTGGTCGTCGATGCCGTCTTCGCGCGCGACGAACCGCTGGTGATGGCCGCCGTCCTCGTTGCCACGCTGATGCTGGTCGCGGGCAACATCGTCGCGGACATCCTGCTCGCGTTCGCCGACCCGAGGATCCGTCTGGAATGAGCGCCGCCCCGGCTGCCGTCCGACCGAGCCCCGGCCCGTGGCGCGTGCTGTGGCGACGCCTGCTCCACAACCGCGTGGCGGTGACCGGCGGCGTGCTCCTGGCGATCCTGTACGCGTCGGCCTGTTTCGCGGGCTTCCTCGCGCCGTATCGCTACGACGAAGGTGATCGCGACGCGAGCCGCGCGGCGCCGATGCTGTTCGGTGGCTTCGAGGCCGCCGCGCGCGAGATCCCGTCGAAGGTGCGGCCGGGCAGGACGGCGACCATCTACGAGCGCCGCTGGACGTGGCTCGAGGGCGGCATCCACTTCCGCGACCAGAGCGGCGCGTTCACGCTGCGGCCCCACGTCCATCCGCTGACCGAGATCGAGTACCGCGACGAGTGGGGCGAGCGCGCGTACACCCGCGCCGAGGATCGCAGTGTCAGTCTCCCCGTGCGCTTCTTCGTGGAGTCCGAGAACGAGCACGAGATCTTCAGCCTGCTCGGCCTGTGGCCCGTCGAGAGCCGGCTCCGCCTGTTCGGCGTCGAGGCGCCGCCCGGCACGCAGGGACGCGCGCACGTGTTCCTTCTCGGCAGCGACGCACAGGGCCGCGACATCTTCTCGCGCCTGCTCTTCGGCGGTCAGATCAGCCTCTCCGTCGGTCTTCTGGGAGTCCTCATCTCGATGAGCCTCGGCATGCTGATGGGAGGCATCAGCGGGTACTTCGGCGGCTGGATCGACTTCGTGTTCCAGCGCCTGGTCGAGGTCATCCTAGCGGTGCCCGCGCTCTATCTGATCATCGTGATCGGCGGGCAGCTCCGCGGCATGAAGCACAGCGACGGCAAACCGTTCTCGTCCACCGAGATCTACCTGTCGATCGTCATCGTCCTGGCGTTCGTCTACTGGGCGTCGATCAGTCGCGTGATCCGCGGCATGGTGCTGGCGCTCAAGGAGAACGAGTACGTCGTCGCCGCGCGCGCGCTCGGCGTGCCGACGCCGGCGATCATCGTCCGCCACATCCTGCCCAATACGTTCAGCTTCGCGATCGTGACGGCCACGCTGACGATCCCGTACTACATCCTCGGCGAGGTGGCGCTGTCGTTCCTCGGCCTCGGCATCCAGGACCCCGAGGCGTCCTGGGGCATCCTGCTGCGCGACGCGCAGGAGACCGCGTATCTCGTCGAGCAACCCTGGGTCATCGCCCCCGGCGTCTTCATCTTCATCGCCGTGATGGCCTTCAACTTCCTCGGCGACGGTCTGCGCGACGCCGCCGACCCCAAGGCCGTCATCCACACCGCCAAGACCGCGGGCGACGTGCTCGAGCACGCGGAGCCGGAAGCGGACGATTGAGTCTCTCCGCGCGCACGGGGCACGGGGCACGGGGCACGGGGCACGGGGGCGCGGGGGCGCGGGGGCGCGGGGGCGCGGGGGCGCGGGGGCGCCGAGCGCTGCGCTACTCGATGGGCGGGGCGGGAGCGTTCGACGTCTTCTCCGGGCCCTTCGGGCGGGCCGCGTCGGCGTCGGCATCGTCCTGGCTCTTGCCGATGAGGTAGCCCGCGCCGGCGCCGACCGCGGCGCCGATCAGGGCGCCCTTGCCGCGGTTCCCGCTCTGGTGGCCGATGATCGCGCCCGCCCCGGCTCCGGCGCCCGCGCCGACGGCGGTGCCTGTGCCGGCCTTGGTGGCGCACGCGGGGAGGCATCCAGCGAGGACGACGGTGAGGACGAGGGCGAGGTGGCGTGACATGAGCGGTCTCCTGTTCTGCGACGTCCCACGGACGTGCGGGGTGCGCGCGGCGCGCGGCGCGCGGCGGGTAGAGTACCGCCCGACACGCCTCCACGGCCCGCCTTCCAGAGCCCCGGCCGCGCAACGCCGGGCGGCAGCCGCGATCCGTCAACCGGCGGGCGACGCGAGTCCCCCGTCCGTACTCCGGTCCGTGGGTGCCGCAGGTCCCTCGGCACGGCCCTCGAGCTCTACGAGGCGGGCCTGGATGCGTGCGCGGCGTATGCTGACGAGGGTGCCAAGAGCTCCGCCGCACAGACCGACGGCGGCGCCGCCGAAGCCGCCGACGTAGGCGGCGCCCTCGGGTGCGAGCACGACGAGGACGGCGGTGGTGGCGAAGAGCACGCTGCCGGCGATGCCGCAGAGGAGGAAGCCGACGACCTTCACGCGGCGCAGGGCGGCGTAGGCTGCGGCCAGTCCGGGCGAGCCCGCGGCGTCGCGCGGTTCGGATTCGAGGCGCGAGGCGCGTGCTCCCCAGGCGAAGCCGGGCCAGAAGATGGCGCCGGCGAGGAGCGCGAGCGCGTGCGTGGACTCCGCGATCGCCCAGCCCGTGGCGGCGATGTAGACGGCGTAGAGCGCCCAGCCGAGAGCGACCAGCACCGTCGGCGCGGGGGACGCCTCGTGACGCGGCACGAGCGACGCGCTGCGCGTCGTGCGCGACGGACCGTTCGCGTTGCGCCAGCCCGGATCGCGGGCGGCGAGCACGCGCACCGCGAGGCCGAACCAGAGCGACATGAAGCTCGCCATCGTGAACAGGAGCGTCCAGACGCCGTGCCCGCTCGCGCTGAAGACGGCGCCCCGCTCGTAGGCCGCCTGCGCGGCGACGTGAACGAGCAGCGCGAACGCCGTGGCGCTCCAGAGCGCCCGGGGGAGACGCGCCGCGCGGGCGCCGCCGACGGCCGGATGCCGCCGCACGAAGAGGGTGATCAGCGCCGGGAAGAGGATCATGGCCGGCGGGAAGAGTCGATCGAACCAGAGCATCATCGTCGTGTCTCCTTGTGGGCCGCGCCGCGGCGGCGCGCCTTCCGCGCACGCGCCGGCCACAGCTCGTCGAGTGCCTCCTCCACGAGGCGTTCCGTCTGCCGGCGGCTGAGCCCGGCCAGCCGCGCGTCGGCCAGCGCCGCCGCCACGCGCGCCGCCACCTCGGCCGGCTCCGTGGCGCGGCCGGCGCGCGCCGTGCGCGCGGTGACGACCGTGCCGCGCCCGCGCACGGTGCTGACCAGCCCCTGGCTCTCGAGCTCGCGGTAGGCCCGGGCCACGGTGTTCATGTGGATGCCCAGATCGGCGGCGAGCTGGCGCACGGTCGGCAGCCGCGCGCCCGGTTTCACCTCGCCGCGTGCGATGGCGCCGCGCAGCCCGGCCACGAGCTGGTCCGCGAGGGGCACCGGAGAGTCGAGCTGCACCGTGAGCATGTAATCATTGTCTCGAACTTTGAGACAATTGCCAGCAAGAACCGGCCGACCACGAGGGGGTGGCGCGAGTTGCCCCTGGCGCGCGCGCAAGCGCTATCCTCTGCCGGACGGAGGGAGCCCCGATGATCCGCGCACCGACATTCGCAGCAGCACTGGCGCTCGCGCTGGCGGCCGGCGCCGCACACGCCGCGGACGCCGCGAACGACGTGCCGCCGCCGCGCACGCCCGACGCGTACGTGGCCGAGGCCCTCGAGGCGGCCGGGAGCAACCGTGCGCAGCTCGAGAAGGCGCTCGCCGCGATGGACGCCTCCGGCGACGCGCAGGCGCGGGAGTGCATGCGCTTCCTCGTCGCGAACATGCCCGGGAAGGGCTATATCGTCACACACCTCGCCGACGAGGAGGGCAACGTCATCCCCTTCGACACCCTGGCGCACGCGACGTACGCCGAGTCCCGCGCGACCCTCGAGGCACTCGAGAAGGAGCACGGCGAGCTGCACTGGGCGCGGGACCGCATCGATCTCGACGTGGAGACGATCACCGCCGACTTCCTGATCCGGCACGTGAACCTGGCGCTCGAGACCTGGCGCGCGACGCCGGCGGGCCGCCGCGTCGGCTTCGACGCCTTCGTCGAACACATCCTGCCCTACCGCGGTAGCCAGGAGCCGCTGGACGCCTGGCTGGCGCCGCTGCGCGCACGCTACGCCGACGTTCCCGCGGACGTCGCGGACGACGTCCGCGAGCTCTACGAGTGGGTCGGCAAGGACGTGGCCGCGCGCGTACGCTTCGACGACCGCTACTACATGCACCCCACCGACCAGAGCTTCTCCGAGATGGAGGAGAGCGGCCTGGGGCGCTGCGAGGACATGACCAACGCGCAGACGTTCGCCGCCCGCTCCCTGGCGCTCGCGACGGCCGCCGACTACACGCCGGCGTGGGCGCGCCGCGACAACAACCACGCCTGGAACGTGCTGCTCGACGCGAACGGCCGCGGATCCGTGCCCGCCTATGCCCACGCGGCCAAGGTCTACCGCAAGACGTACGCCCTGCAGCGCGACAACCTGGCGTTCCTGCTCCCGGACGGGCGCGAGGCGCCGAACCGCTTCCTCGGCAGCAAGAGCTACATCGACGTCACCACGCAGTACGCGCCGACCACCGACGTCACGGTATCGCTCGACGCCGCCGTCGCGGCGGACGAGGAGTTCGCCTACATCTGCGTCTTCAACGGCGGGAACTGGACGGCGATCCACTGGGCGCCCATCGCGGACGGCCGCGCCACGTTCACGGCGATGGGCCGTGACATCGTCTACCTTCCGGCCGTGCACGACGGCGAGACGCTGATCCCCGCCGCCCCCCCGCTGCTCGTCCACGCGAGCGGCGCGCTCGAGATCCTGGCCGGCGGCGCGGCGACCTCCGATCTCGTGGCGACCTCACTGCGGCCCCGGCAGAGGAGCCCCGACACGAACGTCGAGACCGCCGTCTCGTACCTCGCGCCGGGCGCGGAGTACGTCCTGCAACGCTGGTCGGGCGGCGCTTGGGATGAGGTCGAGCGCTTCACGGCGAGCGAGGCGGCCCCGCGCTTCAGTGCCCTCCCCACCGGCACGCTCTACTGGATGGTCAAAGCCGAGTCCCGCCGCCTCGAGCGTGTCTTCACCATCGAATCCGGCGCGCAGCGCTGGTGGTGAGACCGGCGGGCGCGGGATCATCGGCGCCCTGTCGGTGCGCGCGCGTCAACCTTCGGCGAGGCGCTCGCGCACGGCTTCCATGACGTCGGCGGGGAGCCAGCGCGAGGCGTCGCCGCCGCCCTCCATGACCTCCTTGATGAGGGACGACGAGAGGAACGCGTACTCCTGGGACGGCATCACGAAGGCGGTGTCGATGTCGGGCGCGAGGGAGCGGTTCGTGAGCGCCATCTGGTACTCGACTTCGAAGTCGCTGACCGTGCGCAGACCGCGCAGGAGTACGTCGATCCCCTGACTCGCGGCGAAGTCCACGATCAGGCCGCGAAACGTCGTGACGCTGACGTTCCCGAGCGACGCAGTGTGCGCGCGGAGCATCTCCGCGCGCTCCTCTGCCGTGAAGAGCGGCCGCTTGCGGGAGTTGTCACCCACCGCCACGACGAGCTCGTCGAACAGGCGCGCCCCGCGCGCCACGAGGTCGAGATGACCGAACGTCAGAGGGTCGAAGGTGCCGCCGTAGAGCGCCCGGGTCACCGGTACCACCGCATGGCCTCGTAGTCGAGGTCGCGACGCGACGCGAGCGGGTCGCCCTTGCTGCCCAGCCAGTCGTTGGGGTAGACGGCGAAGAAGAACGAGGTCTCGTCGAGCTGCGCATCGCTACGGACCTCGACCGCGAACGTCAGGTCGTGCGAGCGCCGGTAGAGCGAGACGCGCGTGTCGAAGCGGTTGTTGTTGCGCGTGTTCTCCTGCTGGAGCACGGAGATGATCCACTTGTTCGTCAGACGGTAGTCCGCGCGGACGGTCCAGATGCGCGAGTCGTCGCGAATGGCCCGGCGGCCGGTGTACAGCGAGAGCTGATCGTCCACGTTCCAGCGCACGCCCCCCATCGTCGTCTCCCAGTTGTTCAGGTCCATGTCGTAGTCGCCCTCGGCGGCGAGCCACACGTTCGGCAGGATCTGCATCTTGGCGCGGTGCTGGTTGTAGGCGGCCCCGCTCTCGCGGCCCGCGTACTTGTCCTGACCGGCGAAGTCGAGCCGCTGCAGCGGCTGCGCGAAGTCCTCGCGATAGCCGAGCACCGAGCGCGAGGCGTCGAAGTCGTCGAGCAGTTGCAGGAAGCGGACCTCGTAGTCGAGCCAGTCCACGACCTCGCCGCCGCGATGGGTCTGCAGGCGGTTGCGCATGCGGAAGCTCGCCATGCGCACCTCGTCGAGCTCGTCGATGAGGTCGTTCGTCTGGAACGTGCCCGGGTCCTCGCTGACGCTGAAGCGATCGAAGTACTGCGCGTCGAAGGACGCCACGTGACGCAGGCCACGCAGCGAGAAGAGCGAGTTCTCGATGTCGAAGTTGCGGTGCACCTCGGTGCCGATGCGCACACCCCAGAACCCGGCACGGCGGTCCTCGAAGTCATCGCGGTCCTCGCCCGGCCGCGACGGCCGGTAGCCGTTGGACTCGTCCGCGCCCATGTACGAGCCGCCCACAGCCGGGCTGACGTGCACGGGACCGAGTGAGAACGGCAGCGTGAGCCGCGTCTCGACGTCGCCGCGAGTCACCCGCTCACCGCGCCAGCCGATCGAGTTCGAGAGCCGCTTCTCGGTCCTCTCGTCCCAGTTGCGCCGGACGTTGGCGAGGCTCGCCTGCACTGACAGCCCGAGGGGCGCGAAGCCTGTCGTCTCCTTCGAGAGGAGCGGGCGATCGACCAGGTGATACGTGACCGACGGCAGGTACTCCGTCTGCGTGGCGTAGTCGGTGAGGAACAGGTCCGACGGGCGGCGCACGAGCGACACGGCCTCGTCGTTCACGCGCGTCGAGGCCAGGATCGAGACGCCCTGGTCACTCCAGATGCGGCGCAGTTGCAGGAACGTCTCCTGCTGCTTCGCGGTGAGCGTCTCCTCACGCTCGTACTCGCCCAGGAATCCGCGGTCGGAGTACGTCGCGAGCTCTCCGTCCAGGCGCCAGCCCTCGGGCAGGAGCGACGTCGCGCTGCCGTGCTTGCGGAACCAGGCGCGGAACCGCCCGCGATCCGGGTTGCTGGAGCCGTCCTCGATCCCGTCGAACGCCGCGTCGCTGTACTTGTCCCTGCGCTTGGTGTCGCGCTGGTAGTAGGAGCGGATGTGCAGTTCGTCGCGGCGCCCCTTCTCGCCCTCGCCCGCGATGTCGAGATCCAGGCCGACGCCGGCCCCGCGATCACGGCGATAATCGGTGTTCAGACGCCAGTCCGCCCACTTCGAGCCGGCGTCGTCCTTCAGCTCCCCGCCCCACAGCACCTCGACCGTCGTGCCGAAGCGACCGGAGTTGCCGACGCTGAGATTCTGGAGCGGCCGCGTCTCGAACGTGCGTCCGCCGAGCTTGGGCAGGACGAGCACCGGCGTGTCGTCGCCGAGCACCGTGTCCACGCGCAGTCCCGGCCACCACCCGGTCTCGAAACCGACGTACTGCTGCGTGAAGTCGAGTTCCAGCGTGCCCGTGTCGAAGGAATAGTGCGGATTCTCGTACGCACAGGTCGTGAACGTCGCGTTCTCGGCGCTGTAGCGATCGCGAGCGATCCCGCGCACGATGTCCGCGCGCACGCTGAGCGAGATGCGCCGGCCGTCCGACTCGGCCGCGTCGCCGCGCATCAGAGCATTGACGATGAACGCCTGCGCCTTCTGGAAGTCGAGCAGGATGCGGTCGCCGCGCATGAGCTGCCGGTCGCGCTTCATCCAGACCGAACCCTCGGCATAGATGGCGTGGATGACCGGTCCGAGGATCGCGTCGGCGGTCGTCTCGGCGTCGGGATCGCGCTTGCGCAGCGCGCCGAGGAGTCCCTCCCTGTCGCCCCAGATCACGACCGAGTCGCAACGCAGCTCGAACCCGGGCTGGCGGATCCAGACCGGCTGGCTGATCCCGCCGACGGCGTAGATCACACGCTCATCGCCCTCGATCGGTCCGGCGAACTGGTCGCCGAGCAGTGCGCCGTAGAAGTCGTCGTCGCCGGGCTGCGGGGCCGGCGCGTCCGCGGCAGGCGCCTCCTGGGCGAGCGTCGTCGCGGCGTGCGCCGAAAGCACTCCGCACGCCGCCAGCGCCACGGCCATCCGGCGTCTCCGCCTTCTCCGCCAACTGAGTTGCATCGCGAGCCTCCCGGCAGTCCTTCCACCAAGCGAGAGTCTACGGCGCGGACCCCGCACGGCGCACCACTCAGAACGTGTTCCCACGAACAAGCCGGCGCCCGCACGTGCCGGCGCCGTGGGCGGTGGGCTCGTCAGCCGCGAATCGCCTTCTCTCGGGCGCCGCGGAAGTCTTGGACCGGGCCACCCGGCTCCACGCGAAACCCGGAGCGGATGTAACCTTCGGCCTCCTCGTGCGACCTAGAGAGTATGAGAGCACGAGTCCCGCCGATCCCCGAGAGCGCCCCGCCCCCGCTCAAGATCCTCGCCGCTGCGCTCGTCGCCGGAACGCTCTTCGGGCTCGCCGCGCCGGTGGCGGCCGTGGCGTGCTCGCTCGCGATCGCCGCGGCGGCCGTCCTCGTCGCGAGCCGCTCGGAGCGGCGCCCCCGCGGTCGCCTGGCACTCGTGCTGGTCGCCGCGGCACTGCTCCTGGGCGCCCTGCGGGGGGCCACGGCCACGCCGCCCCCGGCACCGCCGGGGTTTCGCGAGACGCCGGTCCTCTTGCGCGCCGTCGCCGAGGACGCGCCCGACGTGCGGCGCGACGCCGGCGGCGGCCGCAGCGCCATCCTGCGCGCCCGCCTGGGCGACGGCCGGCGCGTCGCGGTCGTGCGCGTGCGGCTCTCGGCCGACGCGCCCGCACCGCCGATCGTCGCCGGCGACCACCTGCGCATCGCCGGCCGCGCGTCGGCGCCGCGCGCACCGTCCAACCCCGGGCAGCGCGATCTCCGCGCTGCGCGCCGCCGCGACGGCGTGGTGCTCGGCATCTCCGCCCCGACGAGCGGCGCGGTTCTCATCGAGCGGGCGGGCGGAGCGGGCACGAGCCTGCTCCATCGCGTGCGCCGCGCCGGATCGCGCGGGCGCTCGTGGCTCCTGCGTCGCCTGCGGGGCGCCGTCGGCGCGCGCCCGGGCACCGACGCGGTGCTCTCGGCGCTGCTCGTGGGCGATCGTTCACGCCTTGCGGATGACGTGCGCGACGACTTCCGGAGGGCCGGCGCCGCGCACCTCCTGGCCGTGAGCGGACTCCACGTCGTGCTCCTGATCGGCGGGCTCTCGACACTGATCGCAGGCGTCGGCGCCCGCCTCTTCCCGGGTCGCCTCGGTCGGCTGTCGGCACTCGCCGCGGCGCTCGCCGCCCTCCTCGCCTACGCCGCGATCTGCCGCCTTGCGACACCCGTCGTCCGCGCGGCCGCGTTCGTGGCGATCGCCGTGATCGCGCGGCAGCTCGGACGTCGCACGCGAACCTCCGATCACATCGCCGCCGCCGCCGCGCTCGTCGTGGCCGCGGACCCTGCCCAGGTGCTCACACCCGGTTTCCACATGTCGTTCTGTGCCGTGCTCGGCCTCTCGGTGCTGACGCCGCGCTTCCGCGAGGCGCTGTTCGCACGCTGGGATCTCCTCGCACGCTTTCCGGAGGCTGTCCCCCGCTGGCGCCTACGCCTGAACGCGTGGCTGGCGGCGGGCGTCAGCGCGTCGCTCGCCGCCTCGTGCGCCACGGCCCCGGTCACCGCCGCCGTGTTCGGCGAGCTGCACCCGGCGGCGCCGCTGGCCAACCTGGTCGCCGTGCCGCTCGTCGCGCTGCTCCTGCCGGCGGCGGCGTTCGCCGCGCTCCTCGGGAGCGCCGTGGAACCGGTCGCCGGTCCCCTGCTCTGGGCCGGCGTCGAAGCTCTCGCGAAGACGCTCGCGGGCATCGCGGCACTCCCTGGCGCGACGGCGGCGACCGGCACCCTTCCCGTGTGGACCATCACCGCGTCCGGGCTGCTCCTGGTCGCCGGCGCGCTGATCACACCATGGCGTCCGCGCCATCTCGCACTGCCCGCGGCGGCGCTCGCGCTGCTCGTCCTCACGCCGGGCGAGCACGTCGCCGCCGCGACGCGCGGGGGTCCCTCGGTCGTCGCGCTCGACGTCGGTCACGGCGTCGCGGTCCTGCTGCGCGGCGGCGAAGGAGGCGCCGTACTCTACGACGCCGGGGGCCGCATGCCCGGCACGGCGGAGCGCGTCGTCGTGCCCGCGCTGCGCGCGCTCGGTGTCTCGCGCCTCGCGGCCGTCGTCATCTCGCACGAGGACTCCGACCACAGCGGCGCGGTCCCTGACCTGCTCGCACGCGTTGCGGTCGGCGTGGTACTCGTCCCGGCGGGCTTCGGCGGCGCGCCCGCCGGGAGGCGCGTGCTGGCCGCCTGCGCCCGCTACGCGGTGCCCGTCGTGCGTCTCGGGCGCGGCGACACGTGGGCGGTGCGCGACATCGCGCTACGCGCCCTGCATCCCCGCCGGGGCGCCGCCGCACCGGCGGAGAACGAGGGCTCGCTCGTGCTCCACGCTGCGCTCGGCCGGCGGGCTTCGTACGGCGTGCTGCTGCCGGGAGACGTCGAAGGCACGACGCTCGATACGCTGGCGGCCGACCGCACGCTGCCCCGCGCGGACGTGCTGCTCCTACCCCACCACGGCCGCGGGCCCCCGGCGCCGCACGAGAGGCTCGCCCGGCGCTGCGGCGCGCGCCATCTCGTGGCGAGTACGCCGGCCACGGTGCCCACTGGTGTGGCGGGCGCCCTCGTGACCGGGCGCATGGGAGCCATTCTCCTCGCCCCCGGCCGTGCGCCATTGCGTCTGCGCCCGTGAATCGCGCGCCGCCCCCGCGTTTCTCTTGTCCGCACCTTCTGAGAAGGTGTTCAGTTGCGCGGCGTCGTGCGCATGACCTCGTCGATGCGGTCCATGCGCTACGCCTCGTGCTTCGAGCCGACGGCGAACACGCAGCCGGGCAGGGCCGCGCCGAGAGCGAGCAGCGCGAGCAGCGAGATGATCCGTTTCATGATTCTCCTCCGTGGCATGACGCCATTGTCAGGGGCAGGGTCACGCGCCGCCGAGCAAGCCCGGTGCCGGCCCCCCGCAGAGCGCGCCCGATCCAGGCGCAACCGCCGAAGGGGCGTCGCGGTTCTCCGAATACGATCAGCCGTTCCCCGCGAGGAGACGCTCGGGGACCGAGACGCCCACCCACAGACCGTCACCGACCGGCACGATCACGCTCTCGAGCGCCGGCACCTGCGCCATGTGCTCGTTGAACGCCCGCACGGCGGGCACCTCGGGATCGGTCGGGTTCTCGTCGAAGAGCTGCCCGAAGGCGAACGCGTTGTCGATGAGGAACAGCCCGCCGGGTCGCACGATCCGCAGGCACTCTTGCAGGTAGAGCGGGTAGCCGGCCTTGTCGGCGTCCAGGAAGCAGGCGTCGGCCGAGTCGGTCCCGAGCGTCGGCAGCACGTCTGCGCCGTCACCACGCAGCACGTCGACGCGGCCCGCGACGTCGCTGCGGCCCACCCACTCCTCGGCAAAGTCGGCATGTGCGTCGAGCAACTCGATGGTGCGCACGCGACCGCCCGGCGGCAGCGCGCGCGCCATGGCGATGGCGCTGTAGCCGGCGAGCGTGCCGACCTCGAGCACCTCCTTCGCGGCACACGCCCGCAACAGGATGCGCATGAACGCCGCCTGCTCGGGCGAGATCCAGATCGGCGGGATGTGCGCCACGAGCGCCGCCGCCTTGAGATCGGCGAGGAAGGAATCTTCGGGAACCGTACGCTCCCGGATGTAGTCGAAGTGGCGTGCAGTGACGCATGTCGGTTCTGCGGACATGGCGTTGAGTCTCCGGAGCAATCGGGTTCTGGGCACGCGCCGCGGTTCGTGGATGCTCGGCTGCGTGGCGCGCGCAGCAACGAATTGAACGCGCTGAGAGCAAGGGGAGAGGCGATGAAAACGGACCGCGAAGCGGGTTTCGACGGGCTGGTCACGGCCGTCCGCCGGTTCCGTGACGAACGCGACTGGGCGCAGTTCCACAATCCGAAGGACCTCGCCGTGTCGATCGCGATCGAGGCCGCGGAGCTCCTCGAGCAGTTCCAGTGGAAGGACGCCCGCGCCGCCGCGGCGCACGTCGCCGACGACGCGGGACGGCGCGCGGTCGGCGACGAGATGGCCGACGTGCTGATCCTGCTGGTGTCCTGCGCCGACACGCTCGGCGTGGACCTCGTCGCGGCGGCCCATGACAAGCTCGCGCGCAACGCCGTCAAGTACCCCGTCGAGAAGGCGCGCGGCAACGCGGCGAAGTACGACCGTCTGTGATGGGTGCCAGGCCACACCCGCCCACGCTCGCACCGCTCGAGGCCTACCTCGACCACCTGCGGCGTCACGGCGTGCCGTTCGTCGTGGACGACGCGTTCTGCGCCCACCCGGACCACTGCGGCGCAGCAGACGAGGCGCCGGACGACAGCCGCGATTTCGTCGTTCCCGGCCTGCCGCCGGTCGTGGAGCGGCGGCGCGGCACCATCCGCTCGGACCACGCCACGGTCTCGATGGCCATGGAGATGGCGCGCCGCGGCCTGATCGCGCCCGGCAGCACGTTCTGGGACATCGGAACCGGCAGCGGCATGCTCGCCCTCTCCGCGTGCTCACTCGGGGCGCGGCACGTTCTCGCCACCGACATCGATCCGGACGCCCTCGCGCTGGCGAGCGCCAACGCGGCCGCCGCGGGCGCCGTGATCCGGGTCTACGCAGGCTCGCTGCTCACGGCGGTCCCGCAACGCGAACGCGCTCCCGACATCGTCGCCGCCAACCTGCCCCACAAGCCGGCTCCCGCCCGCGGCGTGCTGCCGCTGTCCGAGGACGGCGGGGACGAAGGTGACGCGCTGCTGCGGCCGTTCTTCGCGCAGGCGGCGGCATGCATGGCGCGCGGCTCGCGGCTCGTGCTCTTCCAGCACTCGCTGCCCCACCCGCGCAATCTGCGCGAACTCGGCGCGCACTTCCGCCTGTCGCTCTCGGCCTGGAAACGGCGCTTCCTCGCCGTCGGCGAGAACGGCGAGCTGGCCACCTCGTTCGCCGAGCGCGCCCGCGCGGGCACGTCCTACCTGGCGACGGACGAGTCCGGCCGCAGCTTCCTGGTGGCCTGCGTCTGGATCGCCACTCGGCGCTGAACTCGGCGCGGCATCGACGGCCCGGGTGACACTCTCGGCAGGAGCGCTGCGGCTGCCGGGCACGCCGGATGGCGGGCTACGCGTTCGTCACGCCGGTCACCTCGCGGTGACGCGCCGTCCCGCGCACTGCCGGAGAGCAGCCTCAACGAGCGCCGGGAGGTGGCCGCGGCGCTCGTCGTGGTCGGCGACCTCCCCGCAGCGGACGCGGCGCGTCTGCTGGAGAACGTCGAGCCGTTCGAGGTCTCCGACGTGCTCGCGGCCGTGGGCTGCGACACGGCACGCGCCGGCGACGACATGGCGCTGCGGCTCTGGTCGATCGTCCTGTCCGACGAGAGCCGCTCGAGCGCCTCGTGTGCCTTCCGTGCGCTCGAGCGCGCGAAGGCCATCGACCGGCAGGACATTCCGCGCCTGCTGATGTCCGTGGAGAAGCACCAGATCGGCGTCTTCGTGCTCGCCGACCTCTGCCGGGATTCGACTGCCGCGCTTCCGCGACTGCTCCAGTTGCTCGCGCAGGGTCACGACGTGGCGTGGCCACTGGCGATGATGGGACCGCGTGCGAAGGCTGCGCTTCCTCGTCTCGTCTTCGAAGCACGCGACCAGGACTCCCACGCGTCGTTCGCCGTGGGCGCCATCGGCGCAGCCGGTGTGGAGCCTCTGCGCCGAGCGCTCGACGGCCAGTACGCGGTGCTCGCCACGTCCGTCATCGAGGAGGTCCTCGGCGGCGTTCGCGACACATCGCAGTGGCGCACGGACGCGCACGTGGACGCCGCCTGCCGCGGCTACCTCGCGCTCCTGATCGGCGGGCGCCGGGCGAGTTCGAGCCGTGGCTGCCACAGCTCTCCGTCCACGAGGACCCGGACGTCCGATGGGCTGCGGCGAGGCTCTCGCCATGAGGCGGGCGGGCACCGTGGACGAGCGGAACTGCGGCGCGCGACTTGCGCCGCTGGACGCTGCGACAATCCCAGGCTCAGATCCGCGCAAGTCGCGTGACCGGCGCCGCGTTCCTTTTGTCAACACCTTCTGAGCCTTGCCGATGCTCACCAGCATCGCGAGTGTGCCCCCCTCGGGCGTGTGCGCGAGCGTCACGAGCCAACTGCCCGGCTCGGCGCGCATCGTCCGGGCGTGGCGGCGCACTTCGGGCAGGTCAATCGTGACCGGCAGGCCGCTTGCGAGCTGCGTCGTGAAGACACCCCACGTCGGCACGGTCACCCAACTGATCTCCATCTGACCGCCATCGACGAACGTCGCGGAGATCCCCGATCGCAGGGTCTCGATCCGCGGCTCGGCGATCGGCAGGTCCCACTCCTGCTCGTAGTCGGCGACGTAGGCCTCGTCGAGCGACATCCGCATCGTGGCACCCGGCACATGGCGCGACGTCAGCGACATGCCACGCAGGAGCCGCGCAGCGGCCAGCCCGTAGCGCTGCCCGAGAGCCGCGTCCAGCACCTCGCCGAGGGGAGCCTCGGCGTCCAGGACGATAGCATCGACCTGGACGCGCAGGTCCTCGCCGGCCGTCGCGAGCCAGTCCCGCAGCGCGAACTCCGCGCCTCCGTCCACCGCGAAGTCCTGCACGTCCGCCGCGTCCACGCCCAGGAACATCTCCCGGGAACGGTCCTCGAAGTCGGGGACGACCACGTCCGCGGGGACCACGCGCACGTGCAACGCCACGGCTCCCTCGTCGCTGCCGAGCACCGCCAGGCGCGTCCACGATCCCGGCGTCACGCGCCGCACACCGGCGACTTCGCTCGACGTCCTCTTCGGGAGCTGAACCGTCACCGGTTCCCGGGTCGAGATCACCAGGTTGCGAGTCGGGATGGGCCGCAGGAGCTCCGAGACACGCGCCCGGTACGAGAGGACGGCGGCGTCGCCATCCGCAGCGACGCACACCTCCAGCACGACGCCACTCTGCAGCATGCCCACGATCGGATCGACGAGGTAGTCGTCGCCGCTGAGTTCGATCTCGAAGTTCTCGACGTAGGCAGTCTGGTTGATCACCGTGACGTTCGCTCGCCGGCGCGCGTACACGGTGATGCGTGGCGCCATCAGCACATCCCCCTTCGCGCCCACGAGCCGCGTCTCGATGCCGAACGCCTGCGCACCGCGAGCGCTCACGGCCATTGCGGCTTCGCGACGCTCCGCCGCCGCCGGGAGAGTGGCGACGCGGAACAGGGGATCGATCCGGTCGCGTCGATCCGGTGTCCCGGAAGTACCGGCACATCCGACGAGCCCCAGGAAGACGGGAACGATCAGTAGTTTCCGAATCGGTTTCGGCTGAACGATGTCGCGCACGGGTCACCTCCGAGGAGCACGAGAGTGCCTGCACGCTCTCACGGCGACATCACCCACCCGTCACTCCGGGATCACGTCCCCGTCCGCGCCGCGTCACGTACGATCCCCGGCATGGAAATCGTGGCCAGCGACGTCAAGGGCCGGGACGCCTACCGGCTGCTCATCGCGTGTCTCGTACCGCGCCCCATCGCGTGGGTGAGCACCATGGACCTCGGGCAACGCGTCAATCTGGCGCCATTCAGCTTCTTCGGCGGCGTGACGACGGCGCCGCCGATCGTCATGGTCAGCGTCGGCCGCCGCCGCGGCGCGCGCAAGGACACGGCGCGCAACCTGCTCGTCTCCCGCGAGGCGGTGGTGCACATCTGCGACCGGCCGCTGGCCGAGAAGATGGTCGCGACCTCCGCCGACGTCGATCACGGGATCGATGAGTTCGAGCTGGCGGGTCTCACCAAGACCGCGAGCACCGACGTGCGGCCGCCGCGGGTCGCCGACGCGGCGATCGCCCTGGAGACCAGGCTCGAGCGCCACATGGAGATCGGCGACGGCCCGAACGACGTGTTCCTGCTCGAGGTCGTGCGCTACCACCTGCGGGACGACGTACTGGTGGACGGTCTCCCGGACCCGGCGGCGCTCGCGGCGGTCGGCCGGCTCGGCGGCGCGGCCTACTGCGACACGTCGGCGCCGTTCGACGTGTCGCGCCCGTGAGAAGGTGTTGACAAGAGGAACGCGGCGCCGGTCACGCGACTTGCGCGGATCTGAGCCTGGGATCGTCGCAGCGTCCAGCGGTGCAAGTTGCGCGCCGCAGCCCCGCTCGTCCGTGGAGCCCGCCGGACGGCGTTGCGCTCGCTCGATGACCGCGGCAGGGGAGTCACGTTCACGACCGCGCCTTGCCGGCAGGCTCCACGAACAAGCCGACGCTCCTTTTCTTTTGTCAACACCTTCTGACGCGCGCGACGGATCGCTCCCCACGGCCGTGGAATCCGTGACGTGGATCGCTCGGCACCGTTGGATGGCGGCTGCGCCGCGCACGTCGCGGGCGCACGGATGAGCCGCGCAAGGGTTGTGACTCCGGTCACGACGCCCGACCGAGAACAGGAGTAGCGTGTTCCCATGAGCGACGACAAGCCCTGGAGCGAGAAGACCGCCCGCGACGTCATGCTGACCGACGTCGTCACGTGTTCGTACGCCGCACCCCTCTCCGAGGTCGAGCGGCTCCTCGTGGAGAACCGCATCAGCGGGATGCCGGTCGTGGACGAGGCCGGACACGTCGTCGGCGTCGTCTCCGTGAAGGACCTCATCGAGCGCTATGCCGAGGATCCCGACGCCCGTCCGCGCCGCGGCCACGGCTACTACCACCTCTCCCTCGAGGATATGGACGACGAGGACTTCGAGGCGTTCTCGCTCCCGGAGGAAGGCGAGGAGACGGCAGAGACGCTGATGACCGCCGAGATCTTCGCCGTCGGCGCCGACTCTTCGCTCCCCGAGGTCGCCGCCGCGATGACCGGCAACCGCGTCCACCGTCTGCTCGTGCAGGACGGCAACAAGTTCGTCGGGATCGTCACCACGCTCGAGGTTCTCGGAGCCGTCGCCGCGGGCTGACCCGATGCGCGCACGCTCCACGGGCCCGCTGCGTCCCCGGATGCAGCGGGCTCGTCTCATGGTTCCGTCTCGCAGATCGTGTTCCCCTTCGGCGCCTCGCAGATCCTCGTGCGCAACGAGCGCAACCTGCGGCTGATCATCCGGCAGTACACGTTGGAGGCCGGCGTGCGCGGGCTGGCGCGCCGCGTCCAGGCCGTCTTCCGCAAGCTGGCGTTCGCGGCTGCCTCCGGGCTGCCCGCGATGAAGCGCGTGCGCGCCACCGACGTCGAACCACTGCTCGGTCCGCCCGACTTCCTGGCCGAGGTCCGCCGCAAGCTGACGATCCACGCCGTCAGTCACGCCGACGAGGTCCTCGACATCGCCTTGTCCAAGCGGCGTCGCCGCGAAGTTGACGCATGAGCCCGGACGTGGTGTCGTGGGGGGTTGCCCCTCACGGACCGGCGAATCTCGCCCACTCCCCCCCTCCCGTTCCCGCCATCGCGCCGCTCGCTACCGCCCCATCCTCCAGCTTGGGGGCCGCGCCCCCCGGAGACGCACCATGGATCCCAAGGTTCACGCCCATCAAGTCGCCGACCTCGCCGCCCGCCGCAACTTCGGCATCATGGCCCACATCGACGCCGGGAAGACGACGGTGTCCGAGCGCATCCTCTACTACACCGGCGTCATTCGCAAGACGCAGGAGGTGCACGACGGCGGCGCGACCATGGACTACATGGACGACGAGAAGGAGCGCGGCATCACGATCACGTCCGCCGCGACGTTCTGTGAGTGGAAGGGCAAGAAGCTCAGCCTGATCGACACGCCGGGACACGTGGACTTCACGGCCGAGGTCGAGCGCTCGCTGCGCGTCCTCGACGGCGCCGTGGCGGTGTTCGACGCCGTCTCGGGGGTCGCGGCGCAGTCCGAGACGGTCTGGCGCCAGGCGACGCGCTACGCGGTCCCGCGCATCTGCTTCGTCAACAAGATGGACCGCGCCGGCGCCGACTTCTGGGGCTGTGTCGAGAGCATCCGCACGCGCCTCGGCGCCAAGGCCGTCCCGATCCAGATCCCGATCATGGACGGGCAGGAAGTGAAGGGCGCCATCGACCTCGTCGAGATGGAGGTCATCCTGTCGCAGGAGGGCGACGACCCGATCCGCACCAAGGACCTCAGCCAGGTCCCGCAGGAGATCCGCGAGGATGCCCAGCGCGCCCGTATCGCGATGATCGAGGAGATCGCCGACTACTCCGACGCGCTCATGGAGACCTACCTCGAGGGCGGCCACGTCACGCGTGACGAGATCCGTCACGCCATCCGTCAGGGCACGCTGCGCTGCGCGATGCACCCCGTCCTCAGCGGCTCGGCCCTCAAGAATCGCGGCGTGCGGTCTCTGCTCGACGCGATCTGCGACTACCTGCCGTCGCCCCACGACCTCGCGCCGCTCACGGGCACGGCGGGCCCCAAGGACGACACCGAAGTGGTCCGCAGGCACGACCAGAACGAGCCTTTCTGCGGTCTGGCGTTCAAGACGGTGAGTGATCCCAACGGCGACCTCACGTTCGTGCGCGTGTACTCCGGCATCCTCAAGCGCGGCGACGAGGTCATGAACGTGCGCACCGGCAGGAAGGAGCGCATCGGACGGCTCCTGCGCATGCACGCGGACAACCGCGAGGCGATGGACCAGATCCGCGCGGGCGACATCTGTGCCGTGATCGGCCTCAAGCACTCGATCACCGGCGATACGCTGGCCGAGAAGGCGCACCCCATCCTCCTCGAGAGCATGGAGTTCCCCGAGACGGTGATCTCGATGTCGATCGCGCCGCAGAACCGCGGCGACCGCGACAAACTCGGCGAGGCGCTGGCGCGGCTGGCCAAGGAGGACCCGACCTTCCGCCGCTACACCGACGAGGAGACCGAGGAGACGATCATCGCCGGCATGGGCGAATTGCACCTCGAGATCATCGCCAGCCGTCTGGCGCGCGAGTTCAAGGTGCCGGTCACCACCGGGCGTCCGCGCGTCGCCTACCGCCAGACGCTCGCCAGGCCCGTCGAGGTCCTCGGCAAGCACGTCAAGCAGACGGGCGGCAGCGGCCAGTACGGCGTCGTCAAGGTGAGCTTCCGGTCCGACCCCGAGAGCGCGCCATTCGAGTTCGAGAGCAAGATCGTCGGTGGCTCGGTGCCGAAGGAGTACATCCCCGCCGTCGAGGACGGCATCCGCAAGTACTGCGAGGACGGCGGCGACCTGCGGCTGCCGATCGTCGGCATCAAGGCGGCGCTCCTCGATGGCAAGTCGCACGACGTGGACTCCAGCGAGCTCGCCTTCCGCGCCGCCGGCCGCCTGGCCATCCGCGGGGCGATGGAGAAGGGCGGTGTCACGATCCTCGAACCGCTCATGAAGGTCGAGGTGCAGACGCCCGACGAGTTCGTCGGCGCGGTCATCGGCGACCTGAACAGCCGCCGCATGCACATTGACGAGATCGCGCAGGGGCCCGGCGACATCCGTATCGTGCGCGGCAAGGTGCCCATCGCCGAGACGTTCCAGTACTCGACGTCGCTGCGCTCGCTCACGCAGGGTCGCGCGACGTTCTCGATGGAGCCGAGCGAGTACGTGCCCGTGCCGCGCAGCCTGCAGGAAGTGATCATCGCGGAGCAGAGGGAGCGCCGGAAGAAGTAGCGGCAGCGCCGCGGCGGCGCCCGGCTGCGTCCCAAGGCTGCGTCTATCGGGGGGGCGCCGGCAGCGACTCCTGGAAGTGGCGGAAGGCGTCCAGCGCCCCCCCGCTCTCCTCGCGCACGAAGTAGAGGTCCTGCTCGGTGCCATCGACCGCCCGCACGCGCAACGTCGCGCGAGCGCGGCCGCCGGGTCCGTCTTCCGTCGCGGCGGCGATGATCGTGCCGTCGACGATCCAGCGCCAGAGCGGCGCGAGCTGCGCCGCGCGCACGAGAATGCGTGCAGCAGCCTCGTCGAGCGTGCCGTCCAGGTAATCAGCGGGCAACGCGGCGTCGCCGGCGAGGACCTGCGCGACGGGCTCGCCCTCGGCGACGCGTGCGCGCACCGTGCGCACACGCTGGCGGAAGTAGGCCTGGGACTCCGCGTCGTGGAGCTCGAGCACGCGCGCCATCGCAGCCGTCCGCAACGCGGATCGCAGCGACAGATACGCGTCCTCGGCGCTGCCACGGCCGCCACCGCAGGAAAGCAGCACCGGGACGAGCGCGAGCACCAGCCACCAGCGCCGCAGGGGCGCAAGGCGCACACTCGCTGTCATCGCAGTCGTCATTCGCGCAGGGTGATCAGGTACCAACCGCCGTCCACGTACTGCGTGAGCATCGTGCTGCGCAGGCCTTGGGCGGTCTTCCAGCGCACGCGCTTGCCGTTCTCGATGTCGGGGGCGGACTCGACGTCGATGATCTCGGCGCCCTCGAGCCACGTGCGCCGCGAGGGCTCACCGACCACGCTCTCGAAGATCTCGATGTCGGTCATGAGCGCCAGCTGCTCGGGCTCGACGCGGAAGTTGTCGATGCATTTCTGGCGATTGAGCGGCAGCGGGTTGGCCACGAGGAACTTCTTGTACTCGGCATACGCCTGACCCTGGCGGCGGCGCTCCTCGTCCGTGAAGAGGTCCCAGATCTTGCGCACGTCGCCGCTGGCGTTGAGTTCCTGGACGCGTTGGAACACCGCCTCGGGAGACTCCAGGCCGCCTCGCGTGCAACCGCCCAGTACGCCGACCAGCACGCCACCCACTGCGCCACCGAGCACGGCATGCCGCACGGCGACGCGCGCGAAGCGCACGCCGCGACGGAGGACGCGCGGCGCGGCGCGGGCGGGCAGAGCGGGCAGGATCATGCGCATCTCGGCGATGATACCAGTGATCGCGCGATGCGAGATGACGCCCATGACCCGCAAGCCGCCGCCCCTCGAACCCGACGAGTACCGCCGCTACGGACGTCACCTGACGCTCCCGGAGGTCGGCGAGGACGGCCAGCGACGGCTCAAGGGCTCGGCGGTGCTCGTCGTCGGCGCCGGCGGGCTGGGGTGTCCCATCGCGCTGTACCTCGCCGCCGCCGGCGTGGGCCGCATCACGCTCGCCGATTTCGACGTCGTGGACGAGAGCAACCTCCAGCGCCAGATCCTCTTCGGCAGTGGCGACGTCGGCCGCGAGAAGGTGGTCGTGGCTGCCGAGAGGTTGCGGGACCTGAATCCGCACGTGGCGATCGAGCCGGTCGCGGACCGCGTCTCGTCCGCCAACGTGCGGCACCTCGTGCGCAGCGCCGACGTCGTGCTGGACGGCAGCGACAACTTCACGACGCGCTACCTCGTGAGCGACGCATGCGTGCTCGAGGGCAGGCCATACGTCTACGGCAGCATCTTCCGCTTCGACGGCCAGGTCGCCGTCTTCCATCCGCCCGAGGGCCCCTGCTACCGCTGCCTGTTCCCGGAGCCGCCGCCGGACGCGCTGGTCCCCAACTGCGCGCAGGCGGGCGTGCTCGGCGTACTGCCCGGCCTGATCGGCACGATCCAGGCCGCCGAAGCGCTCAAGGTGCTGCTCGGTCGCGGTCGCACGCTGCTCGGCCGGCTGCTACTCGTCGATGCCCTGGACGCTCACTTCCGCGAGGTTCGCCTGCGCCGCGATCCCTCCTGCCCGGCGTGCGGCGAGAACGCCACCATCACCGACGCCGTGGAGACCGGCGGCGTGGCCTGCGCCGACGCCGCGGGCGAAAGTGGCGGAGGCGGCGGCCCGTCGGTCACACCCGCGGATCTCGCCCAGCGCCTCACCGGCGACGATCCGCCGCTGCTGCTCGACGTGCGCGAGGCCTGGGAGCACGGCGTGGGCGCGCTGCCGGGCGCGCTGCACATCGCGCTCGGCGACATCCAGCTCCGGCTCGCGGAGATCCCCCGCGACCGCGACATCGTGCTCTACTGCCGCGTCGGCCCGCGCGCCGAGCGCGCCGTCGAGATGCTGCGCGCGGCCGGGGTCGAGCGGACGTGGAACCTGCGCGGCGGACTCGCCGCATGGCGCGACGAAGAGGACCCGGCGCAGATCGTCGCGTAGCAGCCTGTCACGGTACCCGCGGGATCCCGGCGGATGCGGTTGCCTCGGTGGCCGAGTTCGGGCACAATGAAGTGTTCCGGGGACGAAGGGCACGGCTCGGGAGACAGGAATGCGAGCCCGCATCCGCATGGCGGAGTACGACATGGAGTTCGCCGGCACGCCGGCGGTGTGGAACGAACACCTGCGGCCGATCTTCGGCGGGCCGGAGGCCGACGAGCGGTCCGACGGGGACTCGTGCGACCGGAATCCGTCCGACGGAGAGTCATCCGACGGAGATGGGCGCCGCGGCACGGACGCCGCGCCGCGGACGAAGTGTCCCGCGCCGCGCCCTCACGAGGCGACGACCGGCAAGGCGGCCACAGACGCGCCGCGCCACTCTGGTACGGACGAGCCGCCGGACATCGATGAGATCCTCGACGACCTCGCGGAGGCCGGCGGACGCCGGGCGGAGAAGGACGCCGTCCTCGTGGCGGTCTGGGGGCACGGGGGCAGCCGTGGCGACGTCGCGTTCCGCGATGTCGCCACGACGCTCCACGCCCACGACGACTTCCGCGACGTGCGCGTCAAGCCGCACCTGCTCAAGCACATCAGCCGCTCGCGGATGCTCGCGCCCGGGGAGTTGCGCGAGACCGCGCACCTGACGGACAAGGGGCGCCGCTACGTCGAGGAACTGATCTCGTAGCCGGCTGCCCGCGGCAACGGCGAGAGACGGCCGCGACGCGCCCGTCACGTACTGCCGAGGCCCGTCATATGCTGCCCAGATAGGCCGCGCGCACCTGCTCGTCGGCCGCCAGCGCGGACGCGGCGTCCTCCATCGTCACCCGGCCCGTCTCGTAGACGTAGCCGCGGTGCGCCGTGCGCAGCGCGAGGGCGGCGTTCTGTTCGACGAGCAGGATGGTCAGCCCCTCGTCCTGGTTGAGGCGCGCGATGGTCTGGAAGATCTGCTGCACGATGATCGGCGCGAGGCCGAGCGACGGCTCGTCGAGCATGAGCAGCTTGGGGCGCGACATCAACGAACGCGCGATCGCCAGCATCTGCTGCTCGCCGCCCGAGAGCGTGCCGCCGTGCTGCGTGCGGCGTTCGGCCAGGATCGGGAACAATTCGAACGCCCGCCCCCGATCGGCCTCGATGGCCGCGCGGTCACGGCGCAGATACGCGCCCATCGACAGGTTCTCGTCCACCGTGAGTTCCGGGAAGATGCGCCGCCCCTCCGGCGTGTGGCAGAGTCCCAGCGCGACGATGTCCGAGGGCGCCATGGCGTCGATGCGCTGTCCGGCGTACGTGATCGTGCCGGAGGACGGGCGCAGCAGTCCGGAGACCGTCTGGAGCGTCGTGCTCTTGCCGGCGCCGTTGGCTCCGATGATCGTGACGATCTCGCCCTCGCGCACCTCGATCGAGACGCCCTTGAGCGCGTGGATCTTGCCGTAGTGGACATGGACGTCGTCGAGCACCAGCATCAGATCGCCTCGTCTCCGAGATAGGCGCGGATGACATCGGGGGCGTTCTTCACGTCGCCTGGAACACCGCGGGCGATGACCTCGCCGTGGTCGAGCACGACGACACGGTCCGAGATGCCCATCACCAGGCGCATGTCGTGCTCGATGAGCAGCACCGTCGTGCCGAGGTCGCGGATGCGGCGGATGAGCGCCATCAGATCCTCGGTCTCCTGCGGGTTCATGCCGGCCGCGGGCTCGTCGAGCAGCAGCAGGTTGGGGGCGAGGGCCAGCGCCCGCGCGATCTCGAGCCGCCGCTGCTCGCCGTACGGGAGATTGCGGGCGAGCTCGTGGGACTTGCCGGCGAGCCCCACGAAGTCGAGATAGCGGTACGCTGCGTCGTGGACGTCACGCTCCTCGGCCGCGGCCGGAAAGCGGAGTAGCGCCGCAAGTGCTCCACGCCGCGTTCGCGAGTGCAGACCGAGCTTCACGTTGTCGAGCGTCGGCACCTCGCCGAACAGTCGGATGTTCTGGAACGTCCGTGCGATGCCCAGCCGCGCGATGCGATCGGGGCGCCGCCCGAGCAGATCGTGCGTGGCCCCCGCGGCGTCGGTGAAGCGCACGCTCCCGGCGGTGGCGTCGTAGTTACCGGTGACCAGGTTGAAGACCGTGGTCTTGCCGGCTCCGTTGGGCCCGATCAGCGCCGTGATCGTGCCGCTCGTGACCTCCATGTCCACGTCCTTGACGGCGCACACGCCGCCGAAGTCCTTGCGCAGCCGCGATGTCTCGAGGACGACGTACGAGTCGCTCATCAGGTGCCCTCGACCGCGTCAGCCCCAGCGGCGGCCGCCGCCCCGGCGGGCGCGCGGAGGTCGTAGAGCCGCGCGTGCCCGGTCGTGAGCGCCGCGTGCTCGGCGTCCGTGACCGCGCGGCTGCGGCGCACGGGTGGGAGCAGTCCCTGCGGACGGAAGCGCATCACGATGATCAGCAAGAGCCCGTAGATCAGGAACCGCGCCTCGGGCGGCACGCTCACGCCGCCGAAGTCCTCGCGGAGCAGTTCCCCGAGGCACATCAGTCCGGCGATGCCGACGGCCGTCCCGCGGATACTCCCCATGCCACCGAGGACGACGCCGCAGAGGATCAGGATCGACTGCCAGACGTCGAGTCCCTTGACGGCCACGGTGCCGCTCCAGAGCGTATAGAGGCCGCCGCCGATGCCGCCGACGAAGCCCGACACGGCGAAGGCGATCAGCTTGTGGCGCGAAACGTCCACACCGCACGCGCGCGCCGCCGTCTCGTCGAGCCGGATGGCTGCCATCGCGCGTCCCACGCGCGAGCGATTGAGATGGTGCGTGAGCAGGAACGCGGAGACGACGAGCGCGAGGACGAGGTAATAGAAGACGGGCTGGTCGTAGTACAGCTTCTGCCCGAACAGGTGCGGCACGTGCGACGAGGGCAGCTTGATGCCGAACGCCCCGCCCGTGACGCGCGTGAAGTTCAGGAGGTTGGTGTCGTCCCAGAGCGCGGTCTCGTAGAGGATCTCGGCGATACCGAGCGTGACGATGGCGTAGTAGTCCCCCCGCACGCGCAGCGTCGGGATGCCGCGCAGCACGCCGAGCAGCGCACACGCGAGTCCGGCGGCGAGCAGAATGATCAGGATCGCGCCGTCGAATCCAAGCAGTGGCTCGCCGACGACGTCGTGCGAGACACCGATGGCCCAGTCGATGCCGCTCTCCGTGCGCGTCAGGCTGAGCAGGAGCGCGGTCACGATCGCGCCCAGCGCGAGGAACGCCACGTAACCGAGGTCGAGCAGACCGGTGAAGCCGACGACGACGTTGAGACCCAGCGCCAGGATCATGTAGATGCCGACGTAGAGGGCGACGTTCGGCAGCGTGCCGCGGAAGCCCGCGAGCCATGGGAACACGATCGCCGCGAGCAGCGCCAGGGCGCCGAACACGGCGTCGGTGCGCGACACGTAGCTCGTTCCGGGAGCAGGCGGGCGAAGCCCGGGGCCGTGCGGCGGCCGGTGTGGGCATCCGCCGTTCATGCGCGCGTCGCCTGCGGTTCGCCGAGGATGCCGCGCGGCAGCACGAGCAGGACCAGGATCATCACCGCGAACGGCACCGAGAACGCGCCTCCGGTGAAGCCCTGCACGAACCCGATGAGCACGCCCCCGAGCATCGCACCGCGCACGTTGCCGATGCCCCCCAGGACCGCCGCCGCGAACGCCAGGAGGCCGGGGTAGTAGCCCATCCGGAAGGAGATGTTCCCGCCCACCTTGACGGCGTAGAGGATGCCCGCGACGGCCGCCATCGCCGAACCGACGACGAACGTGAACGCGATCACACGATCGACGGAGATGCCCATGAGCGCGGCCGTCTCCTGGTCCATCGAGCAGGCGCGCATGGCCGTCCCGATCTTGGTGCGCGTCACGAGCAGGTTGAGAGCGACCATCATCGCCAGCGCCGTCACCCAGATTGCGAGTTCCTTGCCGAGCACCGGCAGTCCGACGACGTCGAACGCGCCGACGCGCTCGTTCATGAAGGCCGGGATGGCGTCCTCCGGAAACGCGCGATAGTCCGCGCCCCAGATCAGTTGCGCCAGCGTCTGTAGGATGAGGCTCATGCCGATGGCGGTGATGAGCGCACTCAGGCGATCGGACGTGACGCGGCCGAGGGAGCGGCCGAGGAGGCCTCCCTTCTCGCCGATCGAGAGTGCGAGCATCGTCACCGGCACCAGGGCGATGACGGCCCAGCGCAGCACGCCGTGTGCCGTCTCGGAGTGCCAGGTATGGGTCGTGTCGCCGGTCAGCTTGTAGGCGATGGCGCCGAGTCCGAGGATGGCGAGCAGAGCGACGCTCATCCAGTCCGCGAGCGGCAGGCGGCGGCGCAGGGACAGATACGCCGTCCAGTCGATCGACATGCCGACCGCCGCGCACAGCAGCATGGCGGGAACGATCGCAACGAACAGGTTGATGCCCGTGGCCTGCTCGGCGCCGACCAGCATGAGCGCCCAGAACGCGCCCAGCATGAAGATCTCACCGTGCGCGAAGTTGATGAGCTTGATGATGCCGTAGACCATCGTGTAGCCCACGGCGATGAGCGCGTAGAGGGCGCCCAGCGACAGTGCGTTGACGAGGTTCTCGGGAGTCAACAGACTCGACATGCGGTGTGCAGCGATCGGCGCGCCTCGGGCCCGCTCACTGCATCTGCTTCTCGGCCGGGACGAACTCGCCGTCCTTGACGACCGCCACGTACACCGGCTTTGAGTAGCAGTCGCCCTCCTCGTCAAAGTACGTGACGCCGGTGACGCCGGCGTAGCCGGACGCCTCGTTCCGCGCGGCGGCGAGCGTGTCGCGAACGTCCTGCCGTCCCGTCCCGACCTTCTCGATCGCGGCGAGCGCCATGCCCATGGCGTCGTAGGTCAGAGCCGCCCAGGTGTCGGGCTCCTTGCCGTAGGCGGTCTTGAACGTCTCGAGGAAGGCCGTCGCCGCAGGGCTGTCCGCGCCGGTGTTGAAGAGGAACGGCGTCGTCACCATGACGCCCTCGGCGGCCCGTCCCGCGTTCTTGATGAACGTCGGGCTCATGACCCCGTCACCGCCGATGATCGGCACGTCCATGCCGAGATCCTGGCGCGCGGCCTTCGCGATGAGCGCCGCCTCGTTGTAGAGCCCGGCCACGAAGATCGCGCTCGCGCCGGCGTCCTTGGCCTGCTGCACGAGCGGCTTGAAGTCCTGCGTGCGTTCACGCAGATAGGACACCGTCGCGACCACGTCGAGGCCCAGTTCGTCGGCGCGGCCCTTGAACGCCTGCATGAGGCCCTTGCCGTAGTCGTCGTTGTCGTAGACGACGGCCACGTTCTTCACGGAGAGGACGCCCTGCAGGTACTGCGCGATCTGTTCGCCCTGGTAGTCGTCGCGGTAGAGGTTGCGGAAGGTGAACGGCCCACCGCGGCAGACGTTCACGTTGGTCGATCCGGGCGAGAACTGGACGATGCCGACGCGGTTGTACTCTTCCTTCGCCGCGAGTGAACACGTCGAGTTGAAGTGCCCGATCACGAGCACGAGATCGTCGTCGGACGCCACCTTGCGCGCCACGTTCGTGGCTTCGGTCGTATCGCCCTTGTCGTCGAAGATGACGGCCTCGACCCTCATCTTCTTGCCACCGACAGTGATGCCTCCAGCGTCGTTGACCTCCTTCTCCTTCAGCTTCGCGGCGTTCTTGATCATCTCGCCGAAAGCCGCGGCGGAGCCCGTCATCGGACCACAGACGGCGATGCGCACGACGCCCATCTCCGCGCCGTCGCCGCCGGTGCCGTCGCCGCACGTTGCGAGCATCGCAAGCGCGGGAATCGCGAGCAGAAAACCGAAACGACGCGTGAGCGCACCCATCCTTGCCTCCTCAATGCGCCGTCCACGCTCCTCGTCGAGGCGAGACGACGGCGGCCCGACGAAGCGCCGGGTCCCATCCCGCAACCTACGGTTCGCTCGGAAGCCGGTCAAGGCCGGTTTGCGCCCATCGCCATGCGCCGCCCGGGCACGCCGCGACCACGCCGCGGCGCCGACGTAGAGTGGCCGCGATGAACGATCCCCAGAGAGCCGCGGAGCATCCCCTCGAACCGCCACGCGCCACGCACGAGTCGTGGTTGCGGGCGCTCTCGGGATTCGCGCTCGACGAAATCGATGCGCTGGCGAGCGGCCCCGCCGTCGGCACCATCGGCGCCGCGGGCCTGGACGTCGCCGACGCTGTCTCGCTGCCCATCCCGGAGGCCCCCCTGCCCGGGGGCGTCGAAGCCGTCATCGACCTGTTGCGGCAGGCCGCGAGAGCGTCCCTGGTGCCGCCCGGGCCGGGCTACCTGGCCTACGTGCCGGGCACCGCCCTGTTCGCGTCGGCCCTCGCCGATCTCGTCTCAGGATCCCTCAACCGCTTCACCGGGCTCGCGGCAGCGGCGCCGGCGCTCTGCCGGCTCGAGGCCGACGTGATCGCGTGGCTGGGACGAGAATGCGGCTACGGCGAACGCTCCGGCGGCGTACTCCTCTCGGGCAGTTCGATGGCCAACTTCGGAGCCGTCGTCACGGCTCGGGAGGAGCTCGTCGGCGACAACGGAGACCTGCGGGCGGCGGTCGCCTACTGCTCGTCGCAGGCGCACCACTGCATCGACAAGGCCCTGCGCCTGGCCGGCATCCCCGCCGCGAACGTGCGCCGTGTGGCCGTCGATGCGGCCTTCCGCATGGACCCCACGGATCTCGCCGCGGCCATTGCCGCGGATCGCGACGCGGGGCGCACACCGTTCCTCGTCGTGGCCTCGGCGGGCACGACGAACACCGGCGCGCTCGACCCTCTGGACGCCCTCGCGACCGTCTGCGCCGAGCAGGGGGTCTGGTTCCACGTGGACGGGGCATACGGCGGCGCCTTCGTGCTCTGCGAGGACGGGCGACGGCTGCTCGCGGGCATGGAGCGCGCCGACTCGATCGCCCTCGACCCACACAAGGGGCTGTTCCTGCCATTCGGTACGGGCTGTCTGCTCGTCCGCGACGGGCCGAAGCTGCGCCGGGCGCACACGGCGAACGCGGGGTATCTGCAGGACTTCGACGCACTTGATCGCTCTCGCGAGGCGCCGAGTCCCACGGAACTCGGCCCGGAGCTCTCGCGCAGTTTCCGCGGGCTGCGGCTCTGGCTACCGCTCATGCTGCACGGGGCGGCAGCCTTCCGCGACGCACTCGCCGAGAAACTGCGCCTCGCGCACACGTTCCACAGGGAACTGGCGGCGCTCATCGATCGTGGCGCGCCGCTCGCGTGCGTTGCGCCGCCGCACCTCAGCACCGTGGCCTTTCGCCTGACGCGCCGCGACGAAGAAACGCTCGCGGACTGGAACGCCCGCAACACAGCGTTCCTGTCGCGGATCAACGCCGGAAGGCGTGTGTACCTCTCCAGCACGACGCTCCCGATTCCGGACGTTCCGGTGCAGGACGGCGGCGCGTTCACGCTGCGCGTCTGCGTTCTCGGCGCGCGCACGCACGCCGAACACATCGCGGCGTGCATCTCCGAGATCGAGCGGGCGCTGCCGGCACGCGGCTGACGCCGGCCGCACGGCCCAGATCAACACAGCCCAGATCAGCGCGGCCCAGATCAGCGCGGCCCAGGTTGCGCTCTGCGTCAGTCCGAGAGCTCGCCCTTGAGGTAGCGCAGATCCCGGACGAACTGCTGGATGGCGCGGCGCTCGACGTCCGACAGGTTGGTGAACTTGGTCTGCACGGTGACCTTGTTGCCCGCCGTGACGGTGGCGTTCACGACCATCGCGATGGCATCGAACATGTGCGACTCGTGATAGAGCGGCAGGCGGAAGCGCAACTGGAGCACGGCTCCCGTGGCGAACATCGTGTCCACGTCGAGATCGTCCAGGTTCTCCCACTGGAATTGGATGCCGTACTCGCCGATGTTCTTCATCGTGCCCATGCGCGGCTCGTCGCCCGCGACGGCGACCTGCGCGTCACTGGAGAACACGAAGCCGACCTGCTGGTCGCCCTCGACGCCCACGCCCTCGGCGCCGACGCTCTCGAGGTACTCGGACGCCTGGTCCGCCGCCTCGAAACAGCGGATCTTGCGATCCAGCCCGAGAGTCTTGAACACGCCGGCCGCGAAACTGGGCAGCGCGCAGATCGCGAGATCGCCACCGTATTGCTGCACACGCTTCTGGGCGCGGATCAACGATCCGAGCGCCGTCGAGTTGATGAACCGCATCTGGTCCGCGTCCACGAGCACGCGGAAGTATTGCGCGTCGATGGCCGCCTCGACGTGGGCGTGAAACGTCTCCACGTCGGTCGTGTCGAAGTTGCCGACGAGCCGCAGGATGCGGATGCCCTCGTCGTCCGAGTTCAAGATCTCCATGGCAGTCCTCAGATGGCCTTGGCCAGAACGAGGGTGAGATCGTCCTGGCGTTCGTCGGTTCCGATGTGAGCCTGCACGGCGACGCGCAGGGAGTCCACGATGTTGCGAGCCGATTCGTCGCGGTGTGCGCGCAGAACCGTGTGAACGCGCTCGACGCCGAACGGCTCGCCGCGGGCGTCCATCGCTTCCACGATGCCGTCAGTGTACAGAAACAGCAGGTCGCCGTGGTGCAGCGAGACGGGCCCGTCGAGGTCGAACCGGAAGTCGTCGATCACGCCCAGCGCGATGCCTCCCTCGGCCAGTTCCTCGAAGCTGTCAGTCTCGCGGCGGTAGATGATCGGCTCGTTGTGACCGGCGCGCACGTACGTCAGGGTGCGATCGGACAGCGAGACCTCTCCGTAGAAGAGCGTCATGAAGCGGCCCGTCTCGACGTCCTCGGAGAGGAACGCGTTGACACGCGTGATGATGTCGGCCGGTTCGGCATCCGTCGCCGTCAGCGAACGCAGCAGCGCGCGCGCCGTGGACATCAGCAGCGCGGCGCCGATGCCGTGGCCGGAGACATCGCCGACGACGAGCCCGAGCCGTCCGTCGGAACGACGGATGTAGTCGAAGTAGTCCCCGCTCGTCTCCTCGCAGGGAACCGACACGCCGTGGATCTCGAGACCGTCCACGAGCATCCCGCCGCGCGGCAGAAGACTGCGCTGGATGTCGCGCGCCATGGCGAGCCCCTGCTCGATGCGCTGCTTGTCCACGTAGTGCTGCAAGAGCCTGCTGTTGTCCACGGCGACGGCGACCTGACCGGCGAGCGCCTTGAAGAGCGTGAGGTCGCGGTCCGTGAACTCACGGTTCGTGGCCCTGCTGTCCACGTAGAGCAGGCCGATCATGCGGCTCTTCACGCGCAGTGGCACGCACATCACGGTCAGCAGCTTGAGGTCGAGGATCGACTGCCCGAGCGAGATCTCATCCTGGTTGGCCGTGTCGATCAGACAGATCCCCCGTCCGTCCTTGGCCACGCGCATCGCCACGGAGTGGCTGTACTGCACCTTGTCGCCGAGGTCCCGGCCGGCGCTGTCGCGCGCCATCTCGATGCGGAACACGTTCTCGTCGTCGTACAGCATGATCAGCGCACGCTCGGCGCCGGTGATCGCGATGCTCTTGTCCAGGACGTTCTGGATCACCTCGCGGACATCGACGCTCGTGTTGACGTCCTCGAGGGTCTCGAACAGGATCGAGATGCGACGGCGGTCCTCCGTGATGTCGCCCGTGAGGAAGTCCGAGTAGTCGTCACGCACCGGATCGGGGTCAGGCAGGAAGATCCCGGTCTGCCGACTGAACGTCACGCTGACACCCCCGCTGCATCGCCGTCGATGCCATGTTCGTCGCGATGCCGGTAGCGGAGCGCGCGGATGCGCGTGCCCCCCCCATCGACCGGCCGCACCTCGATCTCGTCCATGAAATGCCGCACGAGGATCAGCCCCGCGCCGCGCCCGGTCTCGGAAAAGTTCGTCTCTTCCCGCTCGAAGAGCTCCTCGAGGTTGCCGTGGCAGTCCCCCGGGTACGTCACCTCGAGTTCGATGTGGCGCGACACGATGACCCAGCGCACGCGGACACTGTCGCCGTCGCAGGCACAGCCGTGCTCGATCGCATTGCAGACCAGTTCCGTGAAGACCAGCTTCCACGCCTCGAGGGTCTCGCCCGCCACGCCATCGCGACCGCACGCCGCAACGAATCGCTCGCGCAGGAGCTGCACCTCGCCGAGGTCGTTGGTCACGCGAAACTAGTCGTTCTCTTCCATGGCTTCCGTCGGTCGGGGGCCGGCCCGGACCAGCCGCGCATGCTACACGAGGAGCCTGCCGGAGTAATGGCGCGAGTGTAATCTCAGACGCCGGCGTAGCCCAGCTTGCGCAACTGCGACGCCAGTTCCGCGGCACGCTCCGCGGATGCCGCGGACGCCGCGGGATCCGAGTCACGCAGCGACGTCGCCGTGGCGCGCAGGACCGAGAGCAGCAGCGGGTCCTCGACCTCGCCCTGCCGCAGCAGACCCGCAGCGCGGCGCAGCAGCGGGGCGGCTCGCTCCTCCTCGCCGGCCGCCCGCTCGACGGCGGCGAGCGCCGCGAGCGCGCGCGCCCGCACCCGCAGGCCGCCTCCGCGCTCGGCGATGCGCAGCGCTTCCTCCGCGGCGGCCCGGTCGTCGCCGAGCTCGGCGACGACGGCGAGGAGTGCGACGCGGCGGCGTGGCTCGATGCCGTGCAGCCGTGCCGCGTCCCGCGCCACCTCCACGGCGCTCTCGTGATCCCCCTGCGCAGCGTGCCAGCCCGCGATCGCCTCGGCCACCGCAGCCTCGGCGTCGTGATCGCCGCGGTGCAGCACGAGTTCCTGCGCCCGCCGCATCGAGCCACGGGCCTCCTCGTGAGCGGTTGTGCCCGGCGCCGCCGTCAGCACGCCGAGCCGTGCCGCCTCGGCGAGGGCCACCGCCCACGACACGGGATCGCCCGCGCACGCGAGCACCTGTCCCGCCTCGGCGAGACGCGGCGCCGCAAGGCGCGGCCGTCCGCCGTCGAGCAGCATGCGACCGACGTTCGTCAACGCGATCCCCAATCCGCGAGCCGAGCTGATACGGCGTGTCAGTTCGACCGCGCGCTCGTACCCGCGCAGCGCCTCCGCGCGATCACCGAGCGCCTCGTGAACGGCGGCCACGTTGTTCCAGGAGGCGGCGACGGCCGCCAGATCCCCGATCTCCTGCCGCAGCCGGAGCGCGTGCATGAAGTGCGTCCGCGCACGCGCACTGCGCCCGTCGGCCATGTCGATCATGCCGAGCACGTTCCAGGCGTCGGCCGACGTCGTGCGGTCGCGGGCCACGCGCGCGTGGCGCAGCGCCGAACGCACGGCGTCGCGGGCGGCGGGCGCGTCACCGCGCCCGACGAGTACCCGTCCACGCAGCGCATGGGCCCGCCCCCGGGCGCGAGGGCTGTCCACGCTCTCCGACGCCCGGAGCGCGCGCTCGATGTACGCCTCGCCGCGCGCGACGTCGCCCCGCACGAGATGCAGACCGGCCAGGTTCACGAGTGACATCGGGACGTCGTCAGCGAGGCCGTGGGCCACGCGCAGCGAGAGACCCGTCGCATAGCAGCGCATGGCCTCGTCGAGATGTCCGAGCGCCTCGTGAACGCGCCCCATGCGGCTGTACGCGGCCGCCAGTTCCGCCTTACCCGCCGCCCCCCGCGGCGGCGCGCCGACGACCGTTTCGTAGGCCCGCAACGCGGCCTCGTAGTCCCCGGAGAAGCGCAGCGCTTCGGCGCGCAGCATCGCGAGCTCCGTGCGCTCGTTCGCCGTCAGCTCGAGCGTCGCGTCGCGGACGAGCTCATCGGCGCCTCGCAGGACATCGGCGACGCGTCGGTACGACTGCTGTCCCGAGAGCCGCCACGCCGCGGCGAGGCGCCCACGAAACGCCTCGTGGGCGCGTCCGGCGACGGCGAGATGCCGCGCCACGCGCAGGGCCTGGCGGCCCTCGAAACCCTCGCGAGCGACGAGCCAATCGGCGGCGCGCGCGTTGTACTGCACCCACTCCTCGGCATGACGAAGCCGGCACTGGCGCGCCAGGATCTCGGGTAGCAGAGGCTCGCGAAAGCGGACGTTGGCCACCGAGTCCCCGGACTCACGCAGCAGTCCCTCATGCTCCATTCCGGCAACGGCCGCGGCGGCCTCCTGCGCGTTGCCGACGACGTGTGCCAGGAGCTCGCTCTCGAACACGTCGCCGAGCACGCCGGCGGCCCGCGCGACGCGCGCGACGGTCTCCGGCAACTCCGCCAGACGCGCCGTGACGATCTCTTCGAGGCGCCGTGGCACGATGCCGTCGAGCGCCTCCTCGGTAAGGGCGCTCGTGGCGGTCCAGCGGCCACTCTGCACGACCACGAGTGGCGCGGCCGCGGAGGGCGCCGCACGCAGCGCGCGGAGCATCTCGGCGACGAACAGGGGATTGCCGCCCGACAGTTCCGCAACGCGTCGCGTGAGCCAGGGCACCGTCGTGGCGAAGTCATTCGGATCGAACGCGGCAGCGGTGAGTTGCGCCACCGCAGCGTCGTCCAGCGGCGCGAGGTGCAACACGCGTGAGCAGGCGACCCGGTCCGACATGCGCTCGATGCGGGCCAGCACGTCGCGCCCGGCCTCGCCGTCCGCAAGCCCCGGGCGCGCCGTCATCAGTGTGGCGAAACTGGCGCCTGCGTAGGCGGCGTGGGATGTCATGCGGGCCGCGATGTTGGCGACGTCGGGATCGCGCTGCACGTCCTCGAGTACGAGCAGGAACGGCCGGACGCGGCCGATCGCCGCCGCGAAGCGGCCCCACATGACCCCGGCGCTCTCGCCGCGCGGGAGGGGGCGCGTGAGAAGCTCGGCGACGAGGAAGTCGAGCAGCCCCGGCGTCGTGTGCGCCGCGTCGCCGAGCAGCGCCACGACAGCCGCCGCGGTCTCGGAAGGTCCGGCACGGTCGCGCGGCAGCGCCAGCAGTTCGCGCAATGCCTCCTTGAGGGCGCCGCGAACCTGGACGCCGCGCCCCAGGCAGCGACCGCGCGCGACGAGGAACCCGCGCTCGCCCGCGACGTGCCGCGCGTTCCAGGCGAGCCGCGACTTGCCGAGCCCGCGCCGCCCGCTGAGCAGCATGCAGGCACCACCGTCGGCAGCGTCCAGGAACGTCTCCAGCTCGGACAGCTCGCGTTCGCGCCCCACCGTCGGGAGTGTCTCGCGCGGCAGCACACGTACGACGGACGGCGGACCGCGGACCGCCACGCGCACGCCGGACTCGTCACGATACGTCGCGCGCACGGTTCGGACGGGGTACTCACCGGCCGTCAGCGGGCGCACGGTCCACGACACGCGCAGTGGCGCGTCCGCCGCTGTCGGCGGCACGTCACCGCGGAAGCCCCGTCGATGGCCCGAGGGACGGTCTAACGCGTCGGCGTCGGGGAGTACGTGGGGCACGAACACGCCCGTCACGGGATCGCTGCCGGGGTTGCCCACGAGGGCGGTGATCACGACGGATTCGCCCTCGCGCACGACGCGGGGCCGCACCTCGACGCCCTCGACGACGAGCTCGCCACCGGCGCTGCGGCCGAGAGTCGGCGTCGCGAGAGCGCTGCGACGCGAGACGGGCGCATAGCGCACGCCCTCGGCCATGACGCCGCCGCAGACGGAGCAGACCGCAGAGGGTCGCGCGCTGAGCCAGCCGCAGACCGGGCAGCTCAGCGCTCCGCTCGGCGGTCGCCAGAGGGCATCGATCTCGCGGATCTCGCTGATCTCGCGGAGCACCTCGCCGAACGAGGCGGGGCGCTCGCCCGGCGACTTGGAGAGACACGCGACGACGAGCCGATCGAGAGCCGGCGGCACGCCGTCCCGGAGTGTGGAAGGCGCGGGCGGTAGATCGCGCAGGACCTTCAGCACCAGCTCGGCGAGCGATGTGGCGGGGAAGGGCGGCGCGCCTGTCAGCAAGTGGTGCAGGACGGCGCCGTAGGCATAGACGTCGCTCTGTGGTCCGGCGGCGCGGGCGTCCTTGAGCTGCTCCGGCGCGGCGTAGAACGGCGTGCCGAGGCCGGTGCCTTCCGCAGCGACCTCTTCCGCGCGATCGAGGGCGCGGGAGATGCCGAAGTCCGAGACCTTCACGACGCGGTCACGCGTCAGGAACAGGTTGTCGGGCTTGAGGTCGCGATGCACGAGCCGCGATCCCGCGCGCTCCTCGCCGTGGGCGTGGGCCATGCCCCAGGCCACGCCCGTGCCGACATCGAGCACGACGGGCACGGCGAGAGGTCCCTCGTGCTCGAGGATCTCCCGCAGGGTCGGACCGTCCACATACTCGAGGAAGAGGAACGGACGCGGCACGCCGTCGAGAGTGATCGACTCCAGGAACGACGCCTCGACGACGTTCGGATGGGCGCCGAGCGTCAGCCAGTTCCGCGCCTCGACCTCGAAGCGCCGCACGGTCGCGGCGTCGAGATCGGCGTCGAGACGGGGCGTCTTGGCGGCGAGACGCGTTCCCGTGGCGGGGTCCGAGAGGATGAACACCGACCCCATGGCGCCGGGTAGCACACGCTCGACGAGCCAACGATCGTCGAGCAGATCGCCGGCGCGGAACTCACGACGGATACGGGAAGGGGGCACGGAAACCACGTTTCGCTCCTGCGGGGAGCGTCGAGTCGGAGATCCGGCTCGCTCCCACCGGGCTGCACGCCGGCGCCCCGACGCGAAGCATCGGGGGCAGGACGGCAGCGCGATCGTCGCCGCGCTCGGCAAGGCCCGTTCAGGAATTCGAGCGAGGGCGACGCAGCACGTTGCCGAGGATCGTCTGGTAGGCCTCGCAGGGCGTCCAGCAGTGGGGACACTTCCCGGCGGCGATCTCACGCTGCAGGGCCCGCGTGCGTTCTTCCCGCCACAGCCCCTCGAGGTCGAAGTCTCGCTCGCGCAGGCTCCCGAGGGGCGCGTCGTACATCTAACAGGGGTACACGTTCCAACGCGGATCGACGAACACGGACGACGCGAGCGCCTTGCACGGCAAGGGCGTGCGGCCCGAGGCCAGGAACGCCGGAGAGAGGCGCTGGTAGCGCCGTTCGAGCCACGCGACGGGATGGAAGCGGTGGCCCTTCTGCCGCAGGAAGGTCGCCAGGTCGCCGAGGCACTCGTCGCGCGTCCGTTCGAGGTCGTCGTTCTCGTAGTAGTGCGAGGAGCTCTGCGCCACGTTCACGTGGAACTCGCGCAGCGCGAGGTCGGGGATCTCCTCGCGCACCGCCTCGATCGTGCGGAAGAGCTGGCCCTCGTTGAAGTTCGAGAGCGTCATGCCGAGGAACACGTCGAAGCGCGGCGAGCGCAACCGGCGCAGACGCGCGAACGTCGCCACGGCGTTGTCCCAGGCGCCCTTGCGCCGACGGATGTCCTCGTGCACCGCGCGCGGACCGTCGAGCGAGACGGTGACGAGGAGTCGCGGCAACCCGCTGCGGAGGATCTCCTCGACACCCGCGACGATGCGCGCGGTCTGCTGCCCCGTCGTCGGGAAGTCGAGCAGGTAGAGATCCGGCGAGCGCGAGATGACGGCCGCGATCAGTTCCGTGATGTCGGGACGGGTCCAGATCTCGCCGCCGGACAGGTTGATCCACGAGAACCGCGGATTGCGCTCGAAGAAGCGCTCCACCTCGGAGAGCGTCATCACGCCCTGATTGCCGCGCTGCCAGATGTTGCACATCTTGCAGCGCGTGTCGCAGCTCAGGGTCACGATGAGGGTGAGCTTGAACGGCCGCGGACCGCGCCCGAGATTCGAGCGTGCCACGCGAGCGCCGAGTGTCAGCAGCCGCCTCACCGCCGTAGCCGCCATTCCCGCAGGTACGGCGCGAGCGGTCGCTCGAGCTGCGGATCGAGATGCTCCGCGACGTGGCCCGCGAGCCGCTCGAGGTCGCGATTCCAGAGGTCCACGCCACCCGCGGGGACGTCGGGCCGCTCGCCGTCCAGCCACGCCGTCAGCACGGCGGCCACCGCATCGATGTCACCCAGGGCGAGCGTGAGATCGATCGCGCGCAGCCGCGCCAGCGGCTCGAGCAGCGCGCGGTTCTCCTGCCGTCCGCGCGGGAAACGGTCGATCGCGGCCGCGTACTCGTCGCGGGCGCGGCGGGTCGCGGCGACGACGGCGTCGCCCTCCGTGCGGGCCGCCCTCGCCTCGAGCGCCTCTGCCAGCCGGAAGCGGGTCTTCGCGTCATCCGGCATCAGCCGAGCGGCCAGTTCGAGGTTCTCCACGGCACGCTCCACATCCCCCGCCCCGAGCGCGCTCATGCCGCGCCACACGCGCGAGCGCCAGTGGCGCGGCAGGCGTTCGGCGGTGCGCTGCCACAGGGTCGCGTCGCTCGCCCACGCCGGCGAGCCGTTCAGGCTGAACGCCGCGAGACAGGCGACCACGAGGGCGGCGGCGGGCAGCGCCCGACGCGACGTGGACGTGACCCGCGCGACGACGATCGCCAGCGCGGGCAGGGCGAACAGCAGGAAGCGATCGGCGACGCGGATGTTCAGCGGCAGCGCGAGTTGGACGAACAGCGTCGGCACGAGAGCGACGAGAAACCACGCGGTGGCGATGCGCGTGCACCGCGGCACGAGAAGCGCGATCGCACCGAGCGCGGCGCACCCGAGCACGGCCCGCCCTCCCGCGCCGGCCGCTGCCCCGAGTTGCCAGTCGAAGACCCCGCCCACCGGCAGCAGCGCGTACCAGGCCTGATGGGCGAGCATGGAGGCTGCGGTGACCACGCCGATGGCGCCGCCCGGCAGGCCGCCCTCCTGGAACGGCTGCGCCAGCAGGACGTGGCGCAACCCGACGAACACGCCCACGAGGATGGCGGGCACGGCGGCACGCCGCAGCGCCGCCCCGGGCCGCTCACCCTGCAACGCCGCGACGAGGAACACGAACGCCGGCCAGACGACGGCCTGCTCCTTCGCCAGGAGCGCCGCGGCACCGAGTCCCCAGGCCACCAACGAGCGGCCCGGACGTTGCACGAGCAGGGCAGCCCAGACCAGAGCCGCAGCGAGCAGGTCCCCGCGCGACGAGATCCATGCCACGCACTCGACCTGCACAGGGTGCACAGCGTAGACCAGCGCGCCCGCGGCGGCCGCGAGCGCGCTGCAGCCGACGCGCTGCAGGAGACGCGCGAGGACAGCGCTGGCGGCGCCGTGCAGGAACACGTTCACGAGATGCCCCCCCCAAGAGGCACTGCCGAAGACGAGGCGATCGAGGGCGAACGAGAGTGTGCGCAGCGGGCGCCAGAGCCCCGCGTGCGTGCCGTCGGCCGTCTGCACAGACGGATCGACGAACGCCCGCCAGAGGATCGACGGCTCACCGAGCGCGGCGTTGGCCTCCACGAAGCGGTGGTCGTCGTAGACGAAGCCGTGGCCGATCGTCGGCACGAACACCAGGATCGCGGCGGCGGCGCAGACGATGGCGGGCCACGCAGCAACGCGTCCCCTCGCCGGAGTCATGCGGTGCGCGCGGCCCGCCCCGCGCCGCCGTCCCGATGGTCCCGATGTTCGCTGCGTTCGCCGTGCTCGCTGCCTTCGCTGCCTTCGCTTCGTTCGCCGAGATGGGCGCGAATGCGCAGCGCGACCTCGTCCACGGTGATGTCACGGATGCAGACCGGCATGCGGCAGAGTGATGTCTTGTAGTTCATGTTGGTCAGGCACGGACTGCACGGCAGATCGCGGTAGAACGCGTGGCTGCCGGGAGAGAGCGGACCGTAGAGGAGCGGCGTGTTGGGTCCGAAGAAGGCGAACACCGGCACGCCGAGGGCGGAGCCGAGGTGCACGGGCGCCGTGTCGTTGGTGACGAGCAGGGTCGAGCGCGAGAGCAGCGCCACGAGGCCAGCGACGCCGAGCCGGCCGGCGCCGTCGATGGCGCGATCTGCGTGGCGCATGCCCGCCACGATGCGCGCCGTGAGCGCGCCCTCGGACGCGGTGCCGGTGACGACGACCGACGCACCTTCCTCCTCGACGAGGCAGTCGGCCAGACGAGAGAACGACGCAGCCGGCCAGCGCCGCCCCTGGAAGTTGTCGCCCGAGCCGGGATGCATAATGATCAGCGGCCCGGAGATCCGGGCATCGAGCAACAGCCGCTCCGACTGTTCGCGTCCGGCGGCGGTCACACGCAGCGCCGCCGGGCGGTATGTGCGCTGCGGGACGCCGGCAGCGCGCGCGAGATCGAGATAGGTCTGCCCCATGTGCTGCGTGTCGTCGTACGGCACGGGCTTGTGGTGGAGCGCGGCGCGGCTCTGTCCCGGCACGGAGAGACCGACGATCTGCCGCGCTCCGGCGAGCACCGCGACGATCGCCGACGCCCGCGCGAACTGCTCGAAGTCGATGCAGAGATCGGGGCGCGCGCGGCGCGCACGGACGATCGTCGCGAGCAGCGTGGAGAGCAGCGCAAGCACGCTGTCGTCACGAACGTAGAGCCGCACGTCGAGCTCGTCGCACTCCTCGAGGAGATCGCGGTTGCGCGCGAACGAGACGAACACCAGACGCGCGTCGGGATAGCGCGCTCGAAGCAGGCGAATGACGGGGAGCAGGAGGACGATGTTGCCGAGCCCCCAGAATTTCACGAGTAGGATCGTGCGCGGCTCCAGCAGCTCGCGACGCGCCGCGAACATCTCGCGCAGCCCGCGCAGGGCGGCGAGCACGTGGCAGACGGCGATCCCCACGTAGCGATCGACGGCTTTGGCGGCGGAGAGGTTCACAGCCCCGCTGCTCCGCGGAAGACGTGCTCTGCCGACGGCGGACGCTGCCACAGGAGGTTCATCTCGGTGTGACAGTTCCAGTAGCACGCCGTGCAACCTGCGAGGTCACGCCGCGCGGCGGCGAAGCGATCGGACTTCCAGAACGCGGCCAACTCGTCGCCGCGGACCCGTCCGATGGGACGGTCGACCTCGGAGAGCGGCACACAGGGGAACACGCGGCCGTAGGCGTCGATCACGAGGGACGTCGCGGGGGCGTGGCAGCGCAGGGGCGAGGGCCGCCCGGCGAAGCAGCGCGGGAACAGCGAGAGATAGGCGTCGCTGTTCTCGACGATCGTGCGCTCTCGCTTGAGGTGACGCAGGCGCTCGACGGCCCTCGCCATGCGCGCCGCCCAGGGCCGCGGGGGTGCGACGTCGCCGAGCTCGTCGCCGTCGTGATACTCGTGCATGGGGATGAAGCCCACCGAGTCGGCCCCCAGGCGCTCGGCGAGATCGGCCATGGCCTCGACCTGATCGGCATTGTCGGGAGTGAGCACCGACGTGATCCCGATGCGCGTACGGCGGCCGCGGGATGCGTGCCGATCGCGCGCGCCGGCGAGCGCAGCGATGCGGCCGGTGACCCGCTCGAACGACCCACGGTGCGCGCGAAGCCGGTCGTGGGTCGCGGCGTCGGCGCCGTCGAGCGAGACGTTGACGGAATCCAGCCCCATCGCGGCGAGGCGATCGACCAGCGCATCGTCCAGGAGGTGCGCGTTCGTGTTGACGTGCGTGACCATGCCCAGCTCGAGCGAGTACGCGAGCAGATCGGCGCAGTCCCGGCGCAGGAAGGGCTCGCCCCCCGTGAACCCGACGCCGGTCGTCCGCAGAGAGGCGAATCCGCGTAGCGCGGCCTTCCAGCCGTCGGTGTCGAACTCTTCCCAGCCCTCGGCGCGCCGTCGCGTGTGGCGCTGCGGCAACTCGCAGAACGTGCAGCGGTAGTTGCAGGCATAGGAGAGGATCACCGTCCCGAGGATCGGCCCGGACTCGGCCCGCCCGCCACGAGCGGGGATCAGTGGGGCGAGCGTCTTCAGACCGGCGTCGAGAACGCTCTGCCATCCGCCGCTTTGCAGCCGCGACCGAACGACGTCCACGTACTGTTTCCTCACCGGAACCTCTTGGACACCGTGGGGTGCTCGTACTCACCGCACATCGCGCAGAGCGCCGGGAAGTCCCCGCGCGTGTGGGCCCCGCGGAGTGCGCGCATGGCCTCGCCGTTCCAGATCTCGGTCAGCGGTCGCGCCGTCGCGTCGCCCACCGTGAGGAGCCCCTCGCTGTCCACACAGCACGTCGTGACGCGACCGTCCCACAGCACGACGAGTGTTCCGCGCCAGAGCTCCCGGCAGGGCGCGCTGCGGCGCTCGGCGACGATGCGCGGGATGGCCTGCACACGATCCGCAATGCCCTTCCACTCCGCGAAGTACGTGTCGAGCGCCCCTTCCGTGGCCTGATCGACGACCATCGAGATGTCGATCCGCAGCGCGGCGCCCGCGGCGTCGCGCTCCTCCACCAGAGCGAGGATATCGCGCCGCAGGACGTCCAGATCGTAGCTGCGGATCGCCATGTGGGTGGCGTGATCGCCATCGACCGAGAACGTGATGCGATCGAGCCCGCACGCGAGCAGTTGCGCACGGTTCTCAGGTGACAGGTGCGTGCCGTTCGACGTGATCATCGTCCGCACGCCGTGGTCCGCGGCGTAGCGTGTGAGTTCGAAGAACTGCGGGTGCAGGAGCGGCTCGCCCCACTGGAACGCGAGCACGAAGTCGAGCTGCGGGTTCTCGTCGATGATGCGCCGGAACAGCGCCGGGTCCATGTAGCCCTTGGCGCGGCGCATGGTCGTGTTCACCGGACAGATCGTGCAGTTCAGGTTGCAGTGGTTGGTGAGTTCGAGGTTCACGCTGGACAGCACGCCGGAGATCTCGCGTCCTGTGCGGAACGCCAACTCGTTGCGCAACGCGCTCCCGACCGCCTGGAGGGAAGGGAACTTCACCTCGAGCAGTTCGCGCACGTCCGGCTTGCCGAGGTAGTAGCGTGCACCGACCGAGGCAATCAGCCCGGCCAGCTTCCGCTCGATCGATCCCGGCTCACGTCGCACACGCCGCTCCTGCAACCCGGATGCCATCCTACTCACCC
>JAJRVY010000235.1 GCA_024277065.1 Planctomycetota bacterium
CAAACCACGCGCCAGCAAACTGTTACGCCCGGAGGGCGCGCTGCGGCGTTGGCGCTCCTCCATGACTCGCTCCATTGAGTCGGGTTCGTCGCGCCGCCTTGCAGCGAACCCGCCGGACGCAATCGGCGCACACCCGGGATTTCTGCTCACGCTCTCAGAGCCGGAAGCGCGCGTCGACCGGGCTGTGTGGCGTGCGGGAAGTGGCACGCCGAGACAAGCGTGCGCGCTTCACGGCGCTGTTGCACCACGTGACGGTGGCCCGGCTGCGGGAGGGCTTCTTCGCGCTCAAGCGTGATGCGGCGCCCGGGGTCGACGGCGTAACGTGGCAGGAGTACCGGGAGGGACTCGAGGAGCGGCTGGTGGATCTGCACGCGCGTGTACACCGCGACAGTTATCGTGCTCGGCCGAGTCGACGCACCTACATCTCGAAGCCTGACGGACGCGAGCGTCCGCTGGGCATCGCGTTGCTGGAGGACAAGATCGTCCAGCGCGCGGTGGGAGAGGTGCTGTCGGCGATCTACGAAGAGGACTTCTTGGGCTTCTCGTATGGGTTTCGCCCCGGACGCAGCCAGCACGATGCGCTGGACGCCTTGTGGGTGGGCCTGATGCACCAGCGCGTGAGCTGGGTGCTCGATGCAGACATCCGAGGTTTCTTCGACGCCTTGGACCACGGATGGATTCTGCGCTTTCTCGAGCACCGCATTGGCGACCGACGGATCTTGCGACTCGTGCGCAAATGGCTGCGTGCGGGCGTGATGGAAGACGGTCGTGGGTCCCGGGCCGAACGCGGCACGCCGCAGGGGGCGGTGATCTCACCGCTGCTCGCGAACGTGTATCTGCACTACGTCCTGGACCTGTGGGTGGAGTCCTGGCGGCGGTCCGAGGCACGGGGCACGGTGATCATCGTGCGCTACGCGGACGACTTCGTCGTGGGCTTCGATCACCGTGAGGATGCTGAACGATTCCAGGAGGCCCTTCGGGATCGCCTGGCGGACTTCGGCCTGGAGTTGCACCCCGACAAGACGCGGCGGATACGCTTCGGACGCTTCGCGGCCGAGAACCGCAAGCGGCTCGGAGAGGGCAAGCCAGAGACCTTAGACTTTCTCGGTTTCACGCACATCTGCGGGAAGACGAGGCGGGGGCGCTTCACGGTGTGGCGCAAGACGATGGCGAAGCGGTTTCGCGTGACGCTGGGGGAGATCGGGGGGCGCCGGGTAACCGGCGTCCCTACCGCAACCGGCCGGTATTCCGCTCCACCTCTCCCCAGGCTCCGCCCTGCCCGCTCGGCGAGTGAATCCGGGATGCTGCTGTGACCTTCGCCGTTCCCAGGCAACCTAGGGAGTGGAGGTCCCACTCGATGCACCCACCCCGCGAAGACCATCCAGGAGCCGACTGGCTCATCACGAACCGAGGCATGGCCAAGCGCGCGGTGTTCGAGACGCGGTTGGACGTCGAGCGCTTCATCGAGGCCTTGGCCGCGGTCGTCGCGCTCGGCATCCTCGAGGTCCATGCGTTCGTCTTCCTGACGGTGCGCTTCCACGGCCGCCGCATCGACGACGGCGAGCACTGGCTGGCGGCGCGGCGAGAACGCTCTCCCGCGACGTGGCCGCCGGGCTCCTGCGCTCGGCCGCGGGCCAGCAGATCACCGAGATCGCCGACGCGCTCGGGCTCGCCCGCTCCACCGCGGCTCGCGCCCTCGCGCGCCACGACGCCTGGATGCGCGAGATCCCCCGCTATAATGTCGCCGTCGCCCGCGCTCTCCAGAGCGCCGCGCGGCGAACACTCGGCGCCCGCCGCCACGCGCTGGCGCTGCCCATGCGCGTGGCGTCCGTGGGCACGGAGGCGGACCCCGGCGTGGTGTGAGGTCGGAGCCTGACACAGGATGGAGCGGAAAGCCGGCGAATTGAGCCTGGCACAGTATGTCAAGGGCGCGGCGCTGCGGTCCATCCCGATCACCGACTCCTGCATGCCGCGATCCTACGCCGGGCGGCGCCCATGCCGGACGCTACTGCGCGGCGCGCCAGTCGGCGAAGGCGTTGTCGCGGGTGATGGCGCCCTCGCTGATCAGGCGCGGGATGTCGCGGGCCTGGAGGCGGTAGGTGTCGCGGTAGTAGCGGCGCAGGCCCTCCTCGCCGCCGGCGCTGTAGACGTCCCACCACGCGGACTTGAAACCGGCGACGTAAGGCGGCAGCGGGATGCCGACGAGCCGTCGCAGTCCGTGGTACCAGAGCTTGCTACGCAGGCCGCGGCGCTCGCGCCACGACGTCAGGCGCCGCACCTTCATCACGAACTGGTCCTCGTCGCGGATCATGTAGTGGTGGACGGTCGGCACCGACGGCGACACGACCTGCCCCTCGAGCTTGGGGCTGCGGTGCTCGTGGTCCACGCGCGTCAGCCACGCGCTGCGGTACCACGTCTTGCCCTCGCGATACGACGTGTGCAGCGGGCTGCCGGGCCCGGTCGTGCGGTGCCGTTGGCGCTGGTGGACGGCGCCCTCGGCGGCGTCCAACTCGCTCGGCAGGAACAGCTTCTGGCGGCACGTGAGCGCCGGCGCGTCGCGGGGCGCCTGCGCCAGGATCTCGGGCAGCGTGGCGCCCGCCATCCAGTGGAACTCGTCGGTGTCCGAGACGCCCACCCAGGTGACGGTGTGCCGTGCGCGCACGGCGTCGAGCAACTGCGTGCGGACGCGCTGGCGCACGGCGAAGTCGTCGAACACGGTCGTCGAGACGTGATCGCCGAAGGAGCGGAGGACATCCTGCGTGTCGTCGTCGCTGGCGTTGTCGGCCACGCACACGTGATCGACGCCGTACGACAGATGGTGCGCGAGGTTCTGCCGCAGCACGGCAGCCTCGTTCTTGGTGGTGAGCAGGAGGACGATCATGGACGTCTTGCGCCGCGGCCCTCTGTCTGGAGACGTCGCGGGCCTGGACGGGGCTCTTGGTCTCGGGGCGCTGCCGGGCGAGGATACGCCCCATGTTGCTCGCGCCCATGGAGTTCGATCCGGTGTTCCTCGGCGGCGAGGGCCGCAGCGGCACGACGTTGCTCCGCGTCATGCTCGACGCGCACCCCGCGATTGCCTGCGGCCCGGAGTCGCACTTCCTCGTCGATCCGCGCTTCCGCGCGTTCCACGAGCACTTCCGCAACACCAAGTGGCGGCGGGCCGAGGGCTTCGGTTACGACAAGGACGACCTCGACGACCTCGTCCGCGACTTCGCGCGGGGCTGGTTCGAGACGTACATGAAGCGGCGCGGCAAGCGGCGCTGGGCGGACAAGACGCCGCAGACCATCCACTGCCTGCCGTACCTGTGGGAATTGTTCCCCACGGCGCGCTTCGTCCATCTGATCCGCGACGGGCGCGACGTGGCGTGCTCCATCATGCCGCAGAACTGGGGCCCGAACACGATCACCGAGGCCGCCGAGCGGTGGGTGGACTGCGTCTGGAAGGGCGTCATCCACCGCGCCGACACGGAGCGCTACGCCGAGGTGCGCTACGAGGATCTCGTGACGTCACCGGAGACGGAGATGCGGCGCATCCTGTCCTGGATCGGCGAGGAGTGGGACCCGGCCGTGCTCGCCCACGACCGCGTCGATCACGACAACCCGGAGCACACCGAGTCCTCGGCGGAGCAGGTGGCACGGCCGCTCTACACGTCGTCCCTCGGTCGCTGGAAGCGCGATCTCGCGCCGCGCGACGTCAAGGCGTTCGAGAAGATCGCGGGCGAGACGCTGGAGTTCCTGGGGTTCGAGCTCGCGTCGTGACGGCTCGCGCGTGGTGCGTGACGCGCGGGGCGTGACGGCGCCGTAACGGAGGCCGCGCCGCGGCGCACGAGGCCCGGCGGCACCCGGCTTGCGTCACGCTGCTCGATGAGATGGGCCACGCCTCTTGTACTCGCCGCTGTGGGTGCGCTCGCCGTTCCCGCGCTCGCGCACGGCGGCGGCCCTTTCCGCGGTCCGCCGGGAACCTCGCCTCCCGGCGTCAGCGAACCGTGGGACGCGCCGCCGCTGCAGCTCCTGCGGGGCGACGGTGGACCCGTCATGGCGCGCGTCGTCGATGGCGGCGGCAAGCCCGTCGCGAGCGCGTGGATCTGGAGCGAGGGGCGGCACGTTGCGACGTCGGACGAGGAGAGCGGGCGCTTCGCCTGCGAGCCGCTGCGCTACCCGGCGCGCCGGGCAGGAGGTCGCGTTGCCCGCGCCCGGTCCGCGTCACTGGATCGCGGGCATCGTCGTGCGGGCGGACGGCTCGCCCGTCGTGCACGCCCGGGTGCGTGTGAGCAGCGCCGCGGATGCCGGCTCCGGCGCGCTCTCGCGCGACGCCGAGACCGACGCCTCGGGGCGCTTCGTCCTGGACGGCGTGTCGGGCGTCCTGCGCGTCGCCGCCCGCGCGCCGGGGCTCACCAGCGCCGAGCGCCCGTGCCGCGTCGTCGCCGGCGACCGGGCGGTGCTCGTCATCGTCGCCGAGGAGCGCGTCGCCGCGCCGGTGATCGTGCCCGGCGTCGGTGCGCGGCGGTAGCGCGGCGGGAGGGCCTTGGCGCGCCCGACGCGGGCGCAGCCGACTCAGAAACCGATGTCGTGGGTCGCTTCGCGCTTCATGAAGAGCGTGATCTTGGGGGCGTCGCGGTCGCCCGTGCGGTAGTCGCCGGGCAGGATCGAGATGATCTCCCAGCCGCCGCGACCCAGTTCGTAGAAG
>JAJRVY010000010.1 GCA_024277065.1 Planctomycetota bacterium
GCGAGACGCAGGCCGTCCACGCAGCCGGGGGCCGCCGCGACGAGCTGCCGCGCGAGTTCGGCGGCGCGCTCCGGTACGCCGTCGGACAGCTTCGCCGTGCCGAGACGCAGCAGGATCCAGGGGTTCCGCGGATCGCGCACGAGCGCCGTCTCGAAGTAGTCGTTCGCGGCGTTCAGGTCGCCGCGGCGCTGCAACACGTCGCCCATGCCGACGATGGGGTCGAAGTAGTTGAGCGGATCGCCGTCGATGCAAGCCTGGAACGCGGCCTCGGCCTCGTCGAGCCGGCCCTGGGCGACGAGCGCCATGCCGAGGTTCGACTGCGCGCGCGTCTCGGCGGGCGGAGAGAGGCTCATCGCCGCACGAAACGCCTGCTCGGCCTCCGCGTAGCGCCCCATGTAGTAGCGGGCCGCGCCCTGCGTGTTCAGCACGCGCGAACTGCTGATGGACGCCGCCACGGCGCGGTCGGCCGTCGTCAGCGCCTCGACGAAACGGCCGCCGTGGATCAGCACGCGCGCCTCACCCTCGTAGCCGTGCGCCTGATCCTCGGGGTCGCCCGAGCCCTGGACCTTGCGGAACTCGGCCAGTGCGGCGTCCAACTCACCCGACGCGTACAGGTTCTCGGCCAGCCCGAGACGGGCCGTGAGGCTGCCGATTTCGGCGGCGCGACTCCAGTGCGCCCGGGCCGGGCCGTGCGCCCCCGCGCGGTCCAGCGCCTCGGCGACCATCTCGAGCGCCCCCGCATCGTTGGTGTTGCCCGCCGCCAGGAACTCGTTCAGGATGCGCAACTCGCCCTCGAGGTCGAACGCGGCGCGGTACAGCCCCGCCAGCTCGCGCACCGTGGCCATGTCGGCCTTGATGGCGCGTGCCTTCTCGACCGTGGCGACGGCGAACCGTACCGCTTCCTGGCCGTAGCGGGGCTTCAGTTCCTCCATCGCCCAGTGCGCCAGATCGATGAGGGCGGCGCGATCGTCGTCGCGCACGCGCTCGCGGATGCGGCGCTCGTGGTACTCCTTCTCACACGTCTTCTCGAGACGAACGGTCGCGTAGGTCGCCTCGATCTCCACCGCCGTGACGGGGTACGACCCCCGTGGCGTGAGCCCCTTCGGGTTGAGTTCCAGCACTGTGAACTCAACGTTCGGCCAGTTCTCGAGGATCGTCCACGTCGGCTGCCCCTCGAGCACGCCCTGCGGGATCAGTTCGCACAGCTTCTCGGTGCCGTCCTTCAGCACGATGCGCGCGACGGTGTCGGCGTCACGCACCGGCTTCTTGCCGAACGGGTCGGCCGCGGCTGCCGCCTCGTCGTCCGCGCCCATGTCATCGCCGGACTCGTCCGCCCCGCCCATGTCGTCGCCGCTCTCGCCCTCGTCGTCGGCAGCGGTGTTCGCGGTGAGCGCGATGCGCTCGCGCAGTGCGGCCCAGTGCTCGACGCCGGGTGCCGGCCACGGCAGCAGCTTGACCCAGATCGGCGGCAGGCCCACGGGGGCATCGATGGTCGGCAGATCAGGACGCTTCTCGACACGCCGCTGGCGGATGATCGAACGCCCGGCGCCGAAGTCCACGGGCAGCCCCATCTGCGGGTCGTACTGCACGTTCAGGCTGCTCTCGACGTCCTTGCCGTCCGGCACCTGCGCCGCGCCGACGCTCTCGTAGAGCCCGATGTTGACGTAGGCGATCAGGGCTGCGGCCACGATCGCGAACACGAGCAGGATCTGTTCCTTCTTCACTTTCCGGCCCCTCCCTGCGCGCCGGCCACACCGAGGTGGTGCAGACCGAGCAGGTTGAAGGTGATGCGCACACGGTCGGAGTCCTCGCGCTCGCGCGCGCCGCCCTCGATCGACTCGAGCACCGTCATGCGCTGCACCGGGTTGTCGGTGGCGTTGAAGCTGCGGAGCAGTGTGAGCACCGCCGCAGGATCGCCGCGCAGCGTGACGCGCACGGGGAACTGCACGATCTGCGCCGTCTCACCGCGGTCCATCTTGCCGCGCCGGCTGCGCACGGCGACGCGCACCTCGTCGATGGAGTCGATCACCGCCGTGCCGACCTCGGTGTCGATCGCCATGTCGAAGCTGCGCTTGATCACGTCCACCACGATGGCGAGGCCGTGGATGCCGATCGGGACCTCGTCCTCCTGGAACCCGGCGCCGATGCCCAGCGTCTCGTCGAGCGAGCGCCCGAGCTGCGCCGCGCGCGACGCCAGGACCGTGCGGGCCTCCTCGCGAAGCTGTGAGAGACACGTCAGCGGGAGCTGCTCGTAGAGCCCCACGAAGTAGTCGGCGCGCTCGGGGCGCTCGATGTTCGCGAGCACCCACTCGATGTTCTCGCGCACGTAGGCGATCTTGTAGTGCTCCGCGGACGCGACCGACGCGACCTTGCGCGCCATCGCCGCGATCTGCGCCTCGCCATCGGCAGCGATGCTCTGCTGCTGCTCGATCGAACGGCGCGACGGTGCATCGCCCTTCGCGATCTTCTCCTGCAATTCGCCGTAGCGCAGCTTGACGTTGCGCCGCGTGGTGTCGATGTCGGCGTAGAGGTTCGAGTGCACCGCCCACGCGATGAGCAGCACGACGCCGCCGATCACACACTGCACGATGAAGACCTTGTGCCGTTGCCAGATCTCGTCCATCGGGGGCTACCCTCCGTTCCCGTCGTCCGCGCCGTCGCGGGCCGCCGCAGCCCGCTCGGCCTTCACGCGCTCGGGGAACTTCACCTGCTGGATTCGGAACTTGAAGCGACCGACACCCGCCCCCTCGGTCTCGAGACCGCCGATCTCGTCGTACTCCATGCCGCCCACGCGCTGCACCTCGCCGCGCGCGCGCACGCCGAACTCCGAGTAGGCGTCCTGCGGGGGACGCTCGCCGGTGGACTGCACCGTCACCTCGAACTCGACCTCGGGGATGAACTCACGATTCTCGTCGATCACGGTCTCCTCGAGGGACGCGGTCATCTTCGATATGTAGATCTCCTCGAAACCGTCGTTCACGACGCGCTGCACGACACCGAGGATCTGCTCGACGGCCGGTCCCAGCGCGACCAGGCGGCGTAGGCGGAACTTCTCGTCGTTGATGCGCACCACGCGATCACGCGCCGCGTTGTAGGCGCTCTTGTTGGCCTCGAAGACCCGCGCCTTCGCCTCGAGCACGTCCTTCTCCCGTGCCGCCTCGTCGGCGGCGCGACCGGCGAACACGAAAGCCGCCACGACGCCGATCAGGAGGATGACGCCGGAGACGATGACGGGCAGCGTCTCGCGCAGGAACCGGCGCTTCTTGCGATCCGCCTCGGGCAGGACCTCGAGCTTGAACGCCTCGGGGTCGGCGGCCATCTGTGCCAGACCGAGCGTCGTGGCGATCCCGCCCTGCTCCTGCTTCAGAGCGGCCTGGGCGTCGGAGGAGAGCGCCGCCAGGTTGAGGTCATCGACGGGGTCGAAGAGCTCGACGGGCACGCCGAGGTTGCTCTCGAGGTACTCCGCGAAGCCGCGCAGCTTGGCGCCCGCGCCCATGATGACGAGTCGATCCGGGTTGCAGTCCGGCACCTTCGACTGCGCCTTGGCGAACATCACGGACGAGTTGAACGCCGACACGAAGTGGCCGCCGACGCCCATGAGGTTGTTGGCGACCTTCTCCTCGCCGGAGTCGCGGTACTTGGCCTGGCCACGCGGCGTGATGTTGCCCTTGGTGATCTTCAGCTTCTCGGCGGTCGCGCGATTGACGCGCATGTTCGAGACCAGCGAGTCGGTGAAGTTCTTGCTGCCGCCCGAGATGTTGCGTGCGAACACGAGTTCGCCCTCGCGGGCGATGGCGAGATCGGTGTTCTCGTTGCCGACGTTCATGATCACGACGGTCTCGTCGTGACGCAGATGGCCGTTCTCCTTGTACGTCCAGTAGGCGGCCACGGCGCGCGGGCAGCCGCCGAGGGGGTCCAGCCCCGCGGCACGCACGGCCTCGAGGCGCGGCTTCAGGTACGCGTTCTTGGCGAGGGCCACGAGGACGATGTCGTCGCCGGTCGTGGTCTCGTCGATGTCGAGCTTGCCGTAGGCCGCCGAGACGTCGCCGCCCGACTGTTCCGAGACCTCCTGGATCTCGAAGTTCATGAGCATCTCGAGGCGCCAGTCCGGAACCGGCGGCACCTGCGTGTAGCGCATGATGAGGTCGCGCCCCGAGAGCCCGACGAGCGTCGCCCCCTTGGCACCCGCGGACTGCAGGGCGGCGCGCGCTTCGGCGACGCGACGCGAATCCGGGGCCTCCTCGCCGTCGTACGGTACGGACAGCGCCTTCAGCACCTGCCACGAACCGTCCTTCTGCTTCTTGACCTGCAGCACCCGGACGGTCCGGGAGCCGATCGAGACGCCAGTGCCGAGAACGGCCATCGCTCCTCCTACTCTCCGAGTCCGTCGAGAGCCTGCCGGGCGTCGGCCGCAGCCTGCGTGCCCGGGAAGCGTTGGACCACGTCTTCGTAAAGAGCCCGCGCCAGTCCCTTGCGGCCGCCCGCAAGGTGATCGGCCGCCCGTGCGAGCTGCGGTGCCGCCCGCTCCTCCGCCGCCGCCGCGAGCCGCGCGGCGAGCGCCGTGAGGACCTTGCTGCGCACATCGGCGGCAGCATCGACCGCAAAGCTCGCCTCGAGTTCCTGCGCCTCCGCGGCCGCCGCCTCGAGGGCGCCGATCTCGTCGTACGCGATGGCGCCGTCGGCTCTCGCGCGCAGCGCTGCGAATCTCTTGGCGGCCTCGGCGCGCAGACTCTCCGCGCGCGTCCGCGCATCGTGCTGTTGCGCCGAGCCCTCCGGGAACTCGCTCGCATAGTCCTCGTAGAGCCGCAGCGCCTCGCCGAACCGCTTCTGCGCCTCGGCGGCCTCGGCGGCGTCGCGCAGACGGTCGCGCTTGCCGTCCAATTCCTGCGTCGCACTGTCGAGACGCAGCGCGAGCGCGCCGTCGCCGGCGCCGAACGCCAACGCGTGGGCCTGCCCGTCGAACAGCAGGGCGAAGCGGAACGTACCGGCCGTGGCCTGGACCTCGTAGCGTTTGGCGGCGCCGACGCTCACGCGCGCCGCCGACTGCACGAACCGCGTCTGGGACTCGCGGAACGAGCCGCCCTGGGTCCAGACGCCCACGCCTTTCCCGAGAACGTTCTCGGGGACCATCCCGATGAGGCCGGCGGAGGCCGGCAAGGCGCCCACGACATCGACGTTGCGACCGCCGCCCGGTGTCAACGTGATCTCGAAGTCGCCGGACTGCGACGTGTAGGGATCGAAGACCGTGCCCTCGACCTGCACGCCGCCGCCGCTCGCGGTGACGACCGTGACGGTGGCCGTGCCGGCCCGCTCGGGGATCTCGCCACGGTCCGCCGCGCCGCCGAACACGCCGCCGACGACGCGGAGATCGTCGATCAGGACGTCGCTGCCGCGCGTCACCGTCACGGCCCCCTCGGGCGTCGCCGAGACCGTGATCACGCCATCCGCGGCCGAGGTCGCCGACGCGGGGTTGGTGGCCGGAACCAGGAACACGTCGTCGAAGTCGGCGCTGCCGGGGCCCGCGTTCACGAGACGCAGCCTGGCGTGGGTCGTGTTCTGCGGTGGCGTCGCGGTGGCCGAGACGTCCGTCCACGACGATCCGCCGACGAGTCCCGTGGAACTGAGGCGCGCCCCGACGGCGCCGTCGCCGGCGCCGACCCAGAGAACCTGGACGGCGGCCTGGCCGCCGCCGGCCGCGCGGGCCTTGGCGCCGAACGAGTACGAACGCCCGGGACTGATCGTGAACTGCTTGCCCGTGAACTCGACCACCGCGGGGCGGCCGGCGGGACCGTCGCGCGCAACCGTGTAGTACGACGTCCCCTGCGCCGCGGTGTCGGACCCGAACGAGCCCTGCGCCGGCGAACCGGGCGCCGTCGTCCAGCCGGCGCCGACGTCCTCGAACGAGAAGTCGGGCACGACGTTGCCGTAGATCGCGGCGATCTCCTGCTCCTTCTCCGCGAGCAACTCGGGATTGGCCAGCACGACGTAGCCGATGACGCCGATCACGGCGACGACGGCGACGACGGCCACGATCTGGCTGCGGCGCGCGCGCTGCACGCGCGTCATGTCCATCTCGGCGCGCAGCATGCCCCACTCGGAGCCGAGGTCGTCCACGGCGGCCATCGCCTTCTCGAAGTCGGAGATCGACGGATCCACGAACACGAGGAGCTGATCCCCGACGCGGATGCGGCCGCCGTGCTGCAGCGCGATCTCGGTCACCGGGTCGCCATCGAGGATCGTGCCGTTCGTACTGCCGAGGTCGCGCAACACGTAGGAGCCGCCCTCGCGCGTGATCTCGCAGTGGTAGCCCGAGACCGCGGCGCTCTCGATGGTCACGGTGTTCGAGGAGCGCCTGCCGAACGTCGTCCGCGAGGTGTCCAGCGCGACACGCTTGCCGTCGTTACCGCCGCCCGCGAAGACGAGATACGACTGCCCGCCGGAGGCCGCCTCCTTGCGCGGCGCGTCCGCTCCGAGCGAGATCTCCTCCTCGATGTCGATCTCTTCGTCGTCGTCACGCTCGGCCCAGCGCAGCGCCGTCTCGCCGATCTCGATCACGTCGCCGTGCACGAGGCGGTGACGCTGGATCTTCTTGCCGCCCACCTTCGTGCCGTTCGTGCTGCCGAGGTCGGACAGCTCGTAGCTCCGGGCGAGCTTCATGATCTGGGCGTGGCGGCGCGAGGCCCCCGCCTCGGACTCCAGAGCGATGTCGTTGGTCTCGGCACGCCCGATCGAGCAGGAGTCACCCACCTCGAACGAGTGCTCCTGACCATCCAGGGTGTACGTCAGCTTCGGCATCCGTCGTCCTCCCGCCCACGCGGCCCGGTCGTGCACGAAATGAGAGAGCTTGGCGAGGCGCGCCGCGACCTGCCCGTTCCGCGGCACGCGCCTGTCTGACAGATTTCAAGCCTCACCAGCGGCGCAGACTCGTCAAACGTCGAGCCCGCGGACGCGGGTCCGCCCCTCGAATGCACCTTTCCGGAGCGGCGAGTATAGAGACGGCGTGACGGGCCGCCACAGCACAAAATCCATCTCCGCGAGCCTCTCCGCGAGCGCCGCGAGGCGCCTGCAAGTGCTCACCGACGATGGACTTGCGCGCGACGCGCGGCGCCGGCCGCCGCAGCGTCGCGTGACATGCCGTAGCGCTGCATCTTGTTGCGCAGACCGAGACGCGACAATCCGAGCGCCTCGGCGGCTCGTGTGATGTTGCCGCCCTCCCGCTCCAGCACCGCGCGGAGCACGTGCGTCTCGAGCTCGGCGACGAGCGAGCGCAGGTCGCGCCCCTCGAGGTGCGGCATCGGATCGTGAACGAGATCCGGAGCCCCGACGCTGCTCTCGCGAACCTCGGGCGAGAGCGCCTCGACGTCGATCGGCCCACGCGCCAGCGCCGCCGCGCGGCGCACCTCGTTCTGCAGCTCACGGATGTTGCCCGGCCAGTCGTGGCGCAGGAGCGCATCCAGCGCGGCGTCGGTCACCTCGAGCGGCAGCCCCGTGCCGGAGAAGCGCTGCAGGAAGTGCGCCACCAGCACCGGCACGTCCTCGCGCCGCTCGCGCAGCGGCGGCACGCGGAACTTCACGACCGCGATGCGGTAGTAGAGATCCTCGCGAAACTCCCCCGCACGCACCATGTCCAGCAGGTTGCGATTGGTCGCCGTCACGAGACGCACGTCCACGCGCGTCACGTCCGCGCCCCCCACGCGCCGCACTTCACCTTCCTGCAGGACACGCAGGAGACGCGTCTGCAGCGCCGGGCTCATGTCCCCGACCTCGTCGAGGAACAGCGTGCCGCCGTCGGCCCGCTCGAACAGCCCCATCGCCGACGTCTCGGCGCCCGTGAAGGCCCCCCGCTCGTGCCCGAACAGCTCGCTCTCGAGCAGCGTGTCCGGAAGCGCCGCGCAGTTCTCGGCGACGAACGGCTCGCCCGCGCGGTCCCCGGAGGCGTGCAGAGCTCGTGCGAGCAGTTCCTTGCCCGTCCCGCTCTCGCCCTCGAACAGCACCGGCACCGTCGTGCGCGCGACGCGGTCCACCTGGCGCAGGACGTCGAGCATCGCCGGTCCGCGCCCCACGATCTCGACGAAACGGTTGCCGAAGCCCTCGTCGGCGTCCTTCTGCGCCAGCTCGGCACGCGTCTCGCGAAGCTCCAGCGTGCGGCGCTGCAGGAGGTCGGCGAGACGCCTGTTGAGGCGCTCGGCCCGCGCGCCGGCCTCGGCCAGGTCGGCCTCGCTGCGCGCGAGACGTGCCCGCAGCCACACTCGCTCGCGCGAGAGCGACGCCTGGTCGGCCAGTGCGCGCAGGAGATCCAGTTCCTCGGGAGCGGGCGCGAGGCGCTCGTGCTCGCTCCATGTGACGAGGGCCAGCGGCGGCCCGTCCGCCGGCGACGCCGCGAGCGCGGCGGCGACCCCGCGCACGGCGCCGTCGGCGGTCCTGACGAGCGCAGCGCGCGCACCGTCCAGAGCCGCCGCCACCACTGTGGGCAGATCGCCGACCTCGGCCGCCGCCGGCTCGTCCCCGGCCACGTCGCGGGCACCGACGACGATCGGCGCGGCGTCGTCGCGGGGCAGCGTCAGCAGCGCCGCACGCTCACCGCCGACGAGCACGAGCGCCGCGTCGAGCAGCGCCGCCTGCCAGTCGTCCTCGCCCGCCGCGCGCCCCAGACGCTTGGATATCTCCAGCAGCCGACGCAGGGACCGCGCGACGTCGCCGAGCTCCGGGAAGGCGTCGATGGCCTCGTCGAGCTCGTCCAGCACGATCCGCAGACGCCCCTCGTCCGCCACCAGCGGCGCCGCGTCGGCGGCATCCATCACCGCGGCCGCGGCCGCCTGCCGGAAGCCGTCCAGACCTCGCAGCCGGGACGCCGGCCCGTCCCCCTCGACGCGGACGAGTACGCCGCACATGCGCACGCTGTCGCCGGCGCCGAGATCGGCCTCGGTCACGACCGCGCCGTCCATGACGACGGGCGCGCCCGGGTGGAGCGCCACGACGTGCACGAGGCCGCCGTGACACTCGAAGCGCGCGTGCTCGGCGCAGAGTCCCTCTCCGGCCACGACGACGTCACAATGCGCGGCGGCGCCGAGCAGCACGTGGCCCTCGGCGGGAAGTGCGTGACGCGTCACGCGACCGGCGACTTCGACGGACAACCCCGACATGTCGCCCATTCTACGAGCGGACGTCACGCGCGTGCCGCGGCATGCACCGCCACGACCGCCGCGGTCTCGACACGCAGGATGAGCGGACCGAGCGCGACGGGGACCGCGCCCCGCTCGCGAGCGAGCGCCGACTCCGCGTCGTCGAAGCCGCCCTCGGGGCCGATCAGGAGCGCCACCGCGCCGCCGGACGGCAGGCGATCGTGGAGCGCGCCCCCGGCGCCGGGGTCGAGCACGAAGGCCGTGCGCGCCGCGCACGCGGTCAGCGCCTCGGGCAGGGCGACGGGCGACGCGACGCGTGGCACGTCGGCCCGCCCACACTGTTTGGCGGCCTCCACGGCAGCCCGCTGCCAGCGCCGCAGGTCGTTCGCGGACACCCGCTCCCGGGCGCCGCGAGCGGTCACGAGCGGCTGCACGCCGCCCACCCCGGCCTCGGTGCATTTCTCGACGAGCCACTCCATGCGGCGGCCGCGGGGCAGCGCCGTGCAGAGCAGGACGTCGCGGCAGGGGCGGCGCGGGACGATCTCGTCCACGATGCGCAGCAGGGCCTCGCGGCGGCCGAGGTCCACGACCTGCGCCGCGACCTCGCGCCCGCGGCCGTCGAAGAGGCCGTAGTTCTCGCCCACCCGCGCGCGCAGCACCTTCAGGAGGTGGTGGGCCTCATCGCCCGCGACGCGCACGTCGCCCGATGCGGGCAGGTCGGGCACGTGGAGCCGCCTCACTCGCCGTCCTCGGGGCGGGGCGGGTCGGCGGCGATCTCGCGCGCGATGCGCTCGGCCTGCGCCACCTGGTGCTCGACGGCGCGCCGGTTCTCGTCGTCATCAGGAGCCTTCGCGAGCCACGCGCGGTAGTCCCGCGCCGCCTCGTCCGGGCGCCCGAGCCGCAGCAGCACCCCCGCACGGTTCAGCAGCGCGGGGACGAAGTCCTCGCGAAGTTCCAGCGCGCGGTCGTAGGCCTCCGCCGCGCTGCGCAGGACCGCGAGATCCTCACCCGTCCGCGCCGCGAGCGCGTTGCCGAGCTGGAACCAGCCCTCCGGCGTCTCGTCCGCGCGGATCGAGAGTCGGAACTCGCGCGCGGCGGCCTCGAGATCGCGTCGCTCGCGCGCCTCGATGCCGTCCTTGTAGGCCCCGATCGCGATGCCGAGGAGACGCTCGCGGACCCCCGCGAGATCGACGTCCGCCCCCTCGACGGCGAGCGCCAGACGAAACGCCTCGACGGCCTGTGACGCCCCGCGGCTCAGCAGGAAGCCGTGTCCGGCATCGCGGTAGTACGCGGCGAGCGCGTTCCGCGGCTCGATGCGACCCGGGAACCGCTCCACGGCCTCCTTGATGGCCGTCAGTGCGTCCCCCCACCGGCTACGCGTGCGGAGCACGTCGGCGCGCAGGAGGAGCGCGTCGGGCGCGGGCGGATCGAGGGCGATGGCCCGCTCGGCTGCCGACGCGGCGTCGTCCAGGTCCGCGTCGGCGCGCGTCTCGGCGTGCTTCTCCAGGTTCGAGCGGCCGGCCCGCACGAGCAGCTCGGCCAGCAGCGCCCGCGCAGCACGCTGTGACGGATCGGCGAGCACCGCGCGCTGCAACCAGGGGAACGCCTCGCTCGGCTTGCGCGAGAGCAGCAGCGTCTCACCGAGCGCCGCCATCACGCGCGCGTCCGACGGCGCTACCGCCAGCGCGCGCCGCAGATCGTCATCGGCGCCGCGCAGGAACGCGGCGTCCTCTTCCATGAGGAAGTGGCTACGCCACACCGCCGCGCGGTCGAGGAAGGCGTCCACGTCCTCGGGATCGAGCTCCGTGGCCCTGTCGAACTCCCGCGTCGCCGCCAGGAAGTCCTCCTCCGCGAACAGGATCTCGCCCGTGCGGAGATGGACGCGCGACGCGGGGAGCCCGGCCTCGGCCGCGGTCGCCAGTTGAGCGCGCGCCTGCGCGAACGCCGACGTCGCCGCGGCCTCGCCGTCGCGCGCGCGACGTGCGATGCCCGTCTCGATCCAGGCCGCAGCCAGTTCCTCGTACGCCAGGCCGACATCTTCGTCCGGCAGATCCGCGGCGATGGCCGGCAGTTCCCCGGCGGCGGCCAGCGCGCGCTCGACGTCGCCGCTCTCGAACGCCGCGCGCGTCAGGAGCTGCAGCACGACGCGCCGCAGACGCGGCGCGCCCTCACGGGTGCCGGCCTCGGCCACCGAGAGTTCGACCAGCGCCTCGGGGGCGCGCCCCGCGGCCAGGAGCGCGAGCCCGCGCAGGGCCGCCTGCCGCACGACGATCGCCCGCGCCGACGCCGCGGTCGCCGCCGGCGGCCACCCGGCAACGCCGTGCTCGAGCCGCGCATGCGACGTCGCGATACGGGACGCGCCGACGGCGATCGCCTCCTCCAACAGCAGGAACGCCGGCGCGTCGCGCTCCTCGTCCATGTAGACCACAGCGCGCTCCACGAGCACCGACGCCAGCGCCTCGCGAATGCGCGCCCCCTCCGGCTGCAGCGCGTGCGCCTCGCGGAAGTGCTCGACAGCCTCGTCCAGCCCGCCCGTGCGCCGCGCGATGATGCCGAGGATTTGATCCGGCGCCGACGATCCGGGCGCCACGGCGGCGGCCTCGCGCGCCGCCTCGCGTGCGCCGGCGGTGTCACCCCGCGCCGCGAACGCCTGCGCCTGCTGCATGAGCGCCGCCGCCAGCCCCGTGCGCACGCCCCGTCGCCCGGGCGCAGTTCGAGCGCGTGCCGGAACTTGCTCGCGGCGTCCAGGGGGCGGAGCAGGAGCAGGTCGAGATGCCCGGCGACGACGAGCAGGTCCGCGTCGCCGGGGTGGGCGGCGAGGGCCGCGGCGATCTCGCGCTTCGCCCCGGCGGCGTCCCCGAGCCCGAGCCGGATGTCCGCGCGCTCCTTGGCGGCGAGCGGATCGCCGGGCGCCACGCGCGCCGACGCCGCGAGCGCCGCGAGGGCCTCCGGCGCCCTGCCCGCGATCAGGTGCAGCCGCGCCAGCGCGTTGAGCGGTCCGGGAGACTCCGGGAGCCTCTGCGCCGCCTCCTTCCAGGCGAGCAGCGCGGCCTCGCGGCGCCCGAGCGCCTCCAGGCCGCCGGCGCGGTTGGTGAGCGTCAGTTCGAGTCGCTCGGCGTATCCCGGCGTGCCCTCGAGATCGTCCAGCAGGGCCACGGACTCGCCCAGCACGGCGACCGCCTCCTCGACGCGCTCGCGCGCGTTCTCGTGACCGGCGGCCGTCACGAGCAGGAACGTCCCGAGTCCGGTGTCGGCCTGGACCACGCGCACGCGCAGCGCGAGCGGACGGGCGCCCGTCGCGGCCTCGACGCGGCGCAGGTCGTTCTGCGCCAGCCGTCGCCCGGCGCGCCACTGCTCCTCGGCGAGGCGCCGCCAGTCGCCGGCGCGCTCCGCGTCGTCCGCCGCGCGGGCGGCGTACGCGTCGGCGAGTTGCAGGGAGACGAACGCGCTGCCCGGCGCCGTCGCCTGCGCGTCCCGCCAGAGCGCGACGGAGTCCTGCCACACGCCGATGCGCGGCGCGGCGAGCCCACCGAGCAGCGCCGCCGCCAGGAACGGCGTCGCACGGCCCAAGCGGGACGCGAGCGCGGCGCCGAGTCCGAGGGAAAGGGGCAGGAGCGCGATGTAGACGTAGCGCTCGGCGAACAGTACGGACGTGCGCGGCAGCACGTTGTTGAACGGCGCGAGCGCGAGCGGCACGGCGAGCAGCGCGGCGGCGACGCCGCGGCGCGTGCGCCACGTGGCGAGGACGCCGTAGATCCACGCGACGATGACCGCGGCGCCGAGCACGAGCCGCGTGGCGGAGATCGCGTACGGGTCGAGGCCGTGCTCGACGCTGCCCCATCCCGGCCAGGGCACGAAGAGGGAGCGCGCGTACATCCACACGACGGCGACGTCGGCCACGAGCAGGCGCCCGAGGCCCGCGCCGGTGCCCGTCCCGGCGGTGCCCGAGGTCCGCGCGATCTGGAGGTGCACCAGCGACATCACGAGCGCGACGGCGGCGTACGGGAGCACCGGGCGCAAGCGCGCCCAGGCACTCGTCGCTGTCCCCCGCAGGAACCACGCGTGCACGGCGAGGAGCAGCGGCACGACAACGACCGTGCCCTTGGCGAGGAAGGCCACGGCGAGCAGCAGCGCCCCCGCGGCGTGCAGCCGCGCGCGGCCGGTGCGCACAACGCGCAGGTAGCAGAGCATCGCCGCCGCGGCCCACACGAACGAGAGCTGGTCCTTGCGGCTGGCGATCCACGCCACGCTCTCGGTGGCCGCCGGGTGCAGCGCGAAGATCAGGCCGGCGGTCGCCGCCGCCATGTTCCGCAGGCCGATCTCACGGGCGATCAGCACGACGAGCGCGGCGCCGAGCGCGTGCAGGACGGCCGAGTGCAGGTGCCAGCCCAGCCACCAGTCGCCGAACAGCGCGTGGTCGAGCCCGAGGCTCCAGTAGTAGAGCGGCAGCCAGGCGTCCATGAAGCGACCGCTCGGGAGCAGCAGATCCGGGAGCCCCGCCAGCAGCCCCTTGCCGATGGCCGGATTGGCGTCCGCGACGAGGTAGGGATCGTCGTAGTTGACGAGGCCCCACTGCGAGCCGAGGGCGGTCAGCGGCACGATGACGTAGAGCAGCAGCGCGCCGCCGATCGCCGCCAGCACGGGCGGCCAGCGCGCCTCCGCGGAGGCGTCGCCCACCGCCACGCCGCCCGTCTCCCGCGGCGCGCCTGCGTTCTCCGTCGTCATGCCGCGTTGTTCCTCATCCAGAGCTCGACGTTGACCAGTGCCCAGAGGTGACGCGCCTCCACGCTCTCTCCCGCCAGTACGCGCTCCACCGCCGCGGGCTCTAACATCCCGCGCGACCGCGCCGTGCCGTCGAGGAGCAGATCGCGCAGGAACGCCGCGAGCGGGCCGCGCGCCCACTGCGCGAGCGGCACGGGGAAGCCCATCTTGTCGCGTCGCGTCCGCGCCGCCTCCGGAAGGTCGCGGGCGATGGCGCGCCGCAGCAGCCCCTTGAGCCCACCGCCCGCCATGAGCCAGGAGTCCGGGAGCCGCTCCATGAACGACAGCACCGGGCGCCCGAGGAGCGGCACGCGGCTCTCGAGCGACCAGGCCATGCTCGTGCGATCCTCCACGTGGAGCAACGCGGGCAGCACGAACGCACGGTCGAAACGGACGACGTCGCCGACGTCCGTACGATCGCTGCGCGGCGCGCGATTGACGCCCTCGAACGCGGCCCGGAAGCGCTCCCCGGCCGGATGGCGCTCCAGCGCGGCGCGCAGATCCCCGGAGAGCACCGCGCCGAGACCGTCGCCGCGGTGCAGGAGCCGGAAGTACGCGTCGGCCGGCGCGTCGCTCCAGCCACCTGCCGCGAAGCGCGCGAGCAGCGGTTCGTAGCCGCGCAGCGGCGCGGCGTGCGCCGCCACCGCACCCGCCGCGTCGATCTCGCCCCGCCGCACGCGCCCGGCGAGGCCGATCAGGAGATGGCGCACGTATCCGGCGAACAGCTCGTCCCCGCCCTGCCCGCCCAGCACGACCTTCACGCTGCCGGCGGCCAGGCGCGAGACGCACCACTGCGGCAGCAGGCCCGGGCCCGCCGCCGGCTCGTCCATGGCGCGAGCCGCGGCGGGCAGCGCGGCGGCGATGTCCTGCGGCCCGAGCGCGACCAGGTGCTCGGCCGCACCGAGTTCGGCAGCCACGGCGCGCGCGTGGGGACGCTCGTCGAAGCCCGGCACGTCGAACGCCCCTGTGAAGACGTGCAGCGGCGTGGCGATGGCGCGCGCGGCGAAGCCGGCCACCAGCGAAGAGTCCACGCCTCCGGAGAGATGCGCGCCGAGGGGCACGTCGGCGCGCAGGTGCCGCGTCACGCTCTCGCGCAGGAGAGACGCGAGCACGACCGCAGCGCCGTCCACGTCCGGCGGCATGGGCGGCGGAGCGTGCCAGGCGGGCAGCGCCCGGACCTCGGGATCGGCGCCGCGACGCAGGTGCAGCACCGTCCCCGGCTGCAGGCGGTGCACGCCGGCGAAGAACGTCCGGTCGCTGAGCGGGAGTTGGAACGCCAGGTAGTCGAGGAGCGCGGTCTCGTCGAGCCGCGCGGCGCCGCCCCCCGCGCCCCCCGCGCCCCCTGTACCCGCTGCACCCGTTGCACCCGCGACGGCCATGAGCGCCTTGGGCTCGCTCGCGAACAGCACGCGGTCGGCGCGCACGGTCCAGTAGAGCGGCTTGATCCCGCAGGGGTCGCGCGCGAGCAGCAGCTTTCCGGACTGCGTGTCGAGGAAGGCCAGGGCGAACATGCCGTCGGCGCGGGCGAGAGCCGCGACGCCGTCGCGCGCCAGCATCTCGAGCAGAACCTCCGTGTCGCACCGCGTGCGGAAGCGGGCGCCGCGCGCCGCGAGTTCCGTCCGCAGCTCCACGTGGTTCACGATCTCGCCGTTCAGCGCGATGCAGTGGCGCCCGTCGGCGGTCCACATCGGTTGCGCACCGCGCTCGGGGTCCAGCACGGCGAGCCGCACCGCGCCGATCACGGCGCCGGCGCCGGCGGCGACACCCTCGCCGTCGGGACCGCGATGGCGCAGCGCGTCCAGCATGCGACGCACCTCTTGCGGGTACGCCTCCGGCACCCGCGTGGCGGTCCGGGACCAGGCCCCTGCGATGCCGCACATATCAGGCGGCAGCCCCGCTCCCGAAAACGGTGGGCGCCCGCGCCGGCGGCCGTGCGAACACCAGCCGCGCCAGCAGCCCGGCGTGCTGCAGGGCCGTGCGCACGACACGCATCTTCGAGGCCCCGGCGACGCGCGGGCGCAGCGTCGAGGGGATCTCCACCACGCGAGCGCCGGAGAGGACGCAGCGCGAGAGGATCTCGGCCGCCGCGAGGAACCCGTCGGCCCGCCACGGCGCCGCGCGCAGGGTCTCCGCGCGGTAGGCGCGAAAGGCGCACGTGAAGGTGTGCAGCCCCTCCGCGCGGCCGCGCAGCGCCACGCGATAGGCGCGGGAACAGGCCCGCGACACGAAGAGACGCCACCCGGGCGCGTCGGCCGACGCACCCGCCACGAAGGGCGTCGCGGAAGCAACGTCGGCGCCGCTGGCGAGGACGTCGAGGAGCCGCACGACGTCCGCGGCGGGGTACGCGCAGTCCGCGTCGTAGGACACGATGACGTCGCCGCGCGCCGCCGCGACGCCGGTCCGCAGCGCGGCGCCGAACCCGCGGTTCGTTGCGTGCCGCTCGAGGCGCCAGTCCACGCGTGCGGAGCAGAGGGCCGCTGCCAGCGCCGCCGTCTCGTCCTCGCTGCCGTCGTCCACGAGCACGACCTCGAGCCGCGCGGCGGCCTCGCTCGGCGCCCCGCCTCGCGTGTCGCCGGGCACACCGGCCCGTGGCCCGTCCAGCAACGCGCACAGCCCATCGAGCTCACGCGCGAGGAGCGGCAGCGAGCCCTCCTCGTCCTTCATTGCGACGACGACCGAGATCAGCACGCCGCGGAGCCTACAACCGCTGCGTCACGGGAACGTCGGGAGAAACCGACGTCCGCGCCGCCTCGCGATCAGCGGACCGGGAAGGCGACGGGCCGTCAGCGCTCGCTGCCGGCAGCGGCGAGCGCGGCGGCACGGGGGCGCCCGACGCTCATCCACTCCAGGATGCTCGCGGCCTCGATGCGGAAGTCCGGCGCGTCGGGATCGAGGCCGGCGACGTGCGGCGACATGCGATACGCGTACTCGCGCAGCTCGTCGGCGTCGGCCAGCATCTTCGCTGCCGCCGCCTCACCGAACGCGGCAGGCAGTCTCGCGCGGAGCGCGCGCAGTGTCGCCGAGACCGACCGCGGATCGACGCCCGACGTGTAGATGTCGGCCGCCTCGCCGTACTCGGCCTCGAGGAAGTCCAGGTAGAGGTCCAGGCGACGCGCAAGCTCGGCGCGCTGCTCGGCGTCGTAGGGGGCGAGCTGCGCCTCCCAACGCTCCAGGAAGGCGTCCGGCACGGTCGGGAAGCGGTACGGCAACAGCACGTCCGTCGCCGTCACGGCATCGGCCTGGACCTGCGCCTCCCAGTCCGCGGCGGTGGGGAACAGCTCGCGCACGAGCGGCGCGACGAAGAAACCGAAGCCGAGCAGGACGGCGGCGATCAGCACGCGTCGTACGGGATGCATGGAGGGGCCCGCC
>JAJRVY010000236.1 GCA_024277065.1 Planctomycetota bacterium
CGTGCATCCCCGATCGGACCGCCGTGCGAATCGCGGCGACGTGACGTGCAGGCCGCGGGGCGTCAACGGCACGGTTCGCGGCGCCGCCGATGACGCCGAGCCCGTGTCGTTGCCCGCGTCGTTGCCCGCGTCGTTGCGTGCCCGCGCCGGCGCTGCTGCGTCGTCGTGCCCGCTGTCCTGCGGAATGGTACGATCCCGCGATCGGCCGTAGGGGACGCCCTACGTGGCGTCCCCGAACGTCCCTGGCGGCGGCGGCATGCGACGGCAAGGGGACGGGCAAGGGGACGGGCAAGGGGACCGGGCAAGGGGGCAGCGTCGGGGCGCTCCGGGACGCGCGCGCGGACCACACTGGACCAACGTGGACCAACGTGGACCACGCTGGGGCCGGCCACCCGACGCAACGCCGCCCGCCCCCGGGCGGGGCGCGTTCCCTACTCGCCGCAGGCGCGGCGCAGGTCCGTCAGGCGTGCTTCCTCATCCGGCGTGATCACGGCTCCGCCGGCACGCAGGTCCTCGATGGCGATGAGCGCCCTGCGTGCGGCCGTCGTCTCGCCACGAGAGATGAGCAGATCAGCGAGGTTCAGCCGGAACGTCACGCGGCCCGGAGCGAGTTCGATCGCCCTCTCTAGCTTCTCTCGCGCGTCATCGAGTTGCCCGTTCTGGCGCAACGCGAAGGCGAGCGTGTCGATGCACTCGGCAACGTCCGGCGCGTCCTGCACCAGCGACGTTGCGACCTCGACGGCTTCTCCCGCCTTGCCCGACTGGGCGAGGGCCATCGCCAGGTTGTTGCGAGCGGCGAGATGCTTGGGGTCGCGCTCGACAGCGGCGCGGAACAGCCTCACTGCCTGCGGGAAGTCCTCGCTCTGCAGTGCCAGAGTGCCGGAGAAGAAGAACGCCTGCGCGGAGGCGTCGGGGTCTGCCGTCATGGCGTCGAGGAGTTCGTCGGCGCGGGACCAGAGGGCCATGTCCTGGAAGCGCTCCCACCCGGCACTCCAGCCCCGTGCCAGCCGCAGGTGGGCGTCGGTGTCGTCGTCAGGGATCTCCGCTGCCAGAACGTCGAACCACGTGATGAGCATCGTCTTCGTGCGAAGACGGTCCAGGTCGATCGAGAGCAACTCCCGTCGCCACGCCGCGCCGCGCATTGTGAGCTCGCGCATGAGCCCCTCGGCCTCCGCCTCTCGGCCGGCCTGAAGGAGTGCGACGGCGCGTCCGATCAGGAGCGATGCCCCGGCCTCGTCGCCGGCCAGAGCGGCCTCGAAATGGGGCTCTGAGAACGCGATGGCGTTCTCCGGCTCACCGGAACGTGCGAGCGCTTCCACGACGAACGCGGTCGCCCCCCGGTCCCGGCCGCCGGTCCGGTCTCGCCACTGCCGCCCCCAGTCGGCCGCCTCCGACCAGCGGCCCGCGGCCGCCAGCGCGCGCGCGGCCTGCTGCGCCGCCGCGGCCGAGTTCCGGAACCGGGTCGCGGCGGCCTGTGACAGCTCGGCCGCGTCGCGATAGCGGCCGGCGCGGCTGCACAGATCGGACGCCAGGAGTTGCAGCGAGAGAAGATCGGGGTGCGCGTCGGCCAGCCCCCGCATGGTCGAGACGGTCTCCGCTCGGAGGGCGGCATCCTCGGTCAACTGCAACGTCAACTCGATGCCCTCGAAGAGCACGCCGCGATCGGCCGTCGGCAGGAGCGACTCTTGAAGCAGCCCCTGCAGTCGTTCGTCCAGGATCGCCTTGTCCACGATCTCGCGCGTCGCGCGCAGGTTGGCGATGCCCTCGCTGTTGCGGGCGCGCTCGTCGTCGAGGAGGCGGGACAGCGTGTCGGTGTCGCCCATCGAGATCACGTACGACGCGAAGGCGCGCCAGACATCCGGGCGATCAGGAGCCGCGTCAACCGCCGCGGTGAATGCGGCCACGGCGTCGTCCTGGGAGCGCCACCGCATGGCGTGACGAGCAAGAGCAAGTTCCCGGTCACCTGGCTCGCCGTCCAGCGTGCGCAGCCGCTGCAGAACGAGTTCCGCGTCCGCGCGTCGCCCCGCCGCGGCATAGAGCGTGGCGACGAGTTCGAGACTCTCCAGTGTCGGAGTGGCCAGGAGCTGGTCGCAGAGTGCGAGAGCCTTGTCCATCTCTCCCATGCGGGCGTGGAGCCGGGCCAGGAGCACGACGGCGTCCCGGGACGCGCCGGTCTTGGTCGCCGTGCGCGAGAGGATCTCCGCGCCGCGCTCGAGTTCACCCTGCGAGACGAGCAATGCCGCAGCCCGCGTCATCTGGTCATCCGTCAGGCTCTCCGAGAGCAGGGCCCGCTCGAGTTCCGAGCGCGCGGCCGCAGGGTCGCCGCGACGATCCAGAACCCCCGCGAGTTCCAGTGCCACAGCCGCGTCGTCGGGCTTCAGCTCCGTCGCAACCCGCAACTGCTCTTCCGCACCGACGAGGTTGCCCAGGCGATCGAGAGCACGAGCCAGGAGCAGGCGTGCCTCGACGTTGGCGGGCGCGATCTTCGTCACGCGGCTCAACGTCGTCGCGGCTTCTGCGATCTGCGCCTCGGTCGCATCGACGCCGGCGAGCAGCCAGCGGCCACGGGCGACGCGCCAGGTGATGCCGGCATCCCCCGTCAATTCGCGCACGCGCTCGATGATGCGGTCGATCGCCTCGCGATTGTCCCAGGTCGTGGGTGTCGAGAGCGCAGCGAGTTGGGGCGCGATCTCCGTCGGGAACCCGTCGGCGGCAGCGATCCACGCCGCACTGGCCTCCGGACGCCTGAGTTCGTCGAGCAGGGTCGCGCGCCCCATCGCCCAGTCGATGCTGTCGGGATCTGATCTCGCCTGCTTGCGGAGGTCGTCGAA
>JAJRVY010000237.1 GCA_024277065.1 Planctomycetota bacterium
CGCGCCCGCTCTCGCACAGCAGTACGCGCGCCCCGATGCCACGACGCGACTGTCGCAGTTCAGCGTCTCCGGCGCCAACACGGCGCACGAGGCGACCGACGAGACGAGCGCCGACGACACGGACTACGCCTACACGACGGACAAGGACGGCGAACTTCGCCTCAGCCTCTCGTCGTTGCAGACGCCGCCGAGCAGCAGCAATCACATCCTGCGCATCCGCGGCATCGCGACGGGCGGCGGCGGCGGCATGCAGCGCAACCGCATCGACGTCGAGCTCCGCGACGGCGGCACGCGCATCGGGGAGTGGAAGGACCGCGACGTCCAGACCTACTACACGAACATCACGCTGACCTTGACGCAGTCCGAGGCCGGCAACATCAGCGACTACAGCAACCTCGAGGTGCGTTTCAAGATCGCCGACCTCGATGCGAACGAGATCCGCATCACGTGGGTGGAGTTCGAGGCTCCGGCGCCTCCGGTGACGCTGCCCGTGCTGAGTGCCCCGACGTTCACCGCCGTGACGCCCACCGGGGCCACGCTGGGTGCGACCGTGACCGGGACCGCACTGACCGCCCGGGGCACGATCTGGAACACGACGGGCACCGGCCTGACGCTGCCGCACGTGAACTCGCTCCCCGAGGGCGGACTCGCGTCGGGTGCGTTCGCGCATGCGCGGACGGCGTTGCCGACGGCCACGCGGATCTGGTTCGTGGGCTACGCCACCAACTCCGCGGGTACGGCCTACTCGCCGCTCGGCACGTTCTACACCGAGGCTGCGCCTCCGGGCATGCCGACGTTAACGAACGTCAAGTCCGATCGCATGACGATCAACTGGACCTCGCTGCCACTCTCCACACCGAACGTGCTGGTGGTGATGAAGCAGGGCGCCGCCGTGGACACGCTCCCCGTGGACCACGTGACGTACACGCCGAACGCGGTGTTCCGCTCCGGATCACAGCTCGGCGCCGGGAACTACGTCGTCTACGCCGGGCCGGCGAACACCGTCACGGTGACCGGTCTGACCGCAGGCGCGACGTATCACGTGGCGCTCGTCGGCTACGCCGGTATCCCGGCGATGGAGAGCTACAACACTCTCGCGCCGCCGATCGGCAGCCAGGCCGCCGCGCAGGCGATCTCCCTGCCGACGCTCTCGGCGCCGACGTTCTCGGCGATCGACGTCGTGAGCGCGACCCTCGGGGCAACGCTCGATTCCGCGGGCAACGGCACGATCACCGCGCGCGGCGTCGTCTGGGACACCACTCCCGCGCCGACCGCCAACGCCGTGCCCGAGGGCGCCACGACGACAGGCGCCTTCACGCAGACGGTGACCGCGCTGCCGGCCGGCACGCGCGTCTACTTCCGCGGCTACGCGGCGAACGAGTCCGGCACGGGCTACTCATCAGAGAGTTCGTTCTTCACGGAGCCGTATGCGGCGACGAACGTCGTCACGACGAACGTCACCACGACGTCGATGCGCGTCATGTGGACGGCCGGGAGCGGCGACGGCGCCGTCGTGCTGGTGAAGCGTGACGTGGCCGTCGATGCCGCGCCCGCGGACGGGACGTCGTACACCGCCGAGGCCGCCTTCGGCAGCGGCGCGCAGATCGGCACGGGCAACTTCGTGGTCCACGCCGGCAGCGGCACGCAAGTGGACGTCACGGGTCTCTATCCCGCGGCCTCCTACTCAATCGCTGTTTACGAATACGCCGGCTCAGGCGTCGGCGCGAGCGGCGTCAACTACCAGCAGGACGCTCCCCCCACCGGCTCGGTGACGATGCAGTCCGGTCCCCCCGGTCTGACGGGCCCGAGTTCGACCGCCGTGACGGCGACGAGCGCGACCCTCGGCGCCACGATCGACTCCGACGGCGGCGACGCGGTCACCGAGCGCGGTACGCTCTGGAACACGACCGGCGCGCCGATCACGGAGAACCGAGCCGCCGAGGGCGGGACCGCCGTGGGGGCGTTCTCCCACGGGCGAACGTCGCTGCCGAGCGGCACGCGCATCTGGTACCGCGGCTACGCCGTCAACGGCTTCGGCACGGGGTACTCGATCGACGCGAGCTTCTACACCGAACCGACCGTGGCCACGAACGTCGTCTTCGCGAACGTCGGTCCGCGCACCCTGCGCATCACGTGGACCGCCGGCGGCGGTGACGGCGCGATCGTGGTCGTGCGCAGTGGCGGCGCTGTCGATGGCACACCCGTCGATGGCGTGGAACACGCGGCGAGCACCATCTTCGGCGCCGGCGCGCAACTCGGAACGGCGGGCTACGTCGTCCACCGCGGCGGCGGCAATTCCGTGGACGTCACCGGGTTGAACCCGGCCACGACGTACCACGTCGCGGTCTACGAGTACGCGGGCACCGGGAGCGGCGCGGCGGGCGTCAACTATGCCCAACTCCTGCCGGCGACCGGGCAGCAGACGACGGCCGATCCGATCGACCTGCCGCTGGTCTCCGCGCCGACCGTTGCGAGCGTCGGCACGACGACGGCGACGCTGGGGGCGAGCGTGGACTCCGCCGGTGGCGCGGCGATCACCGCCATCGGCACCGTCTGGAACACCACGGGTGCGCCCATCGTGGAGAACGCACAGGCGACGGGCGGCACGTCTCCGGGCGTGTTCACGCAGTCGCGGAGCGCGCTCCCGCAGGGCGTGAGGGTCTGGTTCCGTGGCTACGCGACGAATCTCGGTGGCACGGGCTACAGCGGCGACTCGTGGTTCTACACCGAGCCCACCCAGGCGTCCGGCGTCACGGCCAGTGAGGTGCGCGCCATCGATGCGCGGCTCGGTTGGACGGCGGGCGGCGGGGACGGTGTGATCGTCCTGGCCGGCGCGTCCGGTCCCGTCGCGGGCGCGCCCGTGGACGGCGTCGAGTACACGGGTGGGAGTTTCGGAAGCGGCTCGCAGATCGGCGCCGACTTCGTCGTGTACGTCGGTCCCGCGAACGCGATCCGGCTGACCGGCCTCGCGCAGAACGTCGCGTACGACGTCGCGGTGTTCGAGTACGCCGGCACGGGCACGGGGTCGCGCGGCATCAACTACAACCAGACGTCGGCGCCCACCGCCACGTTCACGACCGGCACGGCCACGACGCACAACGCCATGCACGGCGTGAACTGCGTGCAGTGCCACTCCGTGTGGGGCACCTACGTACCGCGGGACACGGATCAGGCGTAGGCGTGCAAGCAGTGCCACAACGCGACGGGCACGGCGTCGGGCAAGGCCGACGTGGCCATCCACAAGGTCGCGGGCGGCAACGCCATCGTGGACTGCGGTCAGTGCCACGAGGTCCACAACTCGTCGCGCTACAGCTTCGACACGACCGACACGCACGCCGGCGGAATCACCGCCGCCAATCTCGACTTCATCCGCTGGGACGTCACGAAGTACCAGCCACAGGCTCTCGAGCCGGCGCTCTTCCAGAGCCGCCCCGGCCAGTACGCATTCTTCTCCGGGAACACGCCCTACAACGGCGTGTGCCAGACGTGTCACACCAAGACGGGCAACCATACGAACGACGGCTACGACGACACGACCGGCCCCAACGGGGCCGCAGCGGACATGAACCACCAGCAGGGCACCGACTGCATGACGTGCCACCCGCACGCGAGCGGTTTCCGCCCCGGCGGGGACGACTGCCTGAGCTGCCACCGCAGCGGTGGTTCGTCGCAGTACGACGTCGCCACGCAGTTCGCCCTCAGCTCGCACCACGTCATGGGCGGCGCCGTCACGAACGACGACTGCGGTGTCTGTCACCAGGAGGCCGAGGACGTCTGGGTGCATGCCGACGGCAGCATCGACCTGCGGGCTCCCGACGGCGGGGCCGTCATCCGCGTGTCGCTGCCGCTGACGCGCAACCGCGCCTCGGCGACGCTCGAGGCCGACGTACTGACCGTGCAGAACGACTTCTGCCTGAAGTGCCACGACAGCGACGGCGCCACGGTCACCAAGTTCAGCACCGACGCGCGCCGGCCGTTCTCCTCGGCCGATCGGGTCGCGCCGGACGTCAGCGCGCAACTGGATCCGCTCCAGAGCACGTTCCACCACCCGGTGAAGCAGGCCGGGGGCAACCCGTACACGACATCGACCGGCACCAACGGCAACAAGGTCACGATGGTGGCGCCCTGGAACCAGACGTCGGGGACGCACGACGTCATCACGTGCTTCGACTGCCATGAGACGACGGGCCACGGCTCGTCCAAGCAGCGCATGCTCCTCGACGCCATCGACTTCGACACGATGGTGGCGACGACGACCAAGAACGGCCTGCCCTCGGGCATGGGAAACTCCGTCGAGACGTTCTGTTCGCGCTGCCACAAGTCGAGCGTCTACGTCACGACTCGCGACCCGCAGCAGGCCGGCAGCCTCTTCGATGAGCACGGCCGGGGCAAGCGGCCCCACGCGGCGAGCGGCGGCAACGAGCTCGGCTGCATGGGGTGCCACGCGGGCGTCACGAACCTCGGCGGCATCTCCGACAACGGAGCGCTCGCCGGCAACCTCCACGGCTCGACGTTCACGTGGCCCAGCGACGCCGCGAGCAGCGCGCGTGGAACGACCACCGACTACTTCCTGCTCGGGGGCTTCCTGAACGGCTGGTACTACGACAGCAACACGAACAAGGCGAGTTGCTGGGGCGGTCTGTGCCACCACAACAGCGGGTCCGGCGAGGACTACAACCGGTAGCGTTGCACCGCCGCTGCGCTGCCGAAATGCCAGAGCGCGCCGTCAGTCGCGCAGGGCGCCGGCCTCGGCGTTGCCGGGAGCGATGCGCAGGACGACGTCCAGCAGCGCGGCGCTGGTGTCGGCGTCACCGGCGTCCTTGGCACGACGGGCGCGCGAGAGGAGGCTGGACACCGCGGCCGTGATGCCGGCGGCGGCGGCGTCCAGATCGCGGGCGTCCTCGTCCTCGGGATAGAGCTCGAGGAGCTCGGCCGTGTGCGCGCGGGCGGCGGCGCCGTCACCCGCCACGAGGCCGGTCTGCGCGGCGGCGAGAAGCTCGCGTCGCTTGCCGACCTCGGCTTCGAGTTGCGTGACGAGATCGCTGGTCTCCTTCGAGCGCGGCTCGAGGTCGAGTAGTTCACGATAGAGCCCGAGCGCCGCGGTCACGTCGCCTCGGCGACGGGCGGTGTCGGCGTGGTCGCGCCGGGCGGAGATCTCGCGCAGCGTCTCCTCGATCTCCGTCAGGAGCGCGCGTGTCTCGGTGTCGCCCGGCAGCGAGTGCAGGATCTCGTTGCACGCGTCGCGCGCGTCGTCGAGACGGCCCTCGGCGCGCGCCGTCGCGAGGCGCTCGCGGAGATCGCCGAGCGCGCCGGCGGCGGCCTCGGCCTCGGCCTCGGCGGCCGCGAGTTCCGGCGTGTCGATGCCCGCCTCGCGGTGCTGGGCGGCGAGCGCCACGGCCTCGCCGTAGCGCTTCTCCTTGATCAGCGACTTGACGGCGGCGACGGCCAGGCCGCGGCGGCGATCAGCGGCGGCGCGCGCGGTCTGTTCGGCAGCGCGCTGCACGCTGTCGGTGCCCGGGAAGCGTTCCGCGAGCGCGCGCGCCCGGGCCGCGACGTCGTCCAGGTCGCCGGTGGCGTGCTCCACGTCGGTCTTGATCGCGGCGAGAGCTGCCCGGATCTCGCTCGACGCGTCGCGCGCGGCGGTCAGGGACTCACCGACATCGTCGCTGCCCAGCACGTTCTCGGCGGCGGCCAGCGGCGTCAGAGCC
>JAJRVY010000238.1 GCA_024277065.1 Planctomycetota bacterium
ACCGGCGACGACACGGGCGAGGGCGCAGAGCGGACGGTGGCGGCCGTCGATCTCGGCTCCAACAGCTTCCACATGGTCGTGGCGCGCTGGGCGGGTGGTGCGCTCCATGTCGTGGACAGACTGCGCGACCGCGTGGCTCTCGCGGCGGGGCTGGACGACGACCGCCGGCTCACGCCCGCGGCGGAGGCGCGTGCGCTGGGCTGCCTCGAGCTCTTCGGCCAGCGGCTGTCCGAGATGCCCGCCGCGTCCGTGCGCGTCGTCGGCACGAACACGATCCGGCGCATGCGCGGGCGGGGGGACTTCCTCGCGAAGGCGCAGCGCGCCCTCGGTCACGACATCGAGGTCATTCCTGGGAAGGAGGAGGCGCGCCTCATCTATCTCGGTGTCGCCCGCGACATCCTCCACGGCGCGGGCGAGCGGGCCGGCCGGCGGTTCGTCCTCGACATCGGCGGGGGCAGCACGGAGTGCGTTCTCGGCGAGGGACTCGATGTGCTCGAGTGCGACAGCCTCTTCATGGGCTGCGTCTCGTTCACGCAGCGGTTCTTCGGCGACGGCAAGATCTCCCGCGGCCGCATGGGGCGCGCGCGCATCGCCGCGCAGCGTGAGCTCGAGCCCATCCGCCGCACGTATCGCGCACTCGGCTGGGAGCACGTCATCGGCGCTTCGGGGACCATTCGCGCCGTCGAGCGCATCCTCGTGGCGCTGGGCTGGTGCCGGCGCCACGTCGCCGCGCGCAACCTGCGCCGGCTGCGCAAGGAGATCGTGTCGCGCGGGCATGTCGCCGCGCTCGACCTGCCGGAGCTCTCCGCCGAGAGGCGGCCCGTGTTCGCGGGGGGTGTGGCCGTGCTGTGCGCCGTGTTCGACAGCTTCGGCATCGACGAGATGGAGACGTCGGACAGCGCGCTGCGCGAGGGCCTGCTGCACGACATCCTCGGCCGCATCCACGACGAGGACCTGCGCGACCACACGATCCGCCGCTTCCAGGAACGCACGAACGTGGACCGCGATCAGGCGACCCGCGTCGAGCGCGTGGCGCTGCACCTCCTGGGTCTCGTGGCGAAGTCGTGGAAGCTAGGCGATCCCCTCGACCGCAAGCTGCTGGCGTGGGCCGCGCGCCTCCACGAGGGCGGGCTGGCGATCGCGCGCTCGGGCTATCACAAGCACGGCGCCTACGTCGTGGCGCACTCCGACATGGCGGGCTTCTCCCGCGAGGACCAGGCGGCGCTCGCGGCCCTCGTGCGCGCGCACCGGCGCAAGATCTCCGGCGAACTGTTCGACGCGGTTCCTGCGGCCCGGCGCAAGCGTGTCCTGCGGCTCACGGTGCTCCTGCGCATCGCCCGGCGTCTGTGCCGCAGCCGCGGCGCGCGGCCGCCCGTGCCCGAGGAGGTGCGGGCGTCCGGCAGCACGATCGCGCTGCGTTTCCCGACCGGATGGCTGGGGCACCATCCACTGACGCAGGCGGATCTCGTCGAGGAGAGCGAACTGCTCTCGGCGGTCGGCGTGCGGCTCGAGTTCGGTTAGGGCCTGTCCGGAGACGAGTGCGTCAACCACCGAGGGCGCGCGAGACGGTTCAGGGCAAGGCGCGCCGACGACGGCGACTCATTGCGAAGCCGAGTCGCGGAGGAGGCCGGGCGCAGCCCTGGACCGTCGCAGCCGGCCGAATGGAGCAGTTGTTCCCGGACAGGCCCTTAGCCCGAGAGGCTGTCCAGCAGCCGCTCCTGGGCGCACGTGCGCGGTGCCTTGCCCCGCTCGGCGCGCTCGTACGAGCCGTCCGGGAGCAGATCCCACGCCTGGCAGTTGTCCGCCAGATAAGGTTCGAGCCCCTCCTCGATGACGCGTCGCTTCAGCCGTGCGTCCTCGATCGGGAAGCAGGTCTCGACGCGGCGCAGGAGGTTGCGCGACATCCAGTCGGCGCTCGCGCAGTATACGAGTTCCTCGCCCCCCCCGTGGAACCAGAAGATGCGCGTGTGCTCGAGGAAGCGGCCGACGATGGAGCGCACGCGGATGTTCTCCGACAGCCCGGGGACCCCCGCCCGCAGGCAGCAGACGCCGCGCACGAGCAGCTCGATGCGTACGCCGGCCCGGGACGCCGCGTAGAGCTCGTCGATGATGCCGCGCTCGCTGAGCGAGTTCATCTTGGCCACGATGCGCGCCGGCTTGCCGGCGGCGGCGGCGCGCGCTTCGGCGCGGATCATACGGAACAGGGTCTTGCGCAGCGTGAAGGGCGACTGCAGGAGTTTCGTCAACTTGCTCGCCTTGCCGAGGCCCGTGAGCTGCATGAACACGCGGTGGACGTCCTCGCCCATCTCGCGGTTCGCCGTGAGCAGGCCCATGTCGGTGTACGCGCGCGCCGTGCCCGTGTGGTAGTTGCCCGTGCCGAGGTGCACGTAGCGGCGCAGCTTGGTGCCCTCGCGGCGCACGATCATCAGCATCTTCGCGTGCGTCTTGTAGCCGACGATCCCGTACACCACGTTGGCGCCGACCTCCTCGAGCTTCGTCGCGAGATCGATGTTGGCGGCCTCGTCGAAGCGCGCCCGGAGTTCGACGAGTGCCGTGACCTGCTTGCCCGAGCGCGCCGCGTCGATGAGCGCCTCGACCAGCGCCGACCCGGCGTCGGTGCGGTAGAGGGTCTGCTTGATCGCCAGCACGTTCGGGTCGTCGGCCGCCGCGCGCAGGAGTTCGACGACGGGCGAGAAGGCCTCGAACGGGTGGTGCAGGAGGATGTCCCCGCGCCGCAGCGTCTCGAAGATGTCGCGCTCGCCGCGCAGGCGCCGCGGCAGTCCGGGCACGAACGGGGGGTACTCGAGGTCCGGCCGCTGCGCCGCGCCGACGAGAGCCACGAGGCGGTGCAGATTGACGGGGCCGTTCACGCGGTAGAGGTCCTCGGGGCCGAGCTCGACCTGCTCGAGCAGGAACTCGACGGCCTCGTCGGTGCAGTTGTCCGCGACCTCGAGCCGCACCGCGGCGCCGTAGCGGCGGCGCGGGAGCTCGCCCTTGAGCGCCTGTAGCAGGTTCTCGACCTCTTCCTCGTCCACCCACAGGTCGCTGTTGCGCGTGACGCGGAACTGGTAGGCGCCGGTGACCTTCATCCCCGGGAACAGATCGGCGACGTGCTCGTGGATCACGGAGGACAGCAGCACGAAGTCGTGCTTGCGGCCGCCGGCGCTGATGGGGATGGCGATCAGCCGCGGCAGCGCGCGCGGGACCTGCACGACCGCCAGCCCGATCTCGCGCCCGAAGGCGTCCTTGCCGTCCACGCTCACGATGAAGTTGAGCGACTTGTTGAGGACCTTGGGGAACGGGTGCGAGGGATCGAGGCCGATGGGCGTCAGCACCGGCATGACCTCGTCGGCGAAGAAGCGCGCCGTCCATGCGTTCACGCGCGCCGACCAGTCGTCGCGGCGCAGGATGCGGATGCCCTCGGCGTCGAGGGCGGGCAGCAGCGTGTCGTTGAGCACGCGGTACTGCTCGTCCACGAGGTCGTGGGCGATCGCCGCGATGCGGGCGAGCGCTGCCGTCGGTGTCAGCCCGTCGAAGCGTGCCGCCCCGATCCGGAACGCCACCTGTTGCTTGAGACCCGCGACGCGCACCTCGAAGAACTCGTCGAGGTTCGAGGAGCAGATCGTCAGGAAGAACAGCCGTGTGAGCAGGGGGATGCTCTCGTCCTTCGCCTGCTCGAGCACGCGGCGGTTGAACTCCAGCAGGCTGATCTCGCGGTTGATGTAGGTCTCGGCGCGCGTGCGCGTGCGCGGTTTCCCCGGTTTCGCAGACCTTCCGGACTTCGCGGACTTCGCGGACTTCGCGGACGCGGCGCTCCGCGCGCGCGTGGCTGCGCCACGGCGCGCCGCCGGCTTCGACTTCGAGGGTGGCATGCACCGATTGTGCTGGCTGGGCGGCGTCCCGGCGAGGGGATCCGGCGGCGTCCCCCGCGCCGCGTGGTGCGCCCCGGCGGCGGTGATTGCAAGATTCCCCGCGTTCCCCTCGGAATCTGCGGGGAGCTTCGGCGCCGGGCGCTCAGGATCTCGCGCCGACCTGCCGAAGACAGAAGAGAGCGCCTCGGGAGAGAGGGGCGCGGACCCGGCCCGTCGCGGGCCGGGATCGAGTGGAGAGAGCCATGACCGACAAGATTTGTCACGCCACGCTGCAGCCCATCGGCCGCGGCACGCTGCACGCCGCCCCGACGTGCAACGACGCGCGCCAGGAGAGCTTGCGCGCATGGGCCGTCGCCCGCCGCGGTGCCGACGCCAGGTCGCCCGTGGACGCCGCCGCCGCCGTGATGCGCCGCGCGTCCCCGCCGCGCCGCTGATTCGCGTACGGAATCCTGGGTCGGCGTTGTGATGTGCGTCACACTTCTCTCCGGGGAATTCGGGAACCCCGTGCGCTCGTCGATCTCGGAGTTCTCGTTCAGCATGGCCGCGTAGAGACAATCTCGGTCGCCGAGGTCGTTCGTCACTCTCGCGCCGTGACCTCGGTCCGTGCCCGCCGTCCCTTCGGGGATCTCGGCGCGCGCGACGTGCGCGAGTTGCGATCCGGAAGGGGGTGCACGATGCAGGGATTCCA
>JAJRVY010000239.1 GCA_024277065.1 Planctomycetota bacterium
CGTTCGCGCCGTTCTCCTCGATCACCTCATCTCCGACGACGACTCGGATGATGACGATGATGGCGACGACGGCTCGGCGCCGCGCAACACGGCGCCGCTCCATCTCTGCCGACTCTGTGGTGCGGGACACCCCGAAGCCAGAGATCGCTGCGACGGGTGCGGCGCGGACGGCGCACTCGTTCGTCTCCTTGTGTGTGCGCAGAAAAAGGAGAAGCCGGGCTATCTGACGCGGTGCGTCTGCTGTGGTTCGCAGGGCCGCGAGTGGCGTGGGCACTTCCGAGAGCCGGCGCGTCCGGTCCGCGCCGGGACCGTTTCCGACGTTCACGTGCTCGCGCAGGAGATGGTGCAGCACGCCGAGCGGCCACGGCTGCTCGTCTTCGCCGACAACCGCCAGGACGCGGCGTTCCAGGCGGGATGGATGCGCGACCGGGCGCGCCGCTTCCGTCTGCGCGCGTTGATGTACGACCGCATCGAGCAGGGCGCCGTCTCGGTCAACGACCTCGTCGCGCATCTCGACGATCTCTTCGAGAGAGATGATGCGCTCTCGCGCGTGCTCCTGCGCGAGGTCTGGAACGTGGCCCGCAAGGAGGCCGCCGGGCAGCGGCACGCCGACGAACGCCGGAAGTACGTCCGCATCCAGGTGCTCCGCGAACTCGTCACCGGCGTGAAGCAGCGTGTGGGGCTCGAGCCCTATGGCCGCATCCGCGTGCGCTATGTGGGGCTGGATGTCGGGCACGCGTGGGTGGAGAGCAACGCCGCGCACCTGGGACTCGAGCCGGAGGTCCTCGTCGCGGGCATCGCAACGCTGCTGGATCAGATGCGCAGGGGTTCCTACGTCTTCGACCGGGACCATCACATCTTCTCGAAGTTCTGGGGTGATGGCGATCGGGAGATCATGTACGGCTTCTTGCCGAAGATGCCCGGTGTGCCGACGGGCATGAAGCTCCGCTACGAGGCGGGCGACAAGAAGGAGCGCATCCGGCAATGGGTGAGCGCCGCGGGCGAGACCGGCGTGCTCCAGCAGGTGAAGCGCTGGGGCGTGGAGACCGACGACGCGCGCGAATTCGTCGAGTCACTCTGGGGGTTCCTGTGCAAGACCCGCGTCCTGGTGCCGGTGACGCTGACGGGTTCGAAAGGGCGTGCCCTGCCGGGATGCACGGGGACGTATCAGATCGACGCCGACCGACTGAGCATCGAGCCGCACACGGGCATGTGGCGCTGCGGGACGTGCCGCCGCACGCAGAACCGCCCGACGCCTCACGACTTGTGCATGGCGTGGCGCTGCAAGGGCGTACTTCAGCACGAAGCGGAGAGCGAGGACTACTACGACCTGCGCCTGCTCGACGAGGGCTACCGCATGATCCGGCCGCAGGAACACTCGGCGCAGGTGCCGCAGGACGAGCGCGAGAGGATCGAGATCGCGTTCAAGGGCGAGGGCGAGGCCGTGAACTGCCTCGTCTGCACACCGACGCTCGAACTGGGTGTGGATATCGGTGCGCTGGACTCGGTGCTCATGCGGAACGTCCCGCCGCTGCCGGCCAACTACTGGCAGCGTGCGGGCCGCGCCGGGCGTCGCCACCGCATGGCCGTCAACCTGACGCACTGCCGCGCGATGAGTCACGACCGGGGGTACTTCGCGGAGCCGCTCAAACTGCTCGGCGGCCGCGTCGATCCACCGAGCTTCAACCTTCGCAACCCGCTGATGATCGCGAAGCACGTACACGCGGCGGTGCTCACCAGGCTCCATCACCTTGCGCGCCCCGAGGGCGGGCTCGGCGATGACGACCGGTCCGAGATCCAGGAGGCCCTCGACCTCGCGTTCCCGGCGAAGATCCGGGAGTTCCTTTTCACCGAGGGCGGCGACCTGCGGGACGTGCCGCTCGACGTGACGTTGCTGCACACCGTTGTGACGAAGCACGAGGCGGAGCTGCGCGCCTATGTCGAAGGCGTATTCAAACAGGGGTGGCCGGAGGCGGATCGCGCAGAGGTGCGGCCGGAGCGGCTGCACCAGCACGTCGATGGGACCACTGCGGCGCTCCGCGCGGTGATCGCGACTCTCAAGCGGCGTCTCGATTGGGCGATCGGGCAGATGCAGCGATTGGAGGACGAGCGACGACGCAAGGCCACCCTCGAGCCCGCGGAAGACGCGCTCTTCGGCAGGTGCGACCGGCTGGTCAAGCGCATGAAGGGGATCCACAAGCGAGGACGAGCACAAGCTGCCGGACACGACGATGTCGTCACGATGAGCGTCCTCGCGGCGGAGGGTCTTCTGCCCGGATACGGGCTCGAGGTCGGCCACGTCGTGGGCTACGCGTCGATCCCGAAGTCCTCGGCCTGGGGCTTCGACTTCAGCCTGCCGCGCTGGCAGGGCATCGCCGTGATCGAGTTCGCGCCGGGCAACTTGACCTATGCGAACGGTCATCGTTTCACGCCACGGCGCTTCCAGCTTGCGGCCGAGGACGAACTCCTGCGCTTCGCCGTCGAGCCGAAGAGCCAGGCTGTTCGCATGGTGGATGCGGGCTCTGGCAGCATGGCGAGCGGCGTCGCGGACGTGGCATCGATGGGATCGACCACGCTGCGTGCGATCCCCGTGTCGGACGTGGACCTCTCGCACCTCTCGCACATCAGCGACGACGAGGGGTTCCGGTTCCAGCTTCCCGTCGAGGTCTACGCATACGAGTTGGCGCGGCACGAAGGCGGGCAGGCCTACGACTGGGGCGGCCGTGATCTGCATCGTCGCCACAACGTGCACTTCCGCCTCGTGAACGTCGGAGC
>JAJRVY010000011.1 GCA_024277065.1 Planctomycetota bacterium
ACCTCGTGACCGAAGGTGCATCGGCGATCGGCTGCGATCCCGCGTACATCGCACTCACCGTTCTCTCGGTCGCCGGCGCCGCCATCGGGAACAGTCGCACCATCGAGCTCAAGCGCGGCTGGCGCGAGCCCTTGGTCATTTGGACGGGCATCGTCGGCGAATCGGGGACGCACAAGAGCCCGGCGCAGGACCTCGCCCTCGAACCCCTGCGCCGCCGTGACGAGGAAGCCCAGCGCGAGCACGAGGAGGACCTCAAGCTCTGGAAGGCCGAGAAGCTCCGGCACGAGGTTCAGCTCACCGCATGGAGGAGAGAGGGTGGCGGCGGCGATCCTCCTCCCGAGCCGGAACGCCCGACGCCGCAGCGCTACATCGTCGTGGACGTGACGACCGAGGCGATTGCGAAGCTGCTGGCCGACAACGACCGCGGTCTCCTCCTCACACGGGACGAACTCGCCGGATGGCTGCGGTCCTTCGACGCCTACCGCGGCGGCCTCGGAGGGGACAGCGCCTTCTACCTCTCGACGCACGGAGCGCGTCCTCACACCGTGGACCGCAAGGGCGGGGACCGGCGGACGATCTTCGTTCCTCGGGTGGCGCTCTCGATCTGCGGCGCGGTCCAGCCGGGCACTCTCGCGCTTTGCATCGGAAGGGAGCACGCCGAGGACGGGCTGCTGGCGCGACTCCTCCTCGCTCATCCGCCGCGAACGGTCGCGAAGTGGACGACGGCCACCGTCGCCGAGGGAACGAAGCAGCGGTATGCCGCCGTCATCCACGCGCACCTCGAACTGGATCTCGCAACCGACGACGAGGGCTTGCCGACACCCACTGCCATCGCACTCGATAGCAATGCCATGCCGGTGTGGGTCGCGTTCTACGACTCTTTCGCCGAGCGCCAGGCGAACAGCGTCGGGGACGAGGCATCGGCGCTCGCCAAGCTGACGGGATACGCCGCACGCTTCGCTCTGCTTCACCGTCTTGTCCGCGAGCCGAAGGCTACGCAGATCGATGCCGAGGCGATCCGCGCTGCTGCCCGTCTCGCGACGTGGTTCGCCGACGAGATCCTGCGTGTCTACGCCGTGCTGGTGGAGAGCCCCGAAGACGCCGCGCGCCGTCGTCTCGTCGAGTGGGTCGCAGCGCGCGGCGGCCGGGCCACTGCACGAGATCTCTCCCACGGGCCGCGCGAGTACCGCGGGGGATCGGTCGCCACGAAGGCACTCGACGGTCTCGTCACTGCGGGGTTCGGCGCATGGGAAGAGAAGGCCGCCGGTCCGCGCGGAGGACGCCCGACTCGGGTCTTCGTCCTGCGGCAGGGAGCGGAGGACGAGGTCAAGAGGTCGCCGTCGTCAGCGGTCTCTCCCAGGGATAGCTCCGGTGGCACCGGAACCGAAACCTCCCCTTCGAGCCTGGAGGACAGGGGGTTTCGGAGCCAGGGAGGGGTTATGGAGCCGGGTTCCAGTTCCGCCGCCAAGAGTGAGGAGCGTTCCACATGACACGGATCACCACCGACGGCGCAGCCCGGAGAGCCCGGCACGACTTCCTCGTCGCGTTGGAGAACGCGCTCGACCGGCCAGCCGTCCGGCTGCGTCGCAAGCACACCGTCGCCTGGCGCGAGGACGACACCCTCGACCACGTCTACGTGTACGCGTGGCACGGGCGCGACCAGGCCGCGCCCCGCATCTCGCGGATCGCGGTGAACCACTACCGCTTCACAGCCTCGCGGCGGACGCTCACGCTGCTCGGCGTTCGCGCGTCGGATCGCCCAGCTCGCCGCGAGGAACTTCACCTCGAAATGACCGTGCTCGACACCGAGCTCGCGGAGTTCGCCAGGTGGCTGCCGCTCTGGGTCGCGGGGCGCATCGAGCAGACGGCCACGATCCCAGAGCCGCCTCACGCCTGCCACGTCTGGCACCAGGGTTGGGAGACGGCTGATTACGCCTGGTCCGTCGCCGCGTGGGAGGCGAACCGCGCGTGGCGAGAGGAGCAGGACGCGGCGAAGGCAGCGCGGCTCGCCCATCGGCGAAGCGCGCAGGTGGTGACGTGATGCGCGCCGCAATCGCTGGACGCTGCACGCTCCTCTCACGCTCGGCCAGAAGTACGAAACCTGCACGCGAGTACACGCGAGGTGCGCTCCGGTCCAGCAGCCGAGCGGTTTCACGGCCGATCCCCGCCTCCCCCGGGGCGCAGGTCTTCGTGAATCCGGTTCGATTCCTGGACCGGCGGGGAAATCGCGCGTGCGCGAAACAAGAGCAAGGGGGGAGGGAACGCGGTGGAGGACTCCATGAGCGAGCCTCACTGCACCCGCTGTGGGGCCGCCTACGCGGCGCGATCCCCCGCTCCCCACCGCCGCTACTGCGGGATGCCGTGCCGCCGCGACGTCGAGTACGAGGTCCGGCGGCTGCGTCGGCGACTCGGACGGCAGGACCGCCAGGTCGCCCGCCGCGAGCAGATCGATGCCTGGAGTGGCGGCCTGTACTCGACGCTCCGCTACCTCGACGGCCGGACCTGGCTCGCCGAGACGAACGGCATCCGCTGCCGGATCCGCGCCGTCAAGACGCGGCTCGTCCTGCTGGGTAGCCGCCCCACTACGAAGACCACTCGGACCCGGCGCGCCGTTCCCGCGCGGGGCCCCGGAGCAACCGAACACCCCGGACGCAAGGAGATGACCCGATGAGCAACGACGTGATGGAACGGCTGAAGCGCTGGATGCGAGTCCGGAAGGACGGCGCCACGTGGACGAGATGGAGCGCCAGGGCGAGAAGCAGGCTGCAGCGACCGCGTGGCGTCACGAGCTCGTCGCCACGATCGAGGAAGCGCGGCGGGTGAAGCGCGAGGACATCCCCGCGCTCCGCCCCCGCATCGAGGAGCTGCACACTGAGTGGCAGGACGCACGGATCGCCACCGAGGCCGCCCTTCGCCGCTGGGGCGACCTTTCCGACCGAAGCGGCACGCTGGGCCTCGACGCCAACGCCACAATCGACTGCTCGCAGAACATCCTGCGGCAGACCGCCGACCCGCGTCTCCGCGACATGGCCGAGAAGATCCACGACGAGTGCGTCAACTGGCGTCACACGTGGGAGCGGCTGGTCGTCCGCGAGACGGTCGGTCAGTTCATGGAGGCGTACACGCGCATCGACAACCAGGACGAACTCGACGCCCTGCACCGGCGCCTCAAGGACGCGGAGGCCGCACTCGACGGGGTCCTGCTGCTGCCCGATCCCGAGGAGAACGACGTCGTCCGCGTGCTGGATCAGGCGCAGGCAGCGATCGACATGATCGAGCGCAACACCGGCCGCCGGGGAGGTGGACGATGAGGAAGAAGACCACGAAGGCCCAGCGCCGGCGGATCGTGGAGGTGCTCGCACTCGAGGCGGGCACGACGCCGCGGTGGGTGGCCGAGCAGCAGCGCCGCAATCGGCGGGATCGACGCATCCGGCAGGTCCAACTCATGAAGCTCAAGGGCGGGCTGCCCACCGACACCGCCAGGCCCGCGAAGCGCGTACGCCAGCGGACCCCGCCGATCGATCTCGACGCCCTCGTCCTGGCCCAGCAGCGCGTTCGGCGAAGCCGCGCTCTGCACCCCATCCGCGCCCCCTGGAACGACCTCGCTATCAGGCGGCGGTAGAGCGTCCATGCGAAGCAAGAGTCCTCCCGGGACTCGCGATGCAGGACCAAGGAGGTGACGAGTTGAGCAAGCGGAAAGCGCGCAAGCGACGGCGGTTCGGGTACGTGTTCCCGCGGCGCTGGAAGTCGGGCAGGACGACCTGGTCGGCGCAGTGGTTCGACCAGACGCAGGACGGCAAGCGGGTCACGCGGCACTTCGACAGCGAGAAGGACACCCACGACTTCCTCGACGAACTGGAGCGCCGCATCCTGGCCCGGGTCTACGAGACGCCGCCGACCTTGGCCGAGACGATGCAGGTCGACGCGGCACCCGTCGATCCGGAGACGCCGGAGCTCCCCGCGGTCCGGTCCTTCACCGCGTACGCCGAGTCGGTGATCGAGAACCGCCTCGTCGCGACGCTGGCCAAGGGCACGCTCGGGCTCTACCGCGCGGCGCTGAAAGCCCTCACCGCGTTCTACGGCGAGACGCCGCTCGACCAGGTCACGCCCGCCACCTGGCTCGACTACCGGGCGTTCCGCGCGGGTGTGCGCAACTCGACGCACGGGACGAAGAAGACCGTCAGCGCCCGCACCATCAACGCGGACCAGCAGTTCGCGAGCCGCATCCTGAACGAGGCCGTGCTCGACGGGCACCTCGCTGCCAATCCCCTGGCGGGTCTCAAGAAGCTGCGCGAGCCCAAGCGCCCGCGCCGCTACCTCACCAAGGACGAGATCGCCCGGCTGATCGACGCCGCGCCGAAGCACTTCCGGCCCTTCGTGATCGCGGCGGTGTACACCGGGGCGAGGAAGAGCGAGCTCACGCGGCTGCGCTGGAGCGACATCGACTTCGAGCGCGGCAAGATCACGCTGGTCCGCAGCAAGGTCGGGAACGTGGACGCCATCGACCTGCACCCCGCAGTCCGCACCGCGCTGCTCCGGCTGCGCCTGCGACGCAAGAAGACCGGCCCCGACGATCCCGTCTTCCTCTCCCGCCGCGGGACCGCCTTCACGAACGTCACGAAGTCCTGGGCCATCGCGCTCAAGGGCGCCGGGCTCGACGGCCGTCCGGGCCTGACGCCGCACTCGCTGAGGCACTCCTTCGCCACGCATTTCTTGGAGGGCGGCGGCGCCGTGAGCGACCTCCAGCAGCAACTCGGCCACGCCGCGCTCGCCACGACGCAGATCTACGCGGCCAGTCTCTCGGAACGCCGCCGGGCCGCCGTCATGGCGCTCGACTTCAAGCGCAAGAACGGCGCCACGAAGCGCCCCGTGGCCCGCCGTGCCGCCGCGGGCGAGTAGGACGCCCCGTCCCTCGCCGCCGCCCTCTGGCCCGCCCACGGCGCGACACGGCGCCACGTCGGGCGGGACGCTGGACGCCTCCTCGCCGGACCCCGTAACTCCTGCGGCGTGTGCAACTCCGTGCAACTACGGCAGGACGCTTCCCGCACTCCAGGCTCGACGGGAGCCCACAACGCAACTCTAACCCAACTGTGCCTGGATTCGGGCGGGATGTGGCGTTCGGAGGGAGACGCGCGATACGACGTAACTCGCTTTGCACCCGCAACTTACAATGGTCGGGGCGAGAGGATTTGAACCTCCGGCCTCTTGCTCCCGAAGCAAGCGCTCTGCCAGGCTGAGCTACGCCCCGACCGGAGCGTCGAACCGTGCCGGGCCTGCCGAGTGGAGACGCGGGACGGTCGGGAAGGGCGGTGACGGTAGGCC
>JAJRVY010000240.1 GCA_024277065.1 Planctomycetota bacterium
ACGGGAAGCCCTCGAGAACGAGGACGACAAGTGACGGCCGGTCGCGGCGCGGGCACGGATGCAGGCAGATCCGCGACGGCGCCCCCCGGCGCACCGACGGCGGAGGCCCGTTGACCTGGAAGAGGCGCACTGCACGGCGCGTGATCACGACCGTGCTCGCGTTGCAGCTCGCGCTTCCCGGACTGTTGCTCGCCTGCAAGAACGTGCTGCTCTTCTACCCGGCACGGCGCCCGACGCCGGCCGAACGTCTGCACACGCTGGTCGGTACGGACGCGCGACTGATCGTCGTGACGCGGCCGGACGGCCGCGTGCTGACCGGCTACGACGTGCGTCCGAAGGGTGGGCCGGACGCCCCCGTCCTCCTGTACTTCCACGGCAACGCGGGCAACGCCGCCACGCGCGCGTCCTGGTTGCGCGACGTGGTGCGCAAGTCCGCGCTGCGGATCGTGCTCGCGTCGTACTCCGGCTACGGCGGCAACGCGGGCGACCCCAGCGAGGACGACCTGTACGTGGACGCGCTGGCGTTCTACGACCACCTGATCGCGAGCGGGGTGCCGGCATCACAGATCGTCGTCTACGGCGAGAGCATCGGAGGCGCTCCGGCGACGTACGTCGCAACCGAGCGCGACTGCGCCGGGCTCATCCTGCAGGCAACGTTCTCGTCACTGCCGTCGATGGCCCGGGAGCTGTACCCGTGGCTGCCGTTGGCGGCGATCCTCACCCGCGGAGACTTCCCCAACGGCGAGCGGGCCGGCGCGGCGGCGTGTCCGCTGCTGATCGTGCACGGCACGAACGACGGGAGCGTCCCGTTCTCCGAGAGCCGCAAGATCGCCGCGGCGGCGCCGCGGGCCGAGTTCATGGCGATCACCGGCGCCGGTCACAACGACCTGTGGTACGTGGGCGGCGCGGACTACGTGCGCCGCGTCACGGCGCAGGTCCGCGCGTGGACCGCAGCCACCGCGGACGATCCGGACCGACCGCGGTGAAGGCGCGGACCCGGCGTCACACGGGCCCGTCGGCCTGAGAAGGTGTGGACAAGAGAAACGGGGCGCCGGTCACGCGACTTGCGCGGATCCGAGCCTGGGATCGTCGTAGCGTCCAACGGCGCAAGTCGCGCGCCGCAGCCCCGCTCGTCCGTGGAGCCCGCCGGACTGCGTTGCGCCCGCTCGATGACTCGGTCAGGGGAGTAACAGCTTGCTGGCGCGCGGTTTGCGCTCGTTGCTCGGAGACACCGCGCGTGCGTGCGGCGCCCGTCGCCGCGAGACGCTCGTCCGGCGACACACACGCGCAAACCGCGTGCTCGGCGCCGCGTGGGATTCCTGCTCACGCTCTGAGGTCGGCTACCTGCGCCGCGGAGGGCGCGGTGTCGGACGACCTCCGCGCTCCCAGTCGTTGCCACTCGACGCGCGCGCGAGATCGACCTTGTTCAGGAACGACCTCGCTGCAGCACTGTCCGGGTCGATGGCGCGGGCCGTCTCGCCGGCCTTGCGCGCACCGTTGAAGTTGTCGCGCCAGAGTTCGATGTTCCCGGCGTTGATCCACGCGTTGACGGCCTCGGACTTCAGCTCACCCTCGACGTCGTCGAGCATCGCGATCAGCTCGGCGTCGTCCCCGGCCCTCTTGCGCGCGGCGCGGGTCGCGCCGAGCGCGCTCTGGAAATCGCCCGCGGCCCCTTCGAAGAGGCGCTTGGCCGTGCTGCGGTTGTTGGTGCGCAGTCCCTTCGAGTTCTTGCCGCGGCCCGCCGCCTGCCGTTTCTCGATGGCGACGAGCACGTTGTTGCGGGCGCCCGCGGCGGCGCGCGTCGCGTCGTCCGCGGCGGCGGTGATCGCCTCTTCACGCGCAGCGGTCTCGGCCGCCTCGCCGTCGGCCATCTCCTTCTCGAGCCTGTCGAGCGCCTCGTACGCCTTCTCGGCGAGAGGCGTCTCGCTGAAGCGCGTCGTGATCAACTCGGCAATCTCGTAGGCCGTCTGGAGGTCGCCCTTGTCGTAGGCGCGCTTGACGCCCTCTGCCAGCCGCTCGGCGATGCCCGCCATGATGTCCGGCCTCGCCTCGAGCTTGTCATCGATCTCGGGATCGAGCCTGCGGGCCTGGTCCATCTGGTACTTCGCACGCTTGAACATGCCGTTCTCGGCGCAGAACACGGCCAGCTTGACGTGGTTCGGGACCGTCTTCTCCATGTACTTCGAGCGCAGGGAGTAGAAGCTGTGCTCGTCCAGACGGCTCGCGCTGAAGACGGTCTCGCCGGCAGTGCCGTCCTTCGTCTCGAACTTCACCGTGACGGAGTCCTCAGTGGTGGAGAGGACCTCTGCCATCCCGCTGACGCCGTCGCGCAGCATCACCATCTCGGTGTCCGCGAGCGCCGTGGCAGCCGACACCAACAGCACGGCCAGAGAGAGGAGACGGGACAAGGACCTGTCCGGGAACAAGTGCGTCAACCACCGAGGCCGCGCGAGACGGTTCAGGGCAAGGCGCGCCGACGACGGCGACTCATTGCGGAGCCGAGTCGCGGAGGAGGCGCAACGCAGCCCTGGGCCGTCGCAGCCGGCCGAATGGAGCAGTTGTTTCCGGTCAGGTACCGAGGACCTGTCCGGGAACAAGTGCGTCAACCACCGAGGCCGCGCGAGACGGTTCAGGGCAAGGCGCGCCGACGACGGCGACTCATTGCGGAGCCGAGTCGCGGAGGAGGCCGGGCGCAGCCCTGGGCCGTCGCAGCCGGCCGAATGGAGCAGTTGTTTCCGGTCAGGTACCGAGGGTCGCATCGCACACTCCTTGCTTGGGGGGGGGAAGCCCATACTACGTCATTCCGAGGGCCGGGCACGGTCCGCGTGAGCCCTGCTGCGCCCGCGGGCGTAGCATGTCCCTGGACATCGATCGAAGGGAGTGATCATGAGCGACGAACACGCACCGGGGTCGATCGTCGAGGCTCTCGGCGAGGGCGGGCTCGCGAAGCTGGAGGCGGCAGGCGAGCGTCTCACGCTCGAACCGGGGACGGTGGTCTACGAGCCGGGCGATCCGATGGAGCACCAGTACCTGCTCCTCTCCGGCGCGATCGAGGTCTCACTGGTGCTGGACGGTGGTCTCGAACGACTCGTCGGCACGCTCCGCGAGGGGGCTCTCCTCGGGGCCCTCGCCGCGGACGGTTCGTTGCCCTCGGCCGGGCGCTGTCGCGTGACGGAGGCAACGGACGCCGTCAAGATCGGCGGCGCCGAACTGCGCGCGCTGCTCGCCGGCGACGACGCGCTGGCGCTGCGCGTGCTGCCGGCGATGATGGCGCAGATGGGGAAGCAGGCGCGCATCGCCATCGACGATCTCGTCACGACGGCGCACTGGGCGGCGCAGGTCTCGGGCATCTCGCAACTCTCGTTCGGCGACATCCTCGCGAGCGCCGACGGCGTCACCCTGCGGCTCACGGACGGGCGCACGCTGGCAGGGCGCATCGTCCGCGTCGATCTCGAAGAGAGCGGCGGCTTCCTCGTGCTACGCGATGTCAGCGACACGCTGCACGTGGTACGCGGCGCGGGGATCGTGAGCATCGAGCGTCCACCTGTCAGCGGACCGACGGCGTAGGAGGAGGGGCCATGGCAGCGATCGACAAGTTCCTGAGGTTCGCGGTCGAACGAGGCGCGTCCGATTTCCATGCCTCGACCGGCGCAGCACCGACGTTCCGCATCAAGGGCTCCATGGTGACGGCGTCCGGCGCGTCGGCGACGCCGTTCGCGGCGGACGACGTGCGGGATCTCATCACCGAGATCATGCCGAAGCGCAACCGCGACGAGTTCGCGGCGTCCGGCGACACGGACTTCGCCTACGAGTTGGGCGATGTCGGGCGTTTCCGCGTCAACGTGTTCCGCCAGCGCAAGGGACCGGGTTGCGTCCTGCGCCACATCCCGACGGAGATCATGACGCTCGATCAACTCGGGTTGCCGGATGTCGTCAAGCAGCTCTGCGGGTTGTCCAAGGGTCTCGTGCTCGTGACCGGGCCGACGGGCAGCGGCAAGTCCACGACCCTCGCGGCGATGGTGGACCACATCAACAAGACGCGACGAGACCACATCATCACGATCGAAGACCCGATCGAGTTCGTGCACGAGAACCAGGGCTGCCTGGTCAACCAGCGCGAGGTGCCGTACCACTCCGAGAGCTTCGCCAAGGCCCTGCGCGCTGCGCTGCGCGAGGATCCTGACATCGTGCTCGTCGGAGAGATGCGCGACCTCGAGACCACCGAGACGGCCATCACGACGGCGGAGACCGGACACCTGGTGCTCGGCACCCTGCACACCACGACGGCGTCCAGCACCGTCGATCGCATCATCGACCAGTTCCCGGCGGATCGTCAGGCACAGGTGCGCGCCATGCTCTCGACATCGCTGCGAGGCGTCGTCTCGCAGACGCTCCTGAAGCGCGCCGACGGCAAGGGGCGCATCGCCGCGTTCGAGATCCTGGTGATGACAGCGGCCGTCTCGAACCACATCCGCGAGGGCAAGACGTACCAGATCCCATCCACGATCCAGACCGGCGCCAAGCTCGGCATGCGACTCCTCAACGACGACCTGCTGCGGCTCGTGAAGCAGCGGCTCGTCGCGCCGGAGGAGGCGTACCAGAAGGCGGTGGAGAAGCAGGACCTGTCCGTGAAACTGCGCACGGCCGGCTTCGACATCGCGTAGACGATGACAGTCACGCGCCCGGCGGCACCCCGCCCACCCGAGAGTCCGGCCGGACGGCCATTCTACCTTCTCGCGGCGTTGCTGCTGACGTTCGTGTGCGTCCCGGCGGCATCTTCGTTCGCCGGTGACACGCAGCCCGTCTGGCTCGATCTGACGATGCGCGTCGCGATGCTCGTCGTGCTCGTCGTGGCCGCCACGACGGTCGCCCAGTCCCGATCACCCGTTCTCGCGACAGTCGTCCTCATCGGCCCTCCGGCCGCGCTCGAACTGCTGCAGGCGATCGCCGGCGATGCCGGGACGTCGATCCGCTCCATCGGCGCGCTCTACGTGGGCCTAGCACTCCTCTACGCGGTCGTGCGCGGCATGCAGCACCTCTTCCGCAAGCGGCGTGTGACGGCCGACACGCTCGCAACCGCGCTCTGCGCGTACCTGCTCATCGGCCTCGCCTGGACCTTGCTGTACGTTGCCGTCGAGATCGCGGACCCGTCCGCGGCGGCGTTCGGCGAGGGCGAGAAGGGGAGCGGCGACCTCTTCTACTTCAGCTTCGTCACGCTCTCGACGCTCGGGTACGGCGATCTCACGCCCACGACGTCCACCGCGCGGTCACTCGCCATCGTCGAGGCGATCATCGGCCAGTTCTACGTCGCCGTCGTGCTGGCACGCCTGGTTGCGATGCAACTGACGGCGCACCGGGAGCAGCACGCCGGTGACGCCGACGATCAAGGCTGATGGCGGCTCTCGATGACCTCGCCGTCGCGCAGGAGTACCTGGTACTTCACGCGGCCGGTGGCCATGCCGACACGATCCCGGCCGGTGAAGACAGCGTTCGTCACCCACCCGTGCGACATCTTGGCGCCGATCCCCTTGCGCTCCCAGAATCCGGGAGTCGGGCGCGTCACGGACTGCCCCTCGATGCGACTGAAGCGACTGAGAAGGTGTGGACAAAAGAAGAGGGAGTGTCGGCTTGTTCGTGGAGCCTGCCGGCAAGGCGCGGTTGCGAACGTGACTCCCCGGACCGAGTCACCGAGCGAGCGCAACGCAGTCCGGCGGGCTCCACGGACGAGCGGGGCTGCGGCGCGCGACTTGCGCCGTTGGACGCTACGACAATCCCAGGCTCGGATCCGCGCAAGTCGCGTGACCGGCGCCCCGTTTCTCTTGTCCACACCTTCTCCGCTCGCGCACGGCCCAGCGCCGCACGACGTCCTCGTAGTCGGCGGGGAACGGGCCGGCCTCCTCGTCCGTCACCACGACGCCACTCCCGTCCTCGACGATACGCGTGCAACCGGGAGACAGGCTCACGGCCACGAGAGCGACGCGTGCTTCCATTCGCGCCGCGACGGCCCGGGCTGATAGAACACGCGGGTCCCCCACGGAGACCAAGCCATGCGCAGAGCCACGATCCTGGCCTTCGTCGTCCTCGCGACGGCGGTGGCCTTCCCGGCATACGCCCAGGACCAGAACGCCGAGCTCGCCGCGCGGTTGAAGACCGCATTCACACAGACCGACGAGCAGGCCCGCTACGAGGCCATCGAGGCCGCCGCCGGAGTGGCCGATCCGACCGTGATCGCGGGCGTCGCCCGAGGGCTGAGGGATCGCGCGATCACCGTGCGCCGGGCCGCCATCACGGCCCTCGGGCGCACCGAGCATCCCGACGCCCTGAAGGCCCTGCACTCCCTCTACAAGAGCGACCGCAAGCTCCGCGACGACGAGGAGCTCTTCGCGCTCCTCACGACGGAGATCGGGCGCCACGGCGACATGTCGTCGCTACCCGTGCTCCGCGACAAGCCCTTCAAGGGCCTCACGAAGGAAGTCGGGCGCGCGCGCATCATGGCGGCTTCCCGGCTGCGCTCGAAGAAGACCGTCGAAGCACTCTTCCAAGGAGCTCGCAAGGGCGGGGGCACGCCGCGGCGCGGCGGGAACCGCTTCAGGACATCGGGCTACGAAGGTTGGTTCTGGCAGGACTTCCGCGTCGCCATCGCGGTGCTCACGGGGCGCGATCCGGGACGCGACAAGGACGCCGCGCTCGAATGGTGGCAGAAGAACAAGAGCGGCGTCACGGTGCCCGCGGAACGACCGAACATCCCCGAGCCTCTGGCGGCGCGCTGGGAGGACTTCTGGGGGGAGCCCTACTACGCCGGTCGCCCGGCCCCCGAGCCCAAGCCGCTCGGTCCTCCGTCGCCACTCATCGAGAACCCCGACGACGACACCGTGGCGGCGGCCGTGGCGGGACTCGAGGTGGGCCTGAAGTCCAAGGATCCCGAAGAGCGCGCTGCGGCGATCGAGACGTACGGCTACGTCGAGAGCGACAAGGTCCACCGCGCGGTGGCGAAGGCGCTTCGAGACCGCAGCGACCGCGTGCGCCTCGAGGCCATCGACGCCCTCGG
>JAJRVY010000241.1 GCA_024277065.1 Planctomycetota bacterium
CTGGACGGTGACGGCGCCGCGGACGACGTCGTGCTCATCTCGAACGGCAGTTCGCCCGGGAGCCGCGCCGTGCGCACGCGGCTGCTGCTCGGCAACTCCTCGGGGGCCCTCGCCGACACGACGGCGACGGGCCTGCCCGCCGCCAATTCCGACGCCTCCGGAATGGACGACCTGCGCGCGGCGGCGCTCGGGGTGGGGGACTTCGATGGCACGGACGGCGACGACATCGTGCTCGCGGGGCCGCACCCGGACGGTGACACGTACGGCGAGGTGCGCCTGCTCGTCAACGACGGCTCGGGCGCGTTCACGGCGGACGAGGACGCCGTTCCGGGCAGCACGCACGCCGCAGAGGTCACCGCCGAGGACGAGAACGGCGTGGTCCACGAAGTGTTCTCGGTGCGTGGCGTCCGCGGCGCTCCCACCGCGCTGGCCATCGGCGATCTGGACGACGACGGCGACCTCGACGTCGTCATCGGCCGCGACTCGTTCGAGTCACGACACTTCGGCGTCGCCGCCGCCGCGGTGGACTTCACGGCCACTCCCGCGTACGTGTCCGCCGCCGACGCCGCGACCTACGCCCTCGACGAGACGCGCTACTACCCGGCGGTGCGCGTGCTCGAGAATCGCATCGACGTCTCCGGCAAGCTCGTGGACGTCACCGCCGGCGCCCTGCCGAGCGCAGGTGACGATGCCGACAGCACGCCGCTCCCGGCGTTCCACGCCCGCGACCTGGCGCTCGGCGACCTCGATGGCGACGGCGACCTCGACCTCGTCGTCACCTGGGACGACCCGACCACCGTCTCGGCCTACGGGTTGTCGCAGGGCACCGGCAGCGACGCGGCGCGCGTCGCGACGCGCGTGCTCCTGAACGACGGCGGCGGCGCGTTCACGGACGCCACGGCCGACTGGATGCCCGGCGGCAGCGCGCCCGAATTCTTCCAGGCATCACGCCTCGCGCTCGCCGACCTGGACGATGACGGTGATCTCGACCTCGTGCTCGTGCACGCCGTCGGCGTGGACGCCTACCAGGGGCCCCCCGGCTACAACCGGCGGGCGCTGCGCGTGCTGCGCAACGATCACGACCCTTCCACGTCGTCGGGCGGCTTCAGCGACGTCTCGGGCAGCGTGCTGCCGGGGGTCTCCGCGACGTCGAACGACAACCTTCGCGGGACCGCCCTGCTGGTCGCCGACGTCGATGGCGACGGCGCGCCCGACATCCTGGTGGCGACGACGACTCCTCCGACCAGGAACCGCGACGGCGCCGCCACGCCGGCGCTGCGGCTCTACAGCGGCTCGCCGGACGCTCTCGGCTTCCGCGACAACACGGGCTTTCTGCCGCCGCTCGCCACGGACTCCGGCGAGGCCGACGACCTGCTGCTGGTCTCGGACCTCTCCACCGAGACGCAGCCCGCTCTCCTGCTGCTCTCCGAGACCGTCCCGGCGACGTCCACCGGCAGCCGCCTCCTGCGCATCTTCGACTGGCAGCGGTGACACCGAGGAGCCCGCGCGCCCGCGACCGATGAACGACCCGCGCGCCATCGTCCTGAACGGCACGTCGAGCTCGGGCAAGAGCACGCTCGCCAAGGGGCTGCAGAGGGCTCTCGAGCGGCCGTTCCTGCACGTCGAGGTGGATGCGTTCATCCGCATGCTGCCCCTCGACTCGCTCGCGGCGAAGGGGACGCTCGGCGCCGCGCTGCCGCCCGTCGTGAGCGGCTTCTACGGAGCGGTGAGCGCTCTTCTCGGGCGCGGCAACTGCGTCATCGTGGATCAGGTGCTCGAGCGGCCCGAGTGGCTGGCGCTCCTCCTCGCCGATCGCGAACAGTGGCCCGTCCTGTTCGTCGGACTGCACTGCCCGCTACCGGCGCTGCGGGAACGCGAGGCCCGGCGTGGGGACCGCGCGCCCGGGCTGGCGGAGCGGCAGTACGCCCTGGTCCATCGGCACGGCGACTACGACCTTGAGCTGGACACGTCGCTGCTCGGGCAGGACGCATACGTCAGCCGCATCGTCGCGTCGGGACCCTGGCCCGTGTCAGCGCCTCGCAGCGATTGCGCGCCGCGATGGCGGCACGGAACACGCGGCCGCGTTGCGCCGGGATCTCTCGCGAGGACACCCGACGCAACACGATGGGCTCGACTCAGAAGCGCAGGACGACGTCGAGCGTCAGTCGCTTCTGGAACACGTCCTTGCGCGTCGTGAGGGGAACCTCCCAGGCCGCGCCGAGGCTGATGTCCTCCGAGAGCGCGTAGCGGAACCCGAGCGCTCCGGTGATCACGTCATTGCCACGGACGTCGCCGGCACCGAGCGTCGTGTAGTCGTACCCTTCGATCCCGAGGGGGACGGATGGTCCGAGACCGGCGTTGCGATCCGCGTTGCCGTCGTAGTGGAAGCCGTTCACCTCGACGAGCGGTGAAAAGCTGGGCGTGACGGGGTAGTCGGCATGGAGATGCCAGTGGTAGGTGCGATTGTCCTCGCCGCTGTCCCTCGGCAGGAACACGCCTCCCGTCGCGATGACGTTCACGTCTCCGATCTGACGAGCGTACGACGTGAACACGTCGAAGAACCCTGCCCCCATTGCCTCGAGCACTTCGCGGTCTCCGAACTTGCTCTCGTATCCGATTCCGAATGCCAGAGCGGCCAGATCCACGGTGTCCTCCCACACCTTGTACTTGAGCCCGAAGGCGAAATCGGCGAACCCGCTGTCGTCGTCGAACGCGCCCGCGTCGAGATCGACGTATCCGCCCTTGTAGAGCGTGAACTGGATGTCGTCGGAGAGTGCGAGGTGCAACTGCATGGCGTAGAGCCGCATGCTGCCACCGTCCACCGCGCCCGTCTCCGGGAACCAGTGGTACATGAACAGCGGGCGCACCTCGTTGCGGATGAACGGGTGATGGAAGTTGATGTTCGTGACGGGACGCGCGAACCCCTCGAACGGATCGGGTTTCCTCGCCTCCAGCCCGAGCCAGGAGCGCAGGCCGACCACCGGATCTCGCGGCGTGGCTACTGCGTCCCCGTCGGCGGCCAGCGGTCGGGACGCCGCGACGAGAGCGGACGTGTGGTCGTCTCGTTGCTCCGCGGCGGGCGTACTCTCGTGTGCGCGGGCGGAACTAGTCAGTGCAAGAGCCCCGATTGCCGCCGTCGTGACCAATCCGATGCGAGTCATGCTGCTTCCTCCTTGTGGCAGACGCATCGACACCTGCCCCGAGCGGACACTCGCTCGAGGCAGCATCAAATAGGAGGTTGCGCACCGCTCGGCGTCCGTGGACACCGATTGCAGTGGGCGCGGTGTGACCCGCGCGCTGGGAGTCGCGCCGACGACCGACATTGCCCTCGGCCGGCACTCCTGGCCTGCGGCCTCCGCGCTGTGCGGCAGGGGGCGACCGTGGACGGACCACGTCCGGGGCCGTTTTGCCCGTGGGGACGCCGCGGACCGCGGCGCCGTGGCGCGGACGCACCGCTACTCGGCCTTCTTGCGCAGCGCCATGCCGCACTTCGGGCAACTGCCGGGCTTCTCCGCTGTGACGCCGGAGTGCATCGGGCACACGTACGAGGCATCGCCCGTGGACTTCGCGTCACCGCCGCCACCGAGCGTCTCGACAAGACTCCCGCAGCGGGGCATGCGCGAGCCCATGTAGGGGTTCGAGATGGTGCTCTCTTCCTGCAGCCACTGCCCGTACGGAGAGGCCATCGGACACTTGAAGAGGTGCAACGCGGGCAGGTCGGCCTTGCCCTTCTTCCTCTTCTCGTTGGCTTCCACCTGTCCGATCAGGGCGCGGCTCACTTCACCGAACGCCTTGCGCGCCACGGTGATGTCCTTCGAGGAGGCCAGTTCGCGCGCCGCCGCGGCGAGCTTCCGGTCGCCGGAGACGGCGAGGATGCCCGCGTGCTCCTTGACGCCGTACAGCGAGTCGGCTGCCAGCGCCTTGCGCACTGCGAGATAGTCATCCAGGAGCCGGCGCGGCTCGCCGCCGCCGCCCAGCAGGGCCGTGCGGCTCCCGCAGCGGGGCATGCGCGAGCCCATGTAGGGGTTCGCGATCCCGCTCTCCACCTGCAGCCACTCGCCGTACGGTTTCGCCATCGGACACTTGAAGAGGTGCAGCACCGGGAGCGCGGCGTCGTGCTTCTTCTCGGCTCCCTTCACCTGCGCGATCAGCGCGCGACTCACGTCGCCGAAGGCCGCGCGCGCCGCCGTGATGTCCTCTGCCGCAGCCAACTCGCGCGCCGCCGCGGCGAGTTTGCGGTCGCCCGCCTTCGCCAGTGCGTCGGCGTGCTCCTTCACGCCGTCCAGGTCGTCTGCCGCGAGAGCGGCCCGAACGGGCGTGTAGTGCTCGACGAGCGTCGGCAGCGAGGCCGGCTCGTCGGCAGCGGCGGCGAACGTGCCCGCGATGGCGATGACCGTGGCGAGGGCGGCCGGGATCAGGCGACGAAAACGCATCGTTCAGTCCTCCGTGCTCAGTTCGTGCGACACCCGGAGAGGCGCGCTCGTGGGCGATGGTGAACCGTCTCCGGGCGCGCGCCGCCGGGTGGATTGCAACGTAGTCGCAAGTCCCGTGCCCCCTGCCCGCGCTGGCTCGCCGGTCACGGCGTCGCGCGGGACGCGGCGGCGTCGAGCAGTGCGCGCTCGGCGGCGGGTGCACCCTCGGCGGGCGCGCCGACCCTGGTCGGCTCGTGCGACAGTTGGAAGCCGATGCCCGATCCGCCCGCGCCGCGGGCGGAGATGGCGACGCGGGCGATCAGTCCGTAGGGCACGAACTCGGTCCGCATCCGGCCCTCGTCGCCACCACGCGCCGCGCGATCGTGGACGGCCAGGACAGCACAGCGCGGTCCGACGCCCACGACGTGGCAGAGGTCGAGGCTCTCCCCGGTCGCGAGCCGGACCGTGACCACAGGGAGTTCCTCCTCGGGACGCGGGCAGCGATCACGCACGAATGCGCGGAGTTGGGTCAGGAAGAAGAGGGGTCCGAAGGCGTGCGGGTCCTCGAGCGGACCGGCCTCTGTCTCCTCGGGCTCGTCCGCCGCCTCCACGTCCTCCGGGGGGACGATGACCTCCGCTTCCGCGGGCTCATCCCAGGGCTCGGCTGCCGGCTCGGTGTCCATGGCGTCGGCTCCTCTCGTGGGGGACGCGCGGCCCGTCCCGTCGTGCGGCGGCCCCACCGGCGTGGCCCTCTGCGCGAGTCCCCGGCCGCGGGCGGGTCGCGACCCGGTGCGCGAGAAACCGCAACCTGCGTGCCGCCGCTCGGGCGGCGCACGCGCGAGTCGCCCGGCCGAGTCCGGCGCGGGGCCTCACGCCTGTCTGCATCCCGACACCGACTGTCTGATATCAGACAGTCCGTTCGTGGCGTTCTGAGTCTCTGTCGCGGCGCGCAAGTGCGGGACGATCACCGGGGCCACGGCAGGGGCGCACGGCAGGGAGCGCGCTCCGTGAGAGCGGCCGCCGGGCCGCGACATGCAGGCGGGGCGATGGCGCCCGGTTCGCGTCGCCGCCGTGTGGATGCGGTAGCCTGCCGTGACCTGGAGGCCCCTATGCGCTCGCTGCTCTCGATCCTGCTCTCGTGCGCGCTGCTGTCCGGGGCGCCGGTGCGCGCTGCCGCGCAGCCCGGCGACCAAGAGCCCGTTGCGGCGGAGCCCGCCGCGCGCCCCGCGTTCGATCAGGTGGCCGCCGTGGGGCTCGTGGGCGAGCCCCACTCGACGACGTGGACGGTCACGGCCGTCGCGCGCGGATCCGCGGCGTACAGGGCGGGCTTCGAGACCGGCGACGTGATCGGGGGCGTGGCCGAGGGGCGCCCGGCGGGCGAGTACGTGACCGCCGTCGCCGCGGCTCTGGGCGCCGCCCGCGCCGCCGGGGAGCGCGCCGCCGATCTCGACGTGCGGCTGCGGCGGGCCGGCAAGGAGCGCACGATGCGGCTCGTCCTGCCGCTCGGGGAGATCGACGTTCTCGTGGCGACCACCCGCGCCCTCGACTACCTGGCCGACGAGGTCAATGCCGATCCACGCTTCGAGAAGACGCGCACGCGGTCCTTCTACGCACCGATCATCGACGCGCCGCTGACGGGTCTGGCTCTGCTCACCGGGGGGAGCACGCGCCGCACGGGCCGTCACGCGGCCGCGCTGCGCGTCGTCCTTGCGTACTGCATGGAACACGGCGGGCGCCGCAAGCACACGCAGGACGCGATCAACGAGGCCGTCGGCGGCAACATCTGTTCGCTCACGCACAACGCCGGCTTCAACGCGATGTTCCTCGCCCAGCTGATCGGCAGCGAGGCGCCGGAGCGGGCAGAGGGCGGTGGCGCCGAGGCGGAGGGCGCCGGCACGTCGCTGCGTTTCTCGCAGCAGCAGATCCGCGACAAGTTGCGCGCGTGCTGCAAGACGCTCGAGGGCATCCAGTTGAAGAACGGCGGCTGGCAGCACGGCTCGGGCGGGGTCAACATGCTCGGCTACACCGACCTCGTCGCGGCCACCGTGACGGCCATGAACGGCCTCGCCATGGCGCGGCAGGTGGGCGTGGACGAGAGCGGTCCCGCGATCGAGCGGGGCCTGGACTACCTCCGGCGCGTGACGGAGGACGGCCGCGTCGGCTACGCGGCCGGCAACCGGGGGACCTTCTCGCCCGGCCGCAACGCCGCGGTGCTGCAGGTCATGGTCCGCCTGGGGCTGGCGGAGGACGACCTCGTGGGACCGATGAAGGCCATCCTGGCCACGAAGATCGACGAGGCGGGCATGGGCCACGGCTCGCCCGTCTGGCATCTCTTCTACGTCGGTCTCGCCACGGCGCATCTCCTGCCCGAGGCACGGGCGCAGTTCGACGCCCCTGATCGTCATGGCACTTCGCGCGCCCAGCGCCCGGCACCTGCTGCTCTTCGACTTCGACAAGCACCGCGAGTAATCGCGACGCGCCCCGCCTCCGCCCCGATGGGACGGCCTGATCGGGCGACCCGCCCGGACCCCCCAGCGGCGCCACGCGGCGGCGCGCCGTCGCGGTTCCCGCGCGTGGACGAGGCGGGGGCCGCGAACGCGACTCATGACGGAGTCATCGAGCGGACGCAACACGGTCCGCGGGCTGCACGGGCGCGCAACTTGCGATCGCGAGCCTGCGCGACGCTGCAACCAACGGTTCGATCGCACGTCGCGTGACTGGTGCCGAATCCGCATGGGAGCACTCTCTGCGTGCGTGCGCTGCCGCGCGTCGCAGTCGCCCTGGCGGTGCTTCATGCACGCTCCCAGCGCCGCATGCGGTGCCCGCCGTCGCCGAGTTGAGGCTGCTGCTACCGGGGTCCGATCCAGCGGCGCGGTGACGGCCGCTGGAGGGCGCGTACAGGGCGCCCCGGACTGGTGCTACCACGACGGGCGTGTCGCGGCGGTGCGGTGCGGTGCGGTGCGGTGCGGGTCAGTCGAGCGTGAGGAGTTTCATGCTCTTGATCGTCACCTTCTCGACGGGGGACGACTTCTCGATGCGGCCCGCGCGCACGAGCATGTCCACCTGCTCCTGTGGGATGCCGCGGGCCTTGATCTCCTTGCGGATCGCGGCGGGGATCTCGGTCTCGACGGCCTCGAGCTTGTCGAGGGTCTCCTTGCCGTCCACCGTCTCGCCGAAGGTGGTGTAGCCGGGACGACCGGGCGATGGATCGAGCGAGGGGTACTTGGTGAACAGCAGGAAGAACTGCGAGCCGGCGGTGTCGGGCAGATCGGTGCGCGCCATCGAGAGCACGCCGCGGGCGTGGAGCAGTTCGCGCTGCGCCTCGAGGGGCAGGTAGTAGCCCGGACCGCCGCCGCCGGTGCCCTCGGGGTCGCCGCCCTGCGCCATGAAGCCCTTGACGATGCGGTGGAACGTCAGGCCGTCGAAGAAGCCCTTGCGGACGAGGGCCGCGAAGCTCTCGACGGTGTTGGGCGCGAGGTCGGGTCGCAGGCGCACGGTGAGTCCGCCCTCGGAGGTCTCGACCCGCACGCCGAGGTGCTGCTTCTCGCCGTCGGGCTTCACGGTGACCTCGACTGCGTCGGCGGTCAGCGCCTTGCCGCTCACCGAGCGCCGGTAGGACACCGTCATGTGGTGCTTGCCGACCTGCGCCGCGGTCAACGTCAGCGTGCCGGAGAGGCTCGCGCCCGGCGCGAGCTCCTGCGCGTCTGGCATGATCCAGTCCAGGCGGCCCGGCGGAACGAGCTTCGCGACGAGGCGCTCGAGGACGTAGGGCTCCTCGCCCGGCAGGCGCACGCGCACCGTTGCGCACTTGCGATCGAGGCGCGGCACGTTGACGCGCAGCTTCCCGTCGCCGTCGTTCGTGACGGTCACCTTCAAGACGATCTTCTCGCCGAGCACGACGTCGGTCGCCTCCGGCTCGACGGCGACCGAGAACGCGGGCTCCTCTTGCGCTTGGGCGGGGGCCTGGGCCGCAGCCGCAGCTTGCGCGCCGACCGCGCCCGTCGTGCCGCCCGGCGCGTCCGGCGGCTCGCAGGCCGTCAGCACCAGCGCGCCGAGCAGGAGGAGCACCGCCGCGGGGCGCGGGCCCCTCATCGGTTCTGCTCCGCGATCTTCAGCCAGCCGCCGCGCGCGGGGTGCGCCTCGGGGACGAGTTCCCTGCAGTACGTCTCGAGGTCCGCCCAGCGTCTCTGGCCGACCAGCATCTTGCCGAAGTTGTTGACCGCGTCGCGGTAGCCGGTGTCCTCGACGTCGCCGCCCCGCCAGTCGCGCCCCTGCGCGGCGCCCGCCGCGATGGCGCGCCGGTAGTAGGGCTCGGCCATCTCGTACTCGCGCAGGTACTGATCGAGGATGAGCGCCGTGTCGTTGAGCACCTGCGGTGACTCGGGCGCGGCCTCGACGGCGCGCAGGTACCACGAGGAACTCATCTTGAAGTCGCTGCCCACGTCGCGGTACCAGAGCCCGGCGTTGTTGGCCGTATCGACGACACGCGGCCACTTCTGCCAGAGCGCCTGCCACAGCTTCTCGCGCTGGGACGGTGTGAACGCCTTGGCCTGGAACGCCTTGCCGTTCAGGTCGTCGAAGAGCCCCTTCTCGAACCTCTCGCACGCGGCCACGGCCCGGACGTAGGCCGCCACGGCGCCGTCGGTGTCGCCCTTGGCGAGCAGCAGGTGGCCGCGGTTGAGGGGCACATAGGGCGCGCTCGGCATCGACTTCTCGGCCGCGGTGAGCGTGGCGAGGCCGCCGTCCAGATCGCCCGCCTCCTTCTGCGCGAAGGCCAGGAAGATGGCGACCAGCGGCTCGCCCGGGCGCGCCTGCGCCACGTCCTCGAACATGGCCACGCGCGCCTTCTTGTCAGTGCCCGCCCAGCGGTAGAGCTGATTCAGGACCTTCTCGTTGCCGGGGGACTTTTGCGCGGCGAGCGCGTACTCGGCGGCGACCGCGGGCGCGGGCTTGCCCTGCCAGGCCATGGCATTGGCGCATTCCCAGTGCGCCGCGCCGCTCTTCGGGTCGATCTCGGCGCAGCGCCGGAAGTGTCTCTCGGCGGCCTTCCAGTGGGGCGCCGCGGCGCTCTTGTCCTTCTGCACGACTGCGCCCTGCTGCAGGTGGTATCGGCCCAGGTCCCAGTGCGCATCGAAGTTGTCGGGGAAGTCGGTGAGCACGGCCTCGAGCATGGCGCGCGACTCGGCGCTGTCGCCGCCACCCTGGTAGCGCAGGATCTTGGCCTTCAGCACGCGCGCGTCGGCGTTCTTCGCATCGACGTTCAGCGCGGCCTTGATCGAGAGATCGGCCTCGGCCACCGCATCGCTGAGGATCAGTGCCGGATCGGCGCCCTCGGCGTCGCGCTTGTCGGCGAGCAGAAGGTACGTGCGGGCGCGGGCCAGGAGCAGCCCGAGGTGCGCGGGGTTCGCGGCGAGGCCGGCGTTCGCGGCGGCCACGGCTTCGTCGTGGCGGCCGAGCCCGGCCAGGACCGCGGCCAGCCCTGCGGCGGCGTCAGCGCTCGCCGGATCGGCGGCGACGGCCTTCGCGAACAGGGCGGCGGCGTCCTCGAAGCGGCCGGCGTCGCGCGCCTCTTGCGCGTCCTCGAGATCGCCGGCGAAGGCGACGCCCGTGACGAGCAGGAATCCGAGAACGGCGTTGAGCAGGGGGTGGGTGCGCATGGTGTTCCTCGGGAGCGAGACTCCCCGGGTGTAGAGGGGCCGGATCGGGGGCTCGCGCGCCTCCGCAACCCTGGAAGCATAGGAGGCGTGCGGGCGTTCTGGCAAGCAGGACCGCAGCGTGACCCGCGCGGGCCGCCCCGTCGCCTTCTTCGGCGGCACACCGTGTGCGAATAGGCTTCCCCGCTTGGCTCTGCGCCGCGGGGCGAGAGCTTGGAGGAACATGGACGAGACAGCCGCCAAACCCGTCTCCGCCTCGCAGGCGGAGATGCTGCAGCTCGTATTGCCGAGCGATGCCAACACGCTCGGCAACGCGCTGGGCGGCATCGTGATGCACCACATGGACATCGTCGCGGCGATCGCCGCGCAGCGTCATGCGGGCCACGCCTGCGTCACGGCGTCCGTGGACGGCATCGACTTCGTCCACCCGGTCAAGGTCGGGGAACTGCTGGTCCTCGCGGCCTCCGTCAACAGCGTGGGCCGCACCTCCATGGAGATCGGCGTGAAGTGCCGCTCCGAGCAGCCTCGCACCGGCGAATTGCGCGACACGGCATCGGCGTACTTCACGTTCGTCGCACTGGGCGATGACGGTCGCCCCGCCCGCGTTCCGCCGCTCATCACCGAGACCGCCGAGCAGCGCCGGCGCTGCGCGGAAGCTGCGCGCCGTCGCGCCGTGCGACTGGCGCTGCGCGGCGACGCCCCGGCGGCGGACTGCTGCGCCGCGAACACCGACCCCGGAGAGGCTTCGTGAGTCCCGAGTCCCGCCCCAACGACCCACGCCGGCCCGCGAAGGGCAAGGACGGCCAGCCCGAGCGTCGCCCGCGCTTCGGACTGTTCGTGATCCTGGCGGTGGCGCTCTTCCTGTTGCTGGCGCAGGTCTATCAGAGCCAGCAGGGCGAGAAGAAGCGGCTCGACGAGATCGAGGCGATGATCGCTGCGGGCCGCGTCGAGGGCGCGACCATCGCGCGCGATGCCGTGCGTGTCGTCCTGAAGGATGATGCCGCCGACCCGAACGCGAAGCGGGAGAAGTACTGGGCGAACTTCGATGGCGGCGACCGCGCCGTCCAGGAGATCAAGCAGAAACTCCGCGACGCGGGCGCCACGTTCGACGTCGAGTCGCCGGACAACCTCGGCAGCATGCTGTTCGTCTGGCTGCTGCCGCTGCTCCTGATCGGCGCCGTCTTCTGGTTCCTGATGCGCCGCATGGGGCCGCCGCAGGGGGTCATGAACTTCGGCAAGAGCCGCGCCAAGATCTACGCCGAGAAAGAGGTCCACGTCACGTTCGACGACGTGGCCGGCGCCGAGGAGGCCGTCGAGGAAGTACGCGAGATCGTGGAGTTCCTCCAGGAGCCCAAGAAGTTCCAGGCGCTCGGGGCGCGCATCCCCAAGGGCGTGCTGCTGCTCGGCGCGCCGGGCACCGGCAAGACGCTTCTCGCGCGGGCCGTGGCGGGGGAGGCCGGCGTGCCCTTCTTCAGCCTCTCGGGCTCGGACTTCGTCGAGATGTTCGTGGGCGTCGGCGCCAGCCGCGTGCGCGACCTGTTCCGCCAGGCCGAGCAGCAGGCACCGTGCCTAGTGTTCATCGACGAGCTCGACGCGCTCGGCAAGACGCGCGGCACGTCGCCCATCAGCAACGACGAGCGCGAGCAGACGCTGAACGCGCTGCTCGTCGAGATGGACGGCTTCGACGCCAACAACGGCGTGATCATCATCGCCGCCACGAACCGTCCCGAGATCCTCGACCCGGCGCTCCTGCGGCCGGGGCGCTTCGACCGGCAGATCGTCGTGGATCGTCCCGACGTCGTGGGACGCTTGAAGATCCTCGAAGTCCATGCGCGCAAGGTGAAGCTCGGCGAGGGCGTGGACCTCGAACTCATCGCCAAGCGCACCCCGGGCTTCTCGGGCGCGGATCTCGCCAACGTTATCAACGAGGCCGCGTTGCTCGCGGCGCGGCGCGACAAGACGGCCGTCACGATGGCGGAACTCGAAGAGGCCATCGACCGCGTGATGACCGGCCTCGAGAAGCGGCGGCGGGGCATGACCGAGAAGGAGCAGGAGATCGTCGCGGCCCACGAGACGGGGCACGCGATCGTCGGCTGGCACTCGGCGGGCACGGACCCCGTGCATCGCATCAGTATCATCCCGCGTGGCGTGGGAACCGGTGGGCACACACTGTTCCTGCCGGACGAGGAGAAGTCGCTCTACACGCGCGACGAACTGATCGCGCGCATCTCGGCCCTGCTCGGAGGCCGCGCGGCGGAACGTGTCGTCTTCGACCATCTCTCGACGGGCGCCTCGAACGATCTCGAGGTGGCCACGCGCATCGCCCGCCACATGATCACCCGTTACGGCATGAGCGAGCGCGTGGGGCCCGTATCGCTGGAGTCCGAGCAGTCGCCGTTCCTGCGTGATCCGCAGGCGGCCGCCCCCAAGGGGTTCAGCGAGGACACGCAGAACGCTGTCGATGCCGAGGTGCGTGAGCTCATCACGAGCTGCGAGACCAAGGCCCTCGAGATCCTCGAGCGCGAGCGCGCGAAACTGGACGAGATCCGCGCCATCCTCCTCGAGAAGGAGGTCATCGAGCGCGAGAGCTTCGAGAGGCTGATGGCGGGCGAGCCGCCGGCCGCCGACGTGACGGCCGAGCCGCCGGTGGGCACCGCGCAGGCATCCGTCGTCGTCACGCACCCCATGTCGGGCGACGGCGGGGCGGACGCGGACGACACGGAGCCCGGCGCCGCCGCGTGACGGCGCCGCTCGCGATCGACCACCGCTACGCGGTGAGTGCGGAACTCTCGGTCAGGCGCGCCTTCATGCGCTGCCGGGCGCGGTGGATGCGGCTCATCACGGTGCCGACCGGGACGCTCAGCCGCTCGGCGATCTCCGCGTAGGAGAGGCCGTCGAGGGCGAACATGACGAAGGGCCGGCGATACGTGTCGGGGACGCGCTCGAGAGCGTCCTTGATGCGGTCATCGATGCGCTCGAGTGTCTGCTCGTAGGTGAGTTCCTGCGCGGCTGTGGCGGTCGTCGCACCGGCGTAGAACAGAACGTCGCCGGCGTCGGTGTCGGTCTGCGTCGCGCGCCGCTTCGTCTTGATGGCGTCGGTCAGGAACAGACGGCGCAGGATCGTCGCCAGCCAGGCCCGCATGGACGTGCCGTTCTGGAAGCGGTCCCGGGCGTTGAACGCGCGCAGCACCGTCTCCTGCACCAGGTCGTCGGCGTCGGCGGCGCGGCGCGCCAGGCGGTACGCGAGACGGCTCAGGAACGGTTGTTCCGCGAGGATCTGCTCGGTCACGGCATCGATCGTCGTTGCTTGGGCTTGCATGTTCGTCTCCCCCGTCGTGGGCGGCGGGCGTCTTCGTTGTTGATGGTGCGACGCTGTCTCAGCAGCTATAAGGAGTATACGGGTAGGACCGCCCAGTTCTACCTATGGCAATGGGAGAATATTTCCCGGCGACGGATTCGGGCCGCGTGGCGCCGCTCGCGGGCTCGCGGCGGCGGTCGGATTGCGCTGGGGAGCCGCAGCGCCGCGGCGGCGGACGGGCTTGTGGCGTGGATCGCGCAATCACGATGGCGGGAAGGTGCGGCGCCCGCCGCCCGTTTCGTGGGCAGACATGATCGACTCCCACACTGACCGCCCCGACGCGACCGCCGGAAGGCACGAGCCCGGAGGCTCGA
>JAJRVY010000242.1 GCA_024277065.1 Planctomycetota bacterium
AGAAGGTGCAGCCCGGCACGACAGGGCTGAAGGTCATCATGAAGTCCGGGCTCACGATCGAAGGCAAGATCGTCACCGAGGACGGCAAGCCGCTCACGAGCGCCTGGCTGATGGCGCAGCCGGTCCGCAAGGACGGCGAGAGTACGCCGCGCAACGGCGGCAACGGCATGCTCGAACCCGACGGCTCCTTCACGGTCGCGGGGCTGCAGCCGGGGACGTACAAGCTGACCGTCCAGACGTTCGGGCCGAGCGGCAACCGGCAGCTCGTTCTCGAGGGCGGCGACGAGGTGGCGGCGGGCACGTCGGGCCTGCAACTCACGGCGAGCGCGGGCGCCACCATCGCGGGCACCGTCCTCGACCGCTCCGGGCGCGCCGTGCCCAACGCCGGGGTCTCGGCGCAACCGTCCAAGGGGGGGCGCGGCGCCGCAGCACGCACGGACGAGAACGGACTGTTCGAGATCTCCGGGCTCGAGGACGGCGCCACGTACACGGTCTCGGCCAGCGCCACCGACAAGATCGGCTCGCGCGTCGAGGGCGTCACGAGTGGCACCACGGGCCTGCGGCTCGAGATGCGGGAAGGAGCGACGGCCAGCGGGACGGTGCTCGCCGCCGACGGTTCGCCGCTCGCGGGCGCCCGGCTCTACCTGCGGCCGACGGGCAGCGGGGGACTGCCCGGTCGGTCGGCGCGCGCGGACGACCGGGGGCGCTTCACGGCAAGCGGTCTCGAGGAGGGCGCGACGTACAGAGTCCGGGCGCAGCTCCGCAAGGACGGCAAGTCCTCGAACGTCGAACTCGGGACCATCGAGGGAGGCCAGACGGGGATGCAGCTCCAGGCGTCGGAGTGACTTTGGGCCCGCGCAGGAATGACTTCGGGATTCTGTCGGCTGCGACGACGCGGGGCGGCGTTGCCTCCCTCGCCGCGGACTACGTCCACGACTCGCGTGCTCAGCGAACACAGCCTCCAGAGGAGGCTGCTCCCGCGGCAAGCCGCGGAGCTTCGCACCCTCCCCGGCTCGGCTCCGCAATGAGTCGCGTCGTCGAGGCGCCTTGCCCCGCGCCGTCTCGCTCGCCCTCGGTCCTGCGAACCCATTCCTGCGCGGGCCCTTTCTCGGTGCGCGGCGCGACGTCGGCGAACCTCGCCGGCATGCCCCGGTCCTCGCCTGCGTCCCTGTCCGCGTCTTCGTCTGCGCCGGCTCGCGCGCGACGCATGTCCGCGCTCGCCGCGGTGGCGCTGCTGGGCGGCTTGCTCTGCTGCGCGCCGACGGCGCGGGCCGGCGAACAGGAACTCGACAAGAAGCGCCTGAAGGATCTCTTCGCCGTCTGCGACGAGTGGGCGCAGGCGGGCGGCGGCAAGCACGGCGACGGCGCCATGATGCTCGTCGAGAACCGTGTCGAGACGATGCCGCCCATCCAGGCGGCGGCCGTCGATCCGCTCACCCAGCACCTGATCGCAGCGCGCAGGAAGTACGGGCCGAAACTCAAGAAGAAGGGCTCCGCGTACTTCTACGACGAGAAGGACAAGCGCGGCTTCTACATGGTCTCGCGCGGCAAGAAGGGCGGCGGCCTGCTCATCGCGATGCACGGCGGTGGCGAGGGCCAGGGCGATGCCGGCAGCGCGCACGGCATCTGGTCGTCGGCCACCTCGCAGGGGTTCACGGTCATCTCGCCCGAGGTCATGTCGAAGGTCAGCTCGGCGTGGAACCAGCAGCCCGAGGAGCGCATGGTGCTCGAGCTGATCGACGCGGCCAAGCGCACGTTCGACATCGACCCGCTGCGCATCTGCCTGGCCGGGCACTCGATGGGCGGCGACGGCTCATGGATGATCGGTGGCCGCAACGCCGACCTCTTCGCCGCGTGCTCGCCGCTGGCGGGCAGCGTCATGCCCTACATGCGCCAGGGCACGCTCAACCGCCGCGAGACGCCGCTCGCGGACTACGAGGGATTGATGGAAGGCGTGCTGCCGAACCTGATGCACGTCCCCTACCACATCCACCACAGCGACGACGACCGCAACGAGGCGGTGCACCCCGACGACATCGCGACGGGTCACCTGAAGCGCCTGCAGGCACTGTTCCCGGGCCGCTACGAGTTCACCTACGACCGCGTCACGGGCAACGGCCACGCGCTGCCGAGGTCCGGCGTCAAGCCGATCATGAAGTGGCTCGCGGCGCAGCGGCGCGTGACGTATCCGAAGGAGGTCGTCTGGGAGACGTGGTGGTCGTGGAAGCGCCGCATGTACTGGCTGTTCCATCCTGCGCCGCAGTCGGCGTGGCGCTTCCACGGCAAGCTCGTCGCGGACAACCACATCTACGTGACGGCGACGTCCAAGCCCGCGCCCGGCCGCAAGGAACCGGCGCAGTTCGAGCTGCGCGTGCTGCTGTCGTCGGAGATGGTGGATCTCGACGCCCCGATCAGGATCACGTCGGGGGACGAGGTGCTCTTCGAGGGCCCCGTGGAGCGGGCGCTGTGGGCGCTCATGATCAGCGCCGGGCGTCGCATGGACGCGACGGACGTCTACGAGGCCTACGTGGACGTGCAGGTGCCACGGACGATGTGGTTCGACCTCTGGGACGGCACGCGATGACGCCGAGGGCGCTCCGCCCGCTCGTGTTCCCGGCACTGGCATGCCTGGCGCTCGCTGCCGCGGCGACCCTCGGCGCGTGCCGGCGCACGGGCCCGGACGGTCAGGAGAGACCCGACTGGCGCGTGATCCAGCTCTACGGCGGCGCCGGCAGCGTGCAGGCGATCACGCAGCCGTCGTCGGTGGAGGCGTTCCGCATCGATCCGGCCCCCCGCGCGCCCGAGCCGGGCGTCGCGTACTGCGGCGTGCACCGCGTAACCGCCGGTCCTTTCGCGCTCAGCGCCGAGGACGGCGCCACGCTCGCCGGCGTGCTGCGCGACCCCGACACGTACGACTGGCGACGCGCGAAGAGCGATCCGTTCCGCCCCACGATCGGCCTGCGCTTCACGCGCGACGTGTCGCGCGTCGATCTCGCGCTCGACATGGACAGCCGCATGTTGACGGTACACCGCCAGGGCCGCCGCATCGGCGTCGAGGACTTCGACGCTGCGGCGCCCACCCTCCGCGCCCTCCTCGAGCGCGTGCTCCCGCCGTCCACCGACTGAGAAGGTGTGGACAGAAGAGACGGGAGCGTCGGCGTTCCTCTTGTCCGCACCTTCTGACGACGCCCTCTCAAGGGAGATCGAAGGTGACGGCGACCGTGTGGCCACGGGAGACGCTGACCGTCTTGCGCACGGGCTCGCCGTCCGGTGGCGTGACGACGACGGTCACGCGACCGGCCGCAAGGCCCTCGCGAACGGCGCGGCCGGCGGAGTCGGTCGCACCGCCGGCGCCGAGGAAGTTGCCCATCGAGACGCGCTTCGCGATCGGCGCCCCGGACTCGTCGAGGAGCGAGACCTTGGCGCCCGCCAGCGGACGACCGCCCTGACGCACGATGACCTCGACGCCGCCGCCCTGCTCGAGGCGAATCGTGACCGAGCCGCGTGCCGCGTCAACGTCGGCGGACGAGGCCGGCAGCCCGGGGCTCTCGGCCACGATCGTGAAGCGTCCTGCGCCCAGGCGCAGCGTCGCCACGCACGAGCCATCGGTGACGGCCTGCAGGCCGCCCATGCCGATCGTCATCGTCTCGCGGCCCCGCGCGTCGCGGGCGATGACGGTGGCGCCCGTCACCGGCGCGCCGTCCGGGCCCACGACCGTGACCTCGATCTCGGTGCCCGGGTCGAGGCGGATGGTCAGGTCGGCGCCAGGCCTGACGCCCTCGCGCGTCTCCTCGGAGTAGCCGTTCACCGAGACGCGTAGTGAGAACGTGCCGTCCTCGATACCCGTGATCTCGAAGCGCCCGCGGTCATCGGTGATCGCCTGGCCGCGCTGGTTGCGCATGATGTCCTCGAGCGACGAGAGCGAGCCCGCGCCGGGATCGAAGAGGATCACCTGCACAAGGGGAACACCGCGGCCGGTCTCCGCATCGACCACGCGGCCCGCGAGCGACAGCGACGAGAGCTGGAGCGTCACGCCCGTGACCTTCTCGCCCTCACTCACCTTCACCGCCGCCGCCTTGGATCCTCCGCCCATGAGCTCCGCCTGGACCGAGACGGTGTAGGAGCCGGGCTCGAGGCCGTCGAACGAGAACGCGCCCTTCGCGTCGGACGAGGACATGCGCATACCGACGTTCCCGCCGGCGAGGATCACCATGGCCCCCTCCACGGGCGCGCCGTCGCGCTGCACGACGCCCGCGATGCCGCCGCCGCCGGCGTCCGGCTCGAAGTCGTGGCGCGTCGTCTCGCGCTCCTTCACGACCACGGTGCTCATGCCGCCTACGCCGAAGGCCGAGGAGCCGTCCATCTTCATGATCTGGTACGAACCGGGCACCACGCGGTCGATCTCGTAGTCGCCGCTGGGGTCCGTCGTCGCCGTGCGCTGGCGGCCGAAGCCCATGGCGCCCCCGGACAGGATCACCTGCACACCGCCGACCGCGCGCCCCGCGGCGTCGAGCACGCGGCCCTCGACGCGACCGCCCATACCGACCTCCACGGTCACGTCGGGCCCGGGCACATCGATCCGGGAGAGGGAGGCGGGCGCGTGATCGCGCGAACGCACCTCGACCGTCACGCGGCCGGGCGTCAGTCCGTCGAGGGCGAAGGCGCCGCCGGAGTCCGTCCTCGTGCTGATCGAGCCGGCGGGCGCCGAGGGCTCGGAGTCGATCATCTCCCGCGGGTTGAACCCTCCCATGGGGTTCGTGCCCTCGAGAACGTAGACGAGGGCGCCCTCCACGGCGTTGCCCGAGCCCTTCTCGACGACGCGGCCGGTGAGAGACTCGCCCTGCCGCAGGACGAGCTCGACATCCTCGGCGGACTCGCCCTCTGCGAGCTGAAGCTTCACCTTCTCGCTCTCCGCATATCCCTTGCGGCGGGCGTAGACCTGATAGCGGCCTGCCTCGAGCTCCGTCAACTCGAACGTGCCGTCGGCAGCGGCGCGCACGCGCGGATCTCCGGCGAGCATAGCCAGGAACGGGTTGCCGCCGCGGCGCTTGCCGCCCTTGCGGTGCACCCACGCCCCGCCGACCGGGTTGCCGTCCGCGTCGCGGACGATGCCGCGAATGCCGGCCGCCGCGCGCAGTTGCACGACCACGTCGGTGGCACCCTGGGCCACGCCCGTGACCTCGCCGTCGAGCGCGCCGGAAGCCTTCGCCGTGACCGTGTACGGGCCCTCCTGCAAGCCCTCGATGCGGAAACGGCCCTCGGCGTCCGCCGCGCCCGTCGCATCGGCGCCGCCGCCCATTCCCGTCATCGCCGCGAGTGGGTTCGCCCCCGCCGCGGACGCCCACTCCACCTCGACGCGCGCGTCCGCCGCGGGCTCCCCGGCGGCGGTCAGTACCATACCCTCGAGCGTGTAGCCGGGACGCAGGGTGAAGTCGTGCGTCGTCTCGTCCTGGTCCGGGACGGTGAGCGTGACCTCGTCGTGGAGGTATCTGGTGGACTCCACGCGCACGCGGCGCTCGCCGGCGGTGAGCGCGCAGACGCGGAACGTACCGTCGGCAGCCGTACGGGACGTGGCCCACGAACCACCGAACATCCCCGCGACCATCGCGCCCAGCCCCCCCGCGGCGTCGAGCTCCACCTTGACGGTGGCGCCCTCGACGGGCTCGCCATCGGGCCCCACGACCCTGCCCGTGACGACCGACTCGCGCAGCAGCGTGAGCTGCACGCCCTCGGTGCTCTCGCCGGCCGTGACGTCCATGGCATCGGTCGTGAAGGGCAGGTACCCGCGATGCTCGGCCATCAGCTTGACGGTGCCGCCGGGGATGCCGTCGAGCTCGAACACGCCGTTCGCGTCGGTCAGCGTCGATGGCGCCGGTGCGCTCACTCCCGCGCCCTGCGCGAGTTGCATGAACATCATCGGGTTGAAGCCCTTGCCGCCCTTCGTGACACGAACCGCGGCGCCCGAGAGGGGCGTGCCGTCGCTCGCCACGACGACGCCGCGCACGATCGCCGCGGGCTCGAGCTCGAGCGTCACGGGATCGTTCGGACCGTCCGGGCTCAGTTCGACCGACAGGCCCGCGGCGACGAACCCGCGGGCGGACGCCAGCACGCTCTCCTTCGGCGTCACGGCCCCGTCGATCCGGAAGCGCCCGGCGCCGTCGGTCTCGAGCGTGCGCGTCTTCGTACGCACCGTCGCTCCGGCGATCGGCTGCCCCCCCGACACGACCGTGCCCTCGAGAACCGTGCCGCGTGAGAGAGCGATCTCGAGCGCGTCGCAACCGACGTCCACGACCCTCTTCGCCCGGACGTAGCCGGAGGCCTGCGCGCGCAGCTCCACCCGGCCGCTCGGCAGCCCGCCGATCGTGAACGTGCCGTCGGCGCCCGTCTCGGCGCTCCCGACGCGCGGCCAGTCGCCGTCCGTCTCGAACCCGGCAGCCGAGAGCTTGCCCAGCTCGGCGAGTTTCTCGATCAACGTGGGGTCGCTCAGCACGCGCCCGATCATCTCCCTCTGAGCGTTCATCGCCCTCTGCGCGGACTCGCTCCCGAGATCGACGTTCGCCAGATCGAACCCATCGCCCCCGTCGTCGCCCCCGTCGTCGCTGCTGACGCTGATGCCCACGCTGACGCCCACGCCGCCGCCCCCGCCGCCGGGTTCTCGCGCGACGCCGGGCTCGTCCGCTTCAACGCGCACGCTGCTGCGGGGCGCATTGCCGCCGAACTGCGTCTCGAGTTCCTGTAGTTCTTCGTCGCTGTAGAGATCGCCGAACATCTTGCGAGCGATGCCCCGCCCCGTGTCGTAGGCGCCGTCCGGCGCCGCGAACGCCTCGACGACGGCACCGGCGACGGCCGCGCCGTCGTACAGCACACGACCGCTCACGAAGTCCGCCGCGGCCGCGCCGGGCGCGCGCTGCGCGACGTGTTTGCGCGTGGCCGTCCTGGCGGCGACGACATCCGCGACATCGCCGGCGGCGGGGCCGGGCGCGTCCGCATCGCCGGCGGCCGCGACCGGAGCCACGTCACCCGGGTCGGCGCCGGTCTGCGCGTCGCCCAGCGCGAACCATGCCGCGAACCCGCACGCAGCGGTGACGAGCAAGAGAACGAGAACGATCGAGAAGCGCTTCATGGCTGCCCCCAGGGGTCGCTGCCGACGCGACGGCCGTCACGGTGCCGGCACGGCAAGCCCGCGTGCACGCGCACGAGGTCCGCCCGTCACAGGATCAGTGAAACCGCCGCAGCGCGCGACGGTTGCCACCCCTTCGATGCCGCCGCGGGCCGAAGCGGTCCGCGCCGGAGGCGGGATTCGCGATCCCCGCGCCCCCGCGTGCGGTGCTACGGTGACGAGGCGGGTGACTGTTTCTCCGCCAAGTACGCGGCGACCCTCGGCGACGTCACCAGGAAAGGCGTCTACAAGGTCAGCGTCAAGGGCGCACTCGCCCCGGACGGGTAGGCCGAGCAGCCAGCCCTCTCACGGCCGCTGGACGGAGTCTGACCGCAGCGTGAGGAGCGACACCTCGGGCGGGCAGAACAGCCGTACGCGCGGCGCCTGGCGGCGCTCGACGCCGACGCCGCGGCTGACGTAGATCGCGCGGCCCGCGTACGCGTGCAGGCCGCCGGCGGCGATCGCCCGCGGCACGTGCGAGAGCGTCACCGGCGGGCCGAAACCGGGGATCACGATCTGCCCGCCGTGGGTGTGCCCGGCCACGATCAGGTCCACGCGGGGGCGCCCGGTCAGCGCGAGGATCGTGTCGGGGGCGTGGCTCAGCACGATGCGCACGTCGTCCTCGCCGCGCAGGCCCTCGAAGTCGCGTGCGACCTCGCTCGACGCACGGTTCATCAGCCCCAGGATGCGGACGCGGCGGCCGCGCACGCGCAGGTCGGCGATGTCGTTCAGCAGGATCGTCCAGCCGGTGTTCCCGCGCAGCGCGCGGATCATCGCCGCGTCGTCCACGTCGCCGGGGACGAAGAACACGCCGCCGGGGGCGCGCACCGTCGCGAGCAGTTCCATGAGCGGCGCGCGCCACAGCTCCCACTCCTGCGGCGTCCCCTGGAACAGGTCGCCGGGAACGAGCACGACGTCCGGGCGCTGCGCGAGAAGCTCCGCGACCGCGCGGCGCTCATGGGCCCCCACGGACTCGCACTGCAGGTCCGACAGCACGCCGATGCGCAGCGGCTGGGTTCCGGCACGTGCCGCCGGGAGCACGACGTCAGCGGTCTCGACGCGCAGATCGAACGGCTCCGCCCACGTAATCCACGCCCCGAGCGGGGCGCCGAGCACGCCGCAGAGCGCGAGGGCGGCGGCGGCGCGGCTCAGCGCCCCGCGGCGCATCGCCCCGAACACCAGGATCATCGCGCACACGACCGGCGCGGCCACGACTCCCGCGAGGAACAGCATCCGCATGATGCCGAACGCGTGCAGACCGACGCCGGCTGCGACGATGGACGCGGCGCCCATGGCGGCGAACACCCAGATGCCCGCGCGCACGGCGACGGCGGCCGTCACGGGCAGGCGGCGACGCACACGCCACACGAGCAGCCCGCCGCCCGCGGCGACGCCGAGGGCGGTGATCAGGATCTGGGCCGCGAGGAAGACGGCAGGCGTCACGAGAGTTCCATCGGTTGCAGGCGTCCCCTTCTGGACGCGCGACCGCGCCGCGACTTCCCGGCAATCCCAGCGATCCAGGCGACCTCGGCGATCCCGGTCCGGCCGCCGGCGCTACGCCCCGTGGAAGCGGCGCCAGTCCTCGATGGAGCGGACCTGGAACACGTAGTTGCTGCTGCGCACCGCGTCGAGCGTGGCCGACGGGTCGCGCGAGTAGAGGTGGCCGGGGTAGAGCACCGTGTCGCCGGGCAGCTTGGCGAGCCGCTGGTGCAGGCTGCGGTACATCTCGTCCACGTCGCCGCCGGGGAAGTCCGTGCGCCCGCAGCCGTCGAGGAACAGCGTGTCTCCGGCCACGAGGCGGTTGCCCACGATGAAGCACTGGCTGCCCGGCGTGTGCCCGGGCGTGTGCATCGTCGTGATCTCGATCCCGCCGACACGTACGACGTCGCCGCTGTCGAGGGGCGTCAGGTCACGGCTCTCGAGACCCAGCGTGCGGCTGATCCAGGGGGTCTCGGCGCGATTGCAGTAGACGGGCATCGCGCACGCTTCGAGGAGTTCCGGAACGCCCTCGACGTCGGCCATCCCCATGAGGTCGCCGCCCACGTGGTCGGGATGGTGGTGCGTCGCCAGCGCGCCGGTCAGGCGCATGCCGTCGGCCGCGACGACGTCGATGATGTCGCGCACGCCCCACGCAGGATCGACGACCACGCACTCGCGCGACGCGGTGTCGCCGATCAGGTACACGAAGTTGCGCATGTCCGCCGCGCCCGGCACGCCGCGCGCGAAGTCGCGCCCGGCGAGCAGTTGGCGGAAGTACAGGGTGTCGCTGCTGTCCATGTTCTCTCCGTCGGCTCTGGTTCACCGTGGCCGCACGCATGTTCGCCGCCCGCGGCGGATGCGCGAAAGACGCCTCGGCGCCCGGCGGCGTACGTAATCGGTGGTGGCGATCCGCACGACTGCGGGTGTATTTTCCTTGTGTGCGACGACCGGTTGCCCCGAGCGCGGCGACGTCCTTCCCCGACGGGGTTCGCGGGGAGACGGCGATCCGCTGCGCCGGACGGGGGTGCGCACCGGGAGGTGGCCGGCCGGGGAGGACTCAAATGCGACGATTCTGCATCACGGCGTCGATCATCCTGCTTGCCGGCGCGCTGCTCATGCCGCGCGCTGCGGTGATGGCGCAGCCGTTCGTGGGGCTCGCGCCGCCGGACCGGACCGCCGCTGACGTGCCCACGACCGCCGGCCTCGGCGTGAACACGCGGAGCGGCAACCTCCACCTGCGCCGCAGGCTCTTCGTCCTGCCGGGGCGCGCG
>JAJRVY010000243.1 GCA_024277065.1 Planctomycetota bacterium
GAGTTCGTAGGACCGAGGGCGAGCGAGGCGGCGCGGGGCAAGGCGCCTCGACGACGCGACTCATTGCGAAGCCGAGTCGGGGAGGAGAGGCAACGCCGCCCCGCGTCGTCGCAGCCGCCCGAATCCCGGACTCATTCTTGCGCGGGCCCTTAGAGTGCCGCCATGACCGACGACTTCCTAGTCCGCCGCCAGGAGAAGAACAAGCCCGCCGACGAGGCGCAGTTCACGTGGTTCGGCCCTGCCGGGACCACGGACCGCTTCCGGTTCCTCGTGACCAAGGAGTTGGGCGACGTGATCTCGATCCTGCCGACACGCGAGGGGCGCTTCAAGAAGGGCCTCGAGGCCTGGCGCTGGGACGAGGCCGAGGGCGGGGAGCCGACGCTCTACCGCACGCTCAAGACGACGGGCCGCCGCATCGACCTGCGCCGCGAGGACGGTCCCGCCGCCTGATCGCGGACCGCTCCCTGGCCGCCGCGACGTGACGCCGGCCGACGCGGCTGGGCGAAGAACCCGCCGCCACGCGGGATTGCTCCGAACCATCTCGCCCCTCGCACGTTGGATCCGCACGGGGTCCGTCCACGTGCCGGCGTCGCCGGCGTCATGAGCCGGCACGGCTGCCGTGCGCGGGAGCGCCGGTCCGAGGAGGGAACGATGAGCGGATCAACTCCGTCGCGGAGCGCCGCCGGCGCCGCCGCGCTGTGCGTGACGGTGCTCTGCGGGGGCCTGACGGGCTGCGCCACCCCGCGCAGCGACGACGGCCCGCGTGACGTGCGGGTGGTGGACATCTCCGACGAGGCCGCGGAGAAGATCGCCGAACGGGTCGCGGCCTACCTGCCGAAGCCGCCGACGGGGGCGCAGACTGTGATCATCCAGGGGACGCCGCGTGCCGGTCCGCCCTCGCCACGGCGTGAGATCGCGGGAGGCGCCCGCTACCCGTCTCCGGACCCGGCGGTCTTCAAACCGGTGCGCAAGGTCGCCCGTGATCGCCTGCGAACCGCCGCCGCAAAGAGCGTGGACGCGGCGCTCGCGTGGCTCGCGAGCCACCAGGCGGACGACGGGGCGTGGTACGCGGCCGCGTTCTCCGAGCAGTGCGAAGGCGCGAAGTGCAGCGGCCCGGGCGAACCGACCTACACGCCGGGGCTGACTGGCATGGCGCTCCTCGCGTTCCTGGGAGACGGCAACACGCACCGCACGGGTGAGTACGCCGAAACGGTGCGCCGCGCGCTGCGCTACCTGACCCGGATCCAGGACGCCGAGGGCTGCTTCGGACCCCGCGTGTCCCAGCACTTCCAGTACAACCACGCACTCGCCACGCTGGCGATGGTGAACGCCTACCGGCTCTCCGAGAGCCCGCTGTACGAGGAGTCGGCGCAGAGCGCCGTGGACTTCGTGCAGATGAGCCGCAACCCGTACGTCGGCTGGCGCTACGGCGTGCGCGACGGCGACAACGACACGTCGATGACCGCGTGGATGGTGATGGTCCTCGCGGAGGCGCGCAAAGCCGGGCTGACGGTCGATGACGAGGCGTTCCGCGGCGCCCTCGTGTGGGTGGACAAGATGACCTAGCCCGAGTTCGGACGCGTCGGCTACAACCGCCGCGGTGGCCCGCCGGCTCGCACGCAGTCCGTGATGGAGGCGTTCCCCGCGGATCTCAGCGAGGCCATGACGGCGGCGGGCATCCTCATCCGTCTGAATGCCGGGCAGTCCGCCGCCGAGAGCGACGCGATCCGCAAGGGCGCGACGCTCCTGACCGCCAAGCCACCCGTCTGGAACGTGGATCGCGGCAGTAACGACTTCTACTACTGGCACCTCGGCGCCATGGCGATGAGCCAGATCGGCGGCAAGAGCTGGGACATGTGGCGCAGCGCTCTGCACGCAGCCGTCACCCTGCACCAGAACGCGGGCGACGGCGGCGAAGCGGGCTCATGGGACCCGGTGGACGCCTGGAGCGCCGACGGCGGACGTGTCTACGCGACCGCGACGCTCTGCCTGACGCTCGAACAGGTGGAGCACTCGCTGCGGTAGAACCCACCGCGCGCGGCGCTCACTCGGAACCGGCGGCGTCCACGGTCTCGATCGCGGGCGCCGCCAACTCTCCGCGCTACGGATTCGGCCCTGCGCGTGCAGCACGCCCTGCCCGGCCGGCAGGCTCCACGAGCGAACGGGAAGTCGCATTCTCTATGGGAACACCCTCTCAGAACGCTCGCAGCGCGTAGGCGCGCCAAGCGTTGTCGATGTCCTCGATGCCCTTGCCGAAGAGATCCTGCAGCGCGTTCTCCTGGTCGAGGTCCGGATCGTCGCGCGACAGTTTCAGGTACTCGATGAACGTGTCGCGCTGCTTGTCCATGAGCCACGTGACGACGGCCCAGGCCTTCACGCTGTCGGGGAGCTGCAGCGTCGCCAGCGGTGTCATCAGGACCTTGCGTAGTTCGGTATCGGCCTTGGCGGCGACGATCGTGCGCAGGTAGTCCCGCCAACGCTCGGACTGCGTCCAGTCCTTGTCCCCGCCGACGACATCCTGGTTGTTGCCGTAGCCGGTGACGTTCTTGTCGAGACACGACGTGCGCGTGGTGCCCTGGATGCGGACGGTGTAGTAGTAGGCCAGTCCCTCGTCGAGCCACGGGTGGCGGCGGGACTTCCAGATCGCCTGCGCCAGGAAATGGGCCGCGTGATGGAGGAGCGGGTCGCGCGTGTCGATGTTCTCGGCCGTCTCGACGCGCTTCACACCGCCGCGCAGGAAATTGTACGAGCGCGACGTCGTCGAGCCCTTGGTCCACTCCTTATCCGCGGAGTTGCTGTACGCATCGACGAAGCGCTCCCACTGCGGCTGGTCCGACACCACGACGAGGTCGATCTTCCTGCCGCCGAGAACGTCGGTCGTGGGGTCGATCCCGACGTCCGCGAGGAAGTAGACGTACAGCGTCTCGAGGGCCTTGATGTGCTCGGGCAGCACCTCCTTCCGGCCGTCGTCGAAGAGGCGGAAGTGCGGCGACTCGATCGCGCCCAGCTTCACGCCGACGGTGTACGGGCTCTCGCCCTTCAGCCACTCGCCGGCCGCGGCCTCGCGAATCGCCGCGACCTTCTTCTTCGACATCCACAGCATCCCGACCTTGACGTGCCCGATGCCCTTGTGCGCCGCCTCGTTCTGCGGATCGATGAGCAGCGCGCGCTCGAACGCCTTGCGCGCCTGCTCGCCGAAGCCCTTGGTCTTGCACGCGTTGCCGATCTGCGCGTACCTGCGGGCCACGAAGGCGTCCACCTTGCGACGCGCGGCGCGCCACTTCTCGACCTTCTTGTCGAACGTCGCCTGCGACTCCTTCTGGTTCTTGAGGTTCTGCTTCGGCAGGCGCTCGTAGTCGTCCCCGTCGCGCACCCAGCCCTTGCCGCGCTTGGTGTAGCAGAGGTAGTCGCGGGCGTCCTTCTGATTGGCGTCGAAGTCGAGCGCCTGGGCCGCGGTCTCCACCGCGAACTGGTGCAGATTCAGCTTCTTGGCGTCGCGCGCAACGCCCCAGAGCTTCTTGGCGGCGCCCTTGGCCATCTTCTTGTACTCGGCGTCGAAGAACGCCAGCCCGGCGTCCTCGGCAAGAGCCGGCGGCGCCGTCGCGACGGAGAGGATGGGGCCTGCCAGAACGCCCACAGCGAGTGCGGAGGCGAGGAAGAGCGATGTGCGCATGCCAACGATTCTACGCGCGCCGACGTGCGCGAGTCGCGAACGGCCCCGGCAGGCCACGCCGCGCAACCCGACTCCCAGCGCGCGTGGGCTGCTGGCCGCGTTCCCGTCCGCCGCTTCGCGGCCTGCCGGAACGCGCACTGCCGGTTGCCGGACCACCTGCGAGACGTGTCCCCATCCCCATGCAGAGCGCACTGAGCATCTTGACAGCGCACTTATAAGACATCATGATGTCTGCACCATGCGGACCACGCTCACACTCGACGACGACCTCGCGGAGCGCCTGAAGCAGCGTGCGCGGCGGCGGGGCATCAGCTTCAAGCAGGTCGTCAACGCGGCGATCCGACGTGGGCTCTCGGGACCGAGTGATGTCGCGGAGTCGCCCCCTCCGTATTGCGCCGACACGTTCCGCAGCGCCTTTCGTCCCGGCGTCGATCCCCTGCGGCTCAATCAACTCGTCGATGAGCTCGAGGTACGCCGATTCGGGGGCCGCGGATGATCGTCCCGGACGTGAACCTGCTGGTCTACGCATACAACGAAGCGGCGCCGCTACACGTCCCGGTCCGCGCGTGGTGGGAGGAAGTGATGACGCGCGGCGCCCCGGTCGGTCTGGCCTGGGCCGTGGTCTTCGGATTCGTGCGTCTGGTCACCCACCCGGCGGTCCTCGAGGAGCCGCTGCGCCCCGCCGATGCCCTCGCCCGCGTCGATTCCTGGTTCGTGCGCGACAACGTGTATGTCCTGGACCCCGGGCCGCGCCACTTGCGCATCGTGCGCGATCTCTTCACGGCCACGGGCGTCGCCGCGGGGCTGACGACGGACACGCACCTCGCCGCGCTCGCCATCGAGCACCAAGCCGAGTTGCACTCGAATGACCGCGACTTCGAGCGCTTCCCGGGCCTGCGCTTCCTCAACCCGCTGCACTGACGAGCCCGCGAGGCGCGCGGATTGTCGCCCACGGGCCCGGCGTCCGCCACAATGGCGGGTTCCGCCGGGGCGACGGCACCGAGTGCGCGCGTCCCCCCGGCAGCCCGGAGCCACCCCATGACGACCGAGACCCGACCGGAGAAGACCGCGCCAGACCACGCCCCGCCGGCGAGCGAGCCGTTCCACCTCACCCACAAGGTGCGGCTGGTGACGGCCACCTCCCTGTTCGACGGACACGACGCCTCGATCAACATCATGCGGCGCATCGCGCAGCAGTGCGGCGCCGAGGTCATCCACCTCGGCCACAACCGGTCCGTCGCCGAGATCGTCGAGGCCGCGATCCACGAGGACGCCCACGGCGTCGCCGTCACGTCCTACCAGGGCGGGCACATGGAGTTCTTCCGCTACATGAAGGAGCTGCTCGACGAGCGCGGCGCGGGGCACGTCCGCATCTTCGGCGGCGGCGGCGGCGTCATCCTGCCCGAGGAGATCGAGGAACTCCACGCGTACGGCATCGAGCGCATCTACTCACCCGACGACGGCCGCGAGCTGGGGCTCAAGGGCATGGTGCAGGACATGCTGCGCCGCGCGGACTTCGACGTCGGGGCGGCCGCCGACCTCGCGCTGCTGACGCCGCGCACACGCAAGGAGATCGCCCACGCCATCAGTGAGGCCGAGACCGACCCCGCGGACGTCGCCGCCCGTCTGGCCGCGCTGCCGCCACGGGCGACGCGCGCGCCCGTACTCGGCATCACGGGCACCGGCGGCGCGGGCAAGTCGTCGCTGATCGACGAGCTCGTGCGGCGCTTCCTGCTCGACTTCCCGGAGAAGCACCTCGCGATCCTGTCCGTGGATCCCAGCCGCCGCAAGACGGGCGGCGCACTGCTCGGCGACCGCATCCGGATGAACGCCGTCAGCGCCCACCCACGCGTCTACATGCGCTCGCTCGCCACGCGCAAGCCCAACCTGGCACTGGCCGGGTGCATCCGCGAGGCGCTCGGCATCCTGCAGGCGGCGGGCTTCGATCTGGTGATCCTCGAGACGTCGGGCATCGGCCAGTCGGACACCGAGATCGTCGATTTCTCCGACGTGGCGATGTACGTCATGACGCCCGAGTACGGCGCCGCCACGCAGCTCGAGAAGATCGACATGCTCGACTACGCCGACATCGTCGCCATCAACAAGTTCGATCGCCGCGGCGCCAAGGATGCGCTGCGCGACGTCAAGAAGCAGTGGCAGCGCAACCACGAGCGCTTCGACACGGACGCCGCCGAACTGCCCGTGTACGGCACGATGGCCTCGCACTGGAACGACGCCGGCACGAACACGCTCTATCTGGCGCTCATGGCCTGCATCCGCGATAAGACCGGCGCGGACCTCGCGTCCTCACTCACGCTGAAGACCGGCCTGCCCGAGCTCGAGCTCGTGATCCCGCCCAAGCGCGTGCGCTACCTGGCCGAGATCGCCGAGAGCAACCGCCGCTACGACGAGTGGGCCCGCACGCAGGCGCACACAGCACGACGCATCTACCGCCTGCGCGGCGCCGCCGAGGAACTGACCGGCGACGCCCGCGACGCCGCGCTGGCGCGCTGCGCCGAGATCGAGAAGGAGCTGGACCCCGCGTGCCGCGAGCTGCTGGACGGCTGGGAGACGCTGCGCGCGTCGTACACCGGCGAGGACTTCGTCTACGAGGTGCGCGGCCGCGAGATCCACGTCGAGAACCACGTCGAGTCGCTCTCGCACCTGAAAATCCCGAAGGTCGCCCTGCCGCGCTTCGAGGACTGGGGCGAGCGCCTGCGCTGGCTCTTGACCGAGAACGTCCCGGGCGAGTTTCCCTACTCCGCGGGGGTGTTCCCGTTCAAGCGCACGGGCGAGGACCCCACGCGCATGTTCGCGGGCGAGGGCGGCCCCGAGCGCACCAACCGCCGCTTCCACTACGTCTCGCTCGGGCAGCCCGCCAAGCGGCTCTCGACGGCCTTCGACTCCGTCACGCTCTACGGCGAGGACCCCGCGCGGCGCCCGGACATCTACGGCAAGGTCGGCAACGCGGGCGTCTCCATCTGCACGGTGGACGACGCCAAGAAGCTCTACAGCGGCTTCGACCTCTGCAGCCCCAAGACGTCGGTGTCGATGACGATCAACGGCCCGGCGCCGATGGTGCTCGCATTCTTCCTGAACGCCGCCATCGACCAGCAGTGCGAGCAGTACATCACCGAGAACGGCCTCGAGAGCGAGGTGCAGACGAAGATCGACGCGATCTACGCCGCGAAGGGCGCCGCGCGCCCGACGTACGCCGGTGAGCTGCCCGAGGGCCACGACGGACTGGGACTGATGCTGCTCGGCGTCACCGGCGACCGGGTGCTGCCGGCCGACGTCTACGCGGCGTGCAGGGAGCGCGCTCTGCACTCCGTGCGCGGCACGGTGCAGGCCGACATCCTCAAGGAGGACCAGGCCCAGAACACCTGCATCTTCTCGACCGAGTTCGCGCTGCGCATGATGGGCGACATCCAGTCGCACTTCATCGAGCGCGGCGTGCGCAACTTCTACTCGGTGTCGATCAGCGGCTACCACATCGCGGAGGCCGGCGCGAACCCGATCACGCAGCTCGCGCTGACGCTCTCGAACGGCTTCACGTACGTCGAGTACTACCTCGCGCGCGGCATGGAGATCGACGCCTTCGCGCCCAACCTCTCGTTCTTCTTCAGCAACGGGCTCGACGCCGAGTATGCGGTCATCGGTCGCGTGGCGCGGCGCATCTGGGCCAAGGCCATGAAGCTGCGCTACGGCGCCGGCGAGCGCAGTCAGAAGCTCAAGTACCACATCCAGACGTCGGGCCGCTCGCTGCACGCGCAGGAGATATCCTTCAACGACATCCGCACGACGCTGCAGGCGCTCTACGCCATCTACGACAACTGCCAGAGCCTGCACACCAACGCCTACGACGAGGCGATCACGACCCCCACCGAGGAGTCCGTACGCCGCGCGATGGCCATCCAACTCATCATCAACCGCGAGCTCGGCCAGGCGAACAACGAGAACCCGCTGCAGGGCAGTTTCATCGTCGAGGACCTCTCGGACCTCGTCGAGGAGGCGGTGCTCACCGAGTTCGAGCGCATCAGCGAGCGCGGCGGCGTCCTCGGCGCGATGGAGACCATGTACCAGCGCGGCAAGATCCAGGAGGAGTCACTCCACTACGAGCACAAGAAGATGAGCGGCGAGATGCCGATCATCGGTGTCAACACCTTCCTCGGGAAAGACGGCTCACCGATCATGCGCGCCCGCGACGTCATGCGCTCGACGGACGACGAGGAGGACCGCCAGATCAAGAAGCTCGAGGCCTTCCACGCCCGCAACGAGGGCGTCGCCACGGACGCCCTCAAGCGCCTGCAGGAAGCCGCCCTCGCCCACTCCAACATCTTCGCCGAGCTCATGGAGACCGCGAAGGTGGCCAGCCTCGGCCAGATCAGCGCAGCGCTCTACGAAGTCGGTGGTCAGTACCGCCGCAACATGTGATCCCCCGTGATCCTCGCGGCACGGGCGTGAAGCGCATCGCTCTCGCGCAGCGCCCGGCCGCTCAACTGCGGGCGGTGCTGGCGCGGACCGCGTGCAAGCACGGGCCGTGACAGTGCCGATCCGCCAGTTGCAGCGGCTTGTTCGGCGGCGAAGCGTCATCCGGCCTCGAGTTCCAAGATGAGTTCCTCGACCTCGGCGCACCGTCCATGGGCGAAGCCCTTGTCTTCGCCGAACGGCCTGAAGCCGCACTTCTCCAGTACCCTGATGGAGGCGGCGTTGTCCTTGACAGCCCGCGCGTAGAGCGGGCGAATCCGGTCCGTGTGCAGGAACAGCGAGAGCGACCTTGTCGCGACGCCCTTGCCCCAATGCCCTCTGTCGATCCAGAAGGTGACCTCGCGGTCGGCGCCTCTCTCGAAGCTCGCGATGTGTCCGGCGACGCGCTCCTCGAAAAGGACGGTCCTGACAGTGATGGAGTCCGTGCTCAAAGACGATGGGGAGATCTTCGTCCTCCACCTCCCGAAGGGAGACGTCGGCGGAGGGGGACGTCTTGGAGACCCGCTCAGTCATGTCGTCCTCCGGGTCCTCCCAACGCTCACGGCTGAGCGGCGCGGCGAAGCCGCGTCCGTCTCCAACCGTTTGTTAGCCCCTACCTCAGTCGCAGTCCTGATAGCCACCCGACTTACCACGCTTGGTGGATCGGAAAATGTACGCCGTGGGCGAACGATCCTTGTCCAGAGCAGCGAAGAACCGCTCCCATTCGGGTCCGTCATCAGTATCTGATGAGATGAGAAGGCCGGTCTCCCGGACGAAGTGACCCTCAGGGGGTACTCGTTGACCATCGGGCGCACACCGCCCAAAGGAGACCAGCCATGACGAAGTCTACGCGCTTCGTGATCGGGATGGACCTCGGAGACCGCAAGATCCACGTGTGCGTGCTGGAGCGCGCCACCGGCGAGATCACCGCCGAGGGCGTGATCGGCACGGGGCGCACCGACGTGGAGCTCTTCTTCCGAGATCTCGAGCGTGCTCGCGTGGTGATGGAGTGCGGCGGACAGTCCCCGTGGGTGAGCCGCATCGTGGCGCAGCACGGACACGAGGTGATCGTCGCCGACGCGCGACGGCTGCGCGCGATCTGGGACTCGCCGAAGAAGAACGACCGTCGCGACGCGCAGGTTCTGGCGCAGCTCGGCGC
>JAJRVY010000244.1 GCA_024277065.1 Planctomycetota bacterium
AGGGCGCCGACATCTCCCCTCGGCTCGCGACCGTGATCCGCCGCATGGGCCGCTGCGACCGCGCGCGCCGCTACCGCAACTGGGACGAACTCCTGCTCGATCTCATGCTCGTCGAGAAGGGGGACCAACCGCTCGCTGCGCAGCTCTCCGCCGCCCTCGGCACGGACGGCAGCACGGGCCGCGGCGCCGACGGAGCCGACGAGCCGGGCGCCACCGCCGCGGCGGGCGAACTCACCGCGCCGGCGGGCGCGACCGGGCCGACGGCAGCGGGCGCGACGGAGCCGCCGGCAGAGGGCTCGGCCGCCCCCGAGGCGCACCCCACCCGCAGCCGCGGCGTGCCTCGGCACAGCCCGGCGGTCGTGATCCTCGCCGTCGTCGCGACGTTCCTGCTCGGCGCGGTTGTCGTGCTCGGCCTCTCGCGCTCGCCAACGGCCACCATCGAGAAGCGCGCCCGCGCCCTCGCCGCGGAAGGCCGCGGCAAGGACGCCGCAGCGGCCCTGCGCCACGCCGCGGAGCTGCTGGACGATGCCGAGGCCGCGCGCATCCGGCGCCTCGCGGACGAGCTCGCCGACCGCTGACGCCGAGAGAATGTCCCCGACAAGTCAACGCGCTTGACAGATGTAAGGGACGGCTTACGTCTGGACGCGCGACGCGAGCCTGGCACGCTCCGGCACGAGCCTTGCAAACGTTGTTTCGTTCCCGCTCGGGGACAGACAGGCAAGTCCCCCTCGTGAGGGAGGAGCGCTCTCCGCGAGGACCGGGGCCGGTGACCGAGGAGTCCGTTCGTGTGAACGGGGGCGACGCAAGTCGTCTGGACCCCCTCCTCGCCGCCGGTCCTGGTTCGGGACACCCCCTCCGGCCCGGCACGGCCCGACAGTGGCCCCGCCCGGTGCCTCGCCGCAGACGGCGCCGTCATGCCTCTGCGCTCGCCGCCCCCCGGCGGGCACAATCTGTGCATGATGTCCCGCTTCGCCGCCTTCGACGTTGCTCCCGCGCTGCGCGAGGCTCTCGCCGCGACGGGCTTCGAGCGGCCGCTGCCGGTGCAGGCCGACGCCATCCCACCGGCTCTCGCGGGGCGCGACGTCGTGGTGTCGGCCGAGACGGGGAGCGGCAAGACGCTCGCGTATCTCGTGCCCGTCGCCCATCGTCTGCTGTCCACGGCCACTGGCACTGCAACTGGCACCGGCGCCGGCGACGGCCGGCCGCGCGCTCTCGTCCTCGCGCCGACGCGGGAACTGGCGATCCAGGTCGCGAGCGTCGCCGACGCGCTGCTGGCTCCCCCCGGCCTGCGCTGCGCACGCCTCACGGGAGGCGAGCCCGTGCGCATCCAGGCGCGTGTGCTCGCCGCCGGCTGCGACCTCGTCATCGCGACGCCGGGACGGCTCCTCGACCACGCCCGCCGCGGTAACCTCCGCGCCGACGCGATCCGCACGGTGGTCCTCGACGAGGCCGATCGCATGCTCGATCTGGGCTTCCTGCCCCACGTGCGGCGCTGCCTGGCCCTCGTCCCGCCGCCGCGCCAAACCCTGCTCTATTCGGCGACGATCCCCGCGGCCATCGAGGAGTTGGCCGCGGAGCTGCTGGACGACCCCGTCCGCGTGCGCGCCGCGGCGGACGACGACCGTCCGATCCCGCCGGGCATCCGGCACCAGGTGTCGATCGTGCGCGCGCCGCTCAAGAGGCTCCTGCTCGCGCATCTCCTGCAACGCGACGACGTACGCACCGCGCTCGTCTTCACGTCGTCGCGCTTCCGCTGCGGCGCGCTCGCCAGGTGGCTGAACGAGGTCGGCGTGGCCGCCGAGTCGCTGCACGCCGGACGCAAGCAGGAAGACCGCGACGCCGCCCTGACGGGCTTCCGCGAGAGCCGCCTGCGGGTGCTCGTCGCCACGGACCTCGCCGAGCGCGGTCTGGACCTGCCGAACCTGACACACGTCATCATCTTCGACCTGCCCAGGAGGCCCGAGACGTACGCGCACCGCGTGGGGCGCACGGCGCGCGCGTTCGGGGAGGGCACGGCGATCACGCTCGCCGCACCGCCCGAGAGAAAGCACACGGCGAAGCTCGCGGCGCGCGTGGGCGTCGAGGTCGAGATCGTCACGTTCGACGGCTTCGACTACGACCAGCGCCCCACGGGGCTCGATCCCATGGGCCCCCAGAACCGCGGGCAGCAGCGCGACGACGAGTCCGAGGAGGCCCGCGCCGCGCGCCCGCGTCGGCGGCGCACGTCGCCCGAGAGGCAGAAGGCGGCCTTCTGGGAACGAGCACGCAACGCCCGCAAGAAGCAGGCGCCCCGCAACCCCAATCCCGCAAAGAGGCGCCGGGGGCGCTGACAGTCGAACCGGCGCCGCGCGCGCATATAGACTCCCACGTCCGGCGGCGGACGGCAGACGCCGCGCCGGAGACGCAACGGAGAGCATCCATGGCCGAAGGCAGACCGACACTCACGATCGTCAACACCGTGCTGCTCGGCGGCCTGCTGCTGACGACGCTGATGATGACGTGCTCAAACGACCGTCTCGAGCGGCAGTTCATCGAACTGCGCAAGGAGATCGCCGCCGGCGGCTACGGCGGCGGCGGCGGCGGCATGAGCAACGGCGGGGCCGGCGGCACGGCGGCGCGCGTGGCGGGCGATCCGTCGCCGGTCGTCGTCACCGGCTGGGGTGGACGCAGGGCCAACGTGACGTACGTCGAGGGCGCCGTGCCGGACGCGCCGCTGCGCATCCGGGACAAGCCGCGGCCGCAGAACGACTGGTACGTCGCGCGCAGCGGCAGCCCCGCCGCGACGCTCAACTACTACACGAGCAACGAGGGCGCGACCTCGCAGGTGACGCGCTACATCCTCGGGCGCCTGCTCGACGTCAACCCCGACGACCTCAACCTGGTCATGCCCGAGCTCGCGACGAGTTGGGAGGTGGCCGCCGACAAGCTCACCTACACGTACCACCTGCGGCGCGGCGTGCAGTTCGCCGACGGCCGCCCGTTCACGTCGGCCGACGTGAAGTTCTCGTTCGACGTCATGCGCGACCCCGAGGTCGAGGCCGAGAGCATGCGCGGGGAGTTCCAGGACGTGGAGTCGATGGCCACGCCGGACCCCTTCACCGTGGTCGTCAGGTACAAGAAGAAGTACTGGCGCGGGCTCTACTCGGTGGGCTACTCGCTGCGCGCGCTCAACAAGGCCTGGTACGAGGAGCAGATCCCGAAGTTCGCCGAGCGCCTGGACATCACCGGCTGGTCGATCGAGCCGGGCAAGCCCGGGTTCGGCAAGGTCTTCAACGAGATCCGCATCCCCTGCCCCGGCACCGGCCCCTACTACCTGGCCGACGAGAACGACGCCAACAGCGAGTTCATCAAGCTCGTGCAGAACCCGTTCTGGTTCGGCATGCAGGTACATCCCGATTGGTACAACTTCACGCAGATGCGCTGGGTGTTCATCTCCGATGAGGTCAGCGCCTTCGAGGCGTTCCGCAAGCAGGACTTCGACGTCACCGTGCTCAGCGCCGATCGCTGGGAAGACGAGATCAGCAAGGACGCGACGATCACGTCGATCGCGAACTTCTACCAGTACGACCACATGGGCCTGGGCTTCTCGTTCATCTCGTGGAACTGCCGCCAGCCCCCGTTCGACGACGCGCGCGTGCGCACCGCCATGACGCACCTGGTCAACCGGCAGTGGATCCTCGACGAGATCAACCGCGGCAAGGGCACGATCGCCGTCCTGCCCGAGAAGCGGGTCTACAAGATCTACTCGAACGACCTGGTGCCGCATCCCTTCGATCCCGAGCGCGCCAAGGTGCTCTTGGCCGAGGCGGGGTGGACGGACACCGACGGCGACGGCATCCTGGACAAGGACGGCAAGCCCTTCGAGTGGGAGCTCAAGGTGCCGCAGGTGGGCGTCTTCTACAAGCGCGTCGGCAGCGCCATCGAGGACGCCTGCAAGAAGGCCGGCATCCGCATGTCGGTGCGCTCCCTCGAGTGGTCCACGTTCATCCAGGACTTCTACGAGCGGCGCTTCGACGGCATCGCGCTCTACAACTCGTTCGGCGACCCCTGGATCGATCTCTACGACAGCTACCACAGCAGCGCCGATCGCCCGCGCGGGGGCAACGATCCGGGCTGGCGCGACCCGCGCGTGGACGAGATCCTCGCGCAGATCCGTGAGGAGTTCGACGAGGACAAGCGCATCGCACTGTTCCACGAGTTTAACCGGCTCTTCTACGACGCACAGCCGCAGACGCTGCTCAACCACAGCCTGGTGTCGGTGCTGCAGAACAAGCGCTTCGAGGGCGTCCGGATACGTCCCGCGGGGCTGCGCATGTTCGACTTCTGGGTGAAGCCGGAGAACGTGCTGCACGAGTAGCAGCCCACTGGCGCGCGCATGATCACCTATCTCCTCAAACGCATGTTCGCGATGGTCCCGACGCTCATCGGGATCTCGCTGCTGACGTTCCTGATCGTGCTGATGGCACCCGGTGATCACGTGGCGACCAAGATGGGCCAGGGCACGGGGCCGCAGGCGAGCGAGGGCGGGGGCAACGACGACCCGGCGCGCATGGCCGACGCCATCAAGGCCAAGAAGAAGCTCCTCGGGATGATGGATGAGTTGCGCGCTGTGGCCGTCTGGGACGGCGCGGCGGCGGTCGGCGCGCGCGACTGGAAGAGCAGCGACCGCTTCAAGACGGTCGCCGACATGGAGCAGGCGGAGACGCTCGGGGACTTCGCGGCGTCGTGGGCGCAGGCGGTGGCGCGCGCGCCGGACGACTCGCGTCTCTACGTCGGACTCGGCGACGGGCAGGTTCTCGCCCTGGACACGGCGAGCGGCGAGACGGTGCTCTCGTTCGACCCGCACCCCGTCGGCGTGCTCGCGGTCGCCGTGTCTCCGGACGGTGCGCGCCTCGTCTCCGCCGACGGCGACGGCGCCGTGCGCATCCACGACACCGGGTCCGGCGCACTGCTGCAGTCGGCCGAAGAGCTGGGGCGACCGGTGAAGGACATCGCGTTCCTGCCGGGTGGCGCGCGTTTCGTGACCGCCTGCGACGACGGCACGGTGCGTGTGCACGACGCCGCCACGGGCGCCGTCACGGCGCGTCTCGTCGGCCACAACAACTACGTCACGGCGGTGGCCGTCGCCCCCGGCGGAGAGCGACTCTTCACGGCCGGCTACGACGGCGAGGTCCGCGTGTGGAGCACCGCCGACTGGAAGGAGACGCGGCGCCTCGGCAAGGTGAGCCAGCCCATCAACGACATCGCGCTCTCGCGCGACGGCGCGCTGCTCGCGACAGCGTGCGACGACCAGGGCGTGCGCGTCTACGGCGTCGCCGACGGCTCCCTGCGCGCCGAGCTCGAGGGGCACTACCGCCCGGCGACGGCCGTCGCCTTCCACCCCGACGGGCGCACGCTGTTCTCCGGCGGGCGCGACGAGACGATCCGCACGTGGGACGTCACCGAGGCGCGGCAGACCGCGCAGGCGCCCGAGAACACGGGCCGCGTGTTCGGGCTGGTCGTGTCCGGCGACGGCGCGCGCCTCTACTCCGTGGGCGAGAGCTGGCGCAAGACGCCGGCGTGGAAGCAGTACTGGTCGTGGGTGAGCAAGCTCGCCGTCGGTGACTTCGGGCGCTCGTTCACGGACAACAAGCCGGTCATCGACAAGATCAAGGAGCGCGTGCCCGTCACGCTCGGCCTCAACGTCGGCGCGTTCCTGCTGATGTACCTCATCGCGATCCCCCTCGGCGTGCAGGCCGCCGTCAAGCGCGGGCAGCTCTACGACAACGTGACGTCGGCCATCGTGTTCATGCTGTGGTCGCTGCCGAGCTTCTTCCTCGCCACGATCATCATCATGTACTTCAGCTCGCAGCGCAACTTCGACTGGTTCCCGTCCGTCGGCCTGCACGCGACGAACCAGGCCGACATGTCGTACCTGCAGTGGCTCGGCGACTGGGGCCTGCACCTCGTGCTGCCGATGATCGTGCTGACCTACGGCGGCTTCGCCAGCCTGTCGCGCTACGCCCGCACGTCGCTCCTCGAATCGATCCAGCAGGACTACGTGCGGACGGCGCGCGCCAAGGGACTGTCCGAGCACGTCGTGATCTACAAGCACGCCCTGCGCAACTCGCTCATCGCCATCGTCACGCTGGTGGGCACGCTGCTGCCGGCGATGATCGGCGGCTCGGTGATCGTCGAGTACATCTTCAGCATTCGCGGTATGGGGATGCTCGCGTTCGAGGCCATTCTGCAGCGTGACTATCCCGTGGTCATGGCCATCACGACCGCCAGCGCGCTGCTCACGCTGCTCGGTGTGCTCGTCAGCGACATCCTCTACACGATCGTGGACCCCAGGATCACGCACCGGTGAACGGCGACGGCAAGCGGGGATCCGCCGCTGCGCGGGCAACGGGTGAGGACGCGAGGCTCGGCGGCGCGAAGAGGGGCACCGAGCTCGCAACGCTCAGCGCGCAGCAGGACGCGGCGGGCCGCTCGTACTGGTCCATCGTGCGCACGCAGTTCCGCAAGAACCGCCAGGGCATGCTCGGGCTCTACCTCATCGTGGCGATCGTCGCCGTCGCGCTCTTCGCGCCGCTCATCGCCAACGACCGGCCCATCATCTGCACGTTCAAGGGCAAGCTGCGCTTTCCGGCCTTCGCCACGTACGTGGACAACTGGGTCCCGTGGCAGAGCATGCGCTACGCGCTCAAGAGCTTCGAGCTGACCGATCGCTACTTCCCGTTCTCCGAGCACTACGCGGACCTCGAGGGTCTCTCGTGGAAGGAGGCGCGTGCCGAGCAGCCCGGCGACTTCGGCTTCAGCGCCTGGCCGCCGATCGAGTGGAACCCGCAGCAGTTCGACCCCGTGGCGATCAAGCTGCGGCCGTCGCTCTCGTCGGGGCACCTGCTCGGCACCGACGACCGCGGACGCGACGTGCTCGCGCGCATCGTGCACGGGTGCGTCGTGGCGATCACGGTGGGCGTCGTGGCGATGGGCCTCGCGACCCTCATCGGCGTGATCCTGGGCGTCGTCGCGGGATACTTCGGCAAGTGGGTCGATCTGATCCTGTCGCGCGTGGTCGAGATCGTGATGTGCTTCCCGACGTTCTTCCTGATCATCGCCGTGATCGCCTTCGTGCCGCCGTCGATCGTGAACATCATGCTCGTGATCGTGCTCGTGTCGTGGACCGGCATCTTCCGGCTGACGCGCGGCGAGGTCCTGAAGTCGCGGGCGCAGGAGTACGTGACGGCGGCCGAGGCGCTGGGCATCGGCCGCGGCAGCATCATGTTCCGGCACATCCTGCCCAACTCCATCGCGCCGGTGTTCGTGGCCGTGGCGTTCGGCATCGCGGGCGCCGTCCTGACCGAGTCGTCGCTGTCCTTCCTCGGGTTCGGCGACGCCAACGCCTCGTCGTGGGGTGAGGTCATCGCGCAGGGCCGCCAGTACGTCGCCGAGGGCCTGACGCACCTCGTGCTGGCGCCCGGCATCGTCATCTTCGTGACCCTGACGGCCTTCAACCTCTTCGGCCAAGGCCTGCGCGACGCCATGGACCCCCGCCTCCGCCACTGACCCGCAAGGGACGGCCGCAACTAACGGGCTCGAGCGCAACTAACAGGCTCGAGCAACGGAGCCCTCCGATCCGCCATCGCCGCCACCAAGCTCGGACAGGGTCGCTGCGCCGCGACACGGGACATCCGGGAGCGCCACATAGGGCGCCCCCTACGGCGCCAGACGCGGATGCGCGACGTCGGCGACGCTCCGCGACCGGCGCGCGAGGGACGCGGCCACGCTGTTCCCTGGCGGTCGCGGACAACCGTTCACCGTCGTAGGGGCGACCCTACGTGGTCGTCCCCGGACCTTGCGTGTGCGCCGCGATGCGGGACCGTCCGTCAGCCATTTCCGGTGACGATCGGGCAGGCGACGGCGTGGTCGCTGCCGACCCGCTCGAGCGCCGGCACGTGCTCGGCGCAGGACGGCTCGGCCAATGGGCAGCGCGTGCGGAACGGGCAGCCCGAAGGCTTGGCGAGGGGGCTGGGGACTTCGCCCTTCAGCACGATGCGATCCGGCCGCTCGAGCGCCGGGTCGGGAAGCGGCACGGCCGAGAGCAGGGCCTTCGTGTAGGGATGCACAGGGTGGTCGTACACCTCGCGTCCCGGCCCGATCTCCATGATGTTGCCGAGATACATGACCGCGATGCGGTGGCTGATGTGCTCGACGATCGAGAGGTCGTGCGCGATGAACAGGTACGCCAGCGCGAACTCCTCCTGCAGATCCTGCATGAGATTCACGACCTGCGCCTGGATCGACACGTCCAGAGCCGACACGGGCTCGTCGGCGATGAGCAGCTCGGGGCTCGTCGCGAGCGCACGGGCGATGCCGACGCGCTGGCGCTGCCCGCCCGAGAACTCATGCGGATAACGGAACGCCTGCTCGCCGGTCAGCCCCACCTTCTCGAGCAGCCAGGCGACCTTCTCGTCGCGCTCCTTGCGGCTCATGCCGGGATGGTGGACGCCCAGTGGCTCGGCGATGATGTCCCCCACCGACCAGCGCGGATTCAGCGACGAGTAGGGGTCCTGGAAGATCATCTGGATCTCGGACCGGATGGGGCGCATCTCGCTGCGGCTCAGAGGCACGAGATCGACGCTCTGTCCGTTGCGCCGCTTCAGGACGATCTGCCCGGACGTGATGTCCACGAGGCGCATGATGCCCTTGCCGACGGTCGTCTTGCCGCAGCCCGACTCGCCGACGAGCCCGAGTGTCTCGCCCTTCTTGATCCCGAACGAGATGCCGTCCACGGCCTTGACCTCGCCGATGCGCTTCAGGAACACGCCGCCGTGGATCGGGTAGTGGATGCGCAGGTCGCGCACGGCGAGGAGATCGTCCACGCCGAGCGTCGTGTCCGTGCGGACGGTCGTCGAGTCGCTCACCTGCCGTTCCCCCCCGCACCGGAGCCGACGGTCGCGCGCGCCACGCCGTCCACGAGATGGCAGCGGCAGAAGCGACCCGGAAGCACCTCGCGCAACTCGGGTTCCTTCTCCTCGCACTGCAGTTCCTCGAGTG
>JAJRVY010000245.1 GCA_024277065.1 Planctomycetota bacterium
CTCGAGGCGCGCGTCCACGTCGGGCTCGTGGCCGAGGACGGTGTCCGCGCGCAGCATGGCCAGGCGCCACTCCCAGGCCAGCACGCCGAACGGCCGGGCCTCGTCGATGTCGGGCGCGTGCGAGCGCAGCCAGGCCGCCGCAGCGGAGTCGGCCACCCCGCCCCACACGAAGGCCTCGGCGTGGAAGGCCAGGGCCGCGTCGCGCAGCGCCTCGTCCTCCTCGAGCGCGTCGCGCAGCACCGCCAGCAGGCCGAGCAGCGGCCAGGGGTCCGCCGCCCCGCGCGCCGCGTAGCGCGCCAGGGCACCCACCGCGGGCGCCTGGCTGCCGAACTCGCGGAGCGCGGAGCGCAGCACGCGCGCCAGGCGCGACGAGGCGTCGCCGCCGCGGGCCACCCAGCGCAGGAGTACGCGGGCGAGCCGCACGCCGCGGCCGCGGCCTCTAGCGGGCAGGGGCGAGGCGCCGAGATCCACGCGCGCGGCCAGGCTCGCCTCGCCGAGCGCGGCCGCCAGCCACCGCCACCAGGCCGCAGCATTCGGATCCCCAACGGGTGGACGGACGAGTCCTGGAAGGGGCAGGTCCCGGCGCGCACGCACCTGCAAGGCGACGTAGTCCTGCATCGCCTGCCACACGGCGCCCACCCGCCCGCCCGCCGCCGCCGCCACGGCAGCACCGACGAGCGAATCCTCGGCGCGCTCCAACTCTTCCGCCTCTACGTACATCATCGCCGCCCGAACCAGGTGCCGCCGGGCCGCGGCGTGCAGCCCCCAGCGCGCGCAGCGCGCCGCCAGATCGGACCAGGCCCCGGCCTGCGCCCCGTCGCCCGAGCCTCGCGCCGCGTGGACCAGAAGATTGGCGTCGATGGTCAGCGCCGCGCGCACCGCCCCGCACTCGTCGGCGAGCCCCCGCGCCAGCCGCAGCAGGCGCAGCGCGCTCTCCTTTCGGCCCCGGCGGCGGGTGACGGCGCTCCAGCTCGCGACGGCATCGACGAGAGCGAGGCGCTCGCTCGTGGCCCCCCGGGCGCGGCACGCCACGCGCAGGATCGCGTGCGCCGCGTCGAAGTCCGCTGCGCAGTAGAGCGCCACGGCGCGGAAGCGACAGAGCTCGAGATCGCCGTCGTCGATGCCGAGGGCGCGCATGCCCGCCACGACCGCCCGCAGGCCCGCGCCGTCCACGTCCGTGGCGGCGATGCGCCCCAGGCGGCGCCACACGGCGACCGTGCGCCGCGATGCCTCGAGCAGGTCGAGGACCGCCGCCGCGGCGGCCATGTTGCCGTACTCCATCCACGCATCCGCCAGGCGCACGACATCGGCCGGAGGCGGCCGAGCGGCAGCGCGTAGCACGGTGCTGGCGCGCACGAGCAGCCGGTACGCGCCCAGGGCGTCGCCGCGCAGCAGCAGCCGCTCGGCTCCCGGGAGCCCGCCCCCCTCTTCCTCCCCGCCATGGGCGTCGTAAGCGACGGCGCCGCGCGGCGCTTCGAGGCCCCGCAGGCGGCGATCCAGGTCGCCGATCCAGCGCCGCTGGCTGTCGCCGCCGTCCGAGGCGCACTCCACGTGCCCCGCGCTGCCGCTCAGCCCGCCGGCGCGGGCGACGTCGCAGACGGCCACGAGGGCGGGGGCCAGGAGATCCACGCGCGCATGCACGACGGCCTCGCACAGCGCCCCGGCGACGTGCGACGTCGCCAGGGCCACCTGCAGCGCGTCGCGGGCCGCCCCGCGCCGCGCGCCACGCGAGACGGTGCGCGCGTCCGCAGCGTCCACGCGCACGACGCGCCACGCCTGGTCGGACTCGAGCTCCGAGGCCCGCAGGAGCTCGTCGGTGAGAAGAGCGAGATCCCCCTCCGCCGCGTGGGCGTCCACGATCACCGCTCCGGGACCCAGCGGCGCCAGGCGCCGCGCCAGCTCCCGGCCGAGGGTGCGCAGCCGCTCCCGTGCGGCATCGACGGCCCCTTGATCACCACCCGCCGCCGTGGCCGCGGGCGCGCCGAGCACGGCGTCGAGCGTCACCGCGTTCTCGCACAGCGACGTGCGCCAGCTCTGCGCCACAGCCGCCGCGAGCTGCGCGCGTTGATCGTCGAAGGCCACGGTCTCGGCGAGCGCGGGCGCACCACGCCCGACGGCGGCGACGATCGTGCTGGCGGCGCCGCGCACCGAGAGCCGCAGCACGTGCGCGGCGCGCATGTCGAGCAGTGCGGCGCCGAACGGTGCACAGGCGCCCTCGGCGCCCACGCCGTCGTCGGCCGCGGCGAAGACACGCCGCACGACGGCGTCGGCGCACGCGAGGGAGGCGAAGCGAAACTCGCGCTGCGCCGCGATCACGCTCGCCCGATCGCCCGTGAAGAGGCGCGCGCCGACGAGCACCTCGGCCAGGAGCACGGCGAGGGAGTACGTGTCGCCACGCGTCTCGGCGCGATGGCCGCCCTCCCAGGCGGACGGGAGTGCGTAGCCCAGGCTGCCCGGCGACGCCGGGCGGCCGACGCGGGCCGCGAGTTCCCAGTCCACGAGGACGGCCGTGCCGTCCGAGCGCAGCATGACGTTGGCCGGCTTGACGTCGCCGTGTACCCAGCCAGCGGCGTGCGCGCGACGCAGCGCGGCGAGCAGGCAGGCGGCGACGCGGCCGACGTCGAGGCGGCGCCCCTCGGCGATGGCCTGCGCGAGCGAGACGCCCTCGACGACGGCGGTCACCGACCAACAGCGGCCGGGCTCCCGCACGAGATCGAGCGCCTGCGGCACGGCACGGGCGGGGTTGACGCCGAGCGCGCCGTACTCGCGCTCGGCGCCGCAGGGGTCGTCGGCGTCGCCCTCGCAGGGACTCCAGTGCAGCCACACCGCGCGCCCGGAGAGGTCGCGCCCCAGCGCCGCGCGAGGGGTCACCGCCCGCTCGACGGTGTAGCAGCCCAGCTCCGTGGGCCATTGCGGATCGACGGTCGGGGACGGGGGCGACATCTCCGCCCCTCTGTCGAGATTCCCGACGCTCAGCCTTGAGCGGGTGGGGGGCGGTAGCGCACGGCGCGCCCGGCGCCGAGGCGCTCGAGCACGTGGTCCGCGGTGAGGGCGCTGAGGCGGCGCTGGATGGTACGCCGCGGCAGACCTGTGGCGGCCTCCAGTTCCCCCACCGAGCGCGGTGCCGACACGGCCAGCGCGTCGAGGATGCGACGCGTCGCGGCGTCTACCGCCTCCGCGCCCCCCGGCGGCCCGACGACCCCGCAGCGCCGCAGGACGGGCGGCGTGATCTCGCCCGCCGCCAATGCGGCGGCCGACGCCGCGACGGCGGCCACCTCACCGTCGCCGCCGGGCCACGCGTAGGCCCCGATCAGGTTGCGCGCGTCCGGGCCGACGCGCAGGCCGCTGCGCTCGCACTCGAGGGCGGCCACGAAGCGATCGACGTGCGCAGCGGCTCCTTCGGGCTCGACCGCCAGCCGCACGCGCAGGCCCGACGCGGCCTCCAGCAGCAGGCGCACGCCGACGCCCGCGCGCTCGATCTCGTCCTCGCGGAGGGCGCTGGCGACGAGCACGCGCTCCCCAGCCTCGCGCGCGCGCCGCACGGCGCCCAGCGCGTCACGCAGATCCCGCGCCGACAGCATCTCCGGCAGGAACACGACCAGCATCGGGCCCAGGCGGTGCACGCCCGGTACCGGGTCGGCGGCCTGACCGGCGGCGGCAACGACCCGAGCCTCGCAGCGCACGTAGCGCGCGAGGGCCGCTGCGGAAGCGGCGAAGACGAGCGCGGCGGCCGGCCGCGGCGGGAGCGCGGCCCCGGCGCGCGCCGCTCGCGGTGGGCCGACAGGAGGGCGGCCGGCAGCGGCCTCCTGCCGCCGCGGCGCGGCGGCGAGATCCGTGTGGCCGGCGTCGCGAAGAACGCCCGCAGGCGTACGGGCGGCGATCGTGCGCAGCGCCACCGCGCACTCGCGCTCGCCCCAGGCGCCGAAGGGCTCCGAGAGCAGCCAGCGCGCCTGGTCCACGGCCAGCGTCACCGAGCGCGCCGCCGCCGACAGCCGCCCGGCCCGCCAGCGCAGCTTGCCGTCCAGCAGGTGCGCCTGCCAGCGCAGAGGCGGGAACCACCGGCCCTCGTACGACGAGCGCACCCAGGCGATCCAGCGCCAGGAGCGGGCGGCCAGCTCCTCGCCGCGCCAGATCCCGAGCGCCAGCGCGAGGGCCAGCGTGGAGGGCGTGACGACGGTGACGCGCAGGCTCCGGCAGAACACCGCGGTCGTCCACGAGCGCGCGCCGGGCAGATCGAGGGCGCGGCCGCTGCGGATCGTCCACGCCATCGCCAGCCCGCGGGGACTCGACGCGAGGCTGTCCGGCACGTTGGGGGGGCGCGCCGGCGGCTCGGCACCCGCGGCCGCGGCGGCGCCATCGGCCTCGAAGAGACCGAGCGTTTCCGCGTCGATGCCCTCGAGTGGGGGGACCGGCGGGTCGCTCCACAACAAGCGCCCGCGAACGAGTGCACGCCGCACGAGGCGCACGCGCGGGGGACCGCCGTCCATGCCGGCGAGGCGCGCCGCGAAGCGCTCGAGGGCGGGCTGGTGGCCGAGGATCTCGAGCGGCGCGGCCAGGATGAAGGACCACGCCAGGAGCTCGGCGCGCGGCGCCGTGGCCAGCCGCGATGCGTAGCGGCGTATGGTGGCGTGGTCCGCCGCGCCGCGGGCACGTGTGACCACGCGCGTGAACACGCGGCGCAGCCGCGCGGTCGAGACGAGGATGGGCGCGCAGGTCTGCTCGTAGAGGTCGGCCAGCCGGAACTGCGACTCCGCCCTCGCCACATCGTCGAGTTCCGTCGGCGCCAGCCCGAGGCCGCCGAGGACGGCCGCCCGCACGTGGCGCAACCCCTCGGGCACGTCCTCGGCCAGCGCCGCCGCGCGACGAAAGACGGCGAGCGCTGCTGCACTGCGCCCCGATGTCCGCAGCACGCCGCCCAGCCGCGCCAGATCGCGGACGACCTCGGGCATGCGGCCGGCCGCGCGGTTGAGGCGCAGGAGGCGCACGAGAACGGAGCACGCCGCGCGATAGTCGCACGTACTCAACGCCACGCGGAAGTCGTACTCGAGAGCGGCATGCGCCGCGCCGGGTCCGGGCGCCGCGCTCGTGAGCTCCGCGGCGGCGAGGCGCGCTTCGCGCGCGGCGCGCACGCCCTCGGAGAGACCGCACATCGCCGCCGCCCTCATGTAGCGCAGCTCCGCGAGCTGCTCCGGATGCCCGCCGTCTTCCGGCAGGGGCTGTGCGATGACGGCGTCCCAGTCCCGCGACTCGTGCAACGCCCGGACGCGCCGCACGAGAGCGTCGGCGCGCTCCGTGGGCGTCGTCTCGGGATGCGTGAGGACGCGATCGGCGACTTCGACGGCCTCGCCGAGGCGACCGGCGTGACGCAGCAGGTCAATGCGTTCGGCCCACATGCGGCGCCCCCAACCCGGTTCGCCGAGCTGCTCCTCGGCATCGACGAGCTGGGCGACGGCGCTGTCGAAGCAGCCGCGGCGCGCGAGATCGTCGATCGCCTGCCGCGTGAGCGCTGCCGCGTCCGGATGCCGCGCGGCGCGGGCGTGGAGCGCCTGGGGGCCGGGCTCGTCCGGCGCCTGTGATCGCAGCAGCACGAGCATCTCCCTGTGCAGGGAGCGCCGCCGCGACGCGGACATGGCAGCGATGACGCGGATGCGCACGCGCTCCGAGCGCAGTCTCCACGTCGCCCCGTCCCGTCGCACGAGGCCGGCCCTCTCGGCCTTCTCGGCCGCAGCCCAGAGGCGCGGCCCGGAGAGTTCCGCCAGCCGCCCGCAGTCCTCCCGCGAGAGCCCCTCGCGCGCCACGGCCAGCACTTCGGCGAGCCGGATGGAGTCGCGGCCGGCGGCGCGCATCCCGCGGCGCACGTCCTCGGATCCCGATCCCGACGGCGTGAACTCGGGCAGTGCGTGCAGGGGAATCTCCAGCCGCCAGCGGTCCCCGCTGCGCGTCAGGGAGCCACGGGACTCGAGATCGCGCAGCAGCCCGACGATCTCCGCCGGCAACCCGCCCGCCAGGTTGCGCACGATGGGCGCGACGGCGGCGGCAAGCCGCGGATTCGCGATAACACCCTCGAGGAAGCGCTCCACGTCGGTGACCGACCAATCCCCGAGCTCGACGATCGCGGGAGCGGATGCGCCCTCGGCCGCCGAGGCGCTGAGCCGCGACGACACGAACACGACGCGCCCACCGACCTGCGCCGCCGAACGGCGACGCAGGGACGACCACACGGCCGCAGCGTGCGCGGGCGCCTGGTCGGCATCGTCCAGGATCACCGCGCCGCGGCCGTCGCCGAGGGCGCTCTCGACCAGCGCCGACAGCGCCGCCGCAGCGGCCAGCACGCTCCCGGCGGTGGCCCCGCCGTCCTCGGCGACGAGCAGCCGCAACGCGTCGCCGTGCTCACGCCACGGCGCCGAGTCGCGCCCGACGATCTGGGTGAGCTGCCGTGCGAGAGACGCCAACCCGCCCCAGGGGCGGCCGGCGGCCGACGCGTGCAGGACGACGGCGCCGCGTGCGCGGAGCGCGGCGGCGACCCACGTGAGCGTGCGCGACCTCCCGGAGCCGTGCGGACCGACGATCTCGACGGCCGTCGCACCGGCGCCCGGCGTCGCGGGGGCGTCGAATACCCGCGTCACGCGGTCCAGGTCGTCACCCTGCTCGACGAAGGGCACGAACTCCCAGCAGTCGAGGGTGTCGGGATGGCCGAGGTCGATGAGGACCTCCCCCGCCGACGAGTACGCATCGCGCGGGTCGGGCGCAAGCAGACGGGAGAGCACGCGGCGGAAGTCGCGATCCGCCCCGCAACGCTCCAGTTCCGAGACGGTCGGCGAGGGGCCGCTGTGCACGTCGCGGCCGCCGCCGTCGCCCGGGTGAGCGACGAGCGCCGCGGCGAACGCAGCGCCCAGCCCGCAGACGTCGCGCGCCACCGGCGTGAAGGCATCGCTCTCCTCGATGTCGCACAGGCGCCGCGACGCGCCCCATCCCACCAGCCAGAAGCCGCCGGCGGGCGACGCGAGAACGGCATCGGCGTCCACGTTCCCGTGAACGCGGCCGCGCAGGTGGGCGCGACTGAGCACCGTGAGCAGACGCACGAGTCCGGCGCGCAGCGTCGCCGGCGGCAGGTCACGCATCTCGCGCAGGCTGCGCACGTCGGGCGGCAGATCGAGAGCGAGGACCGCGCGCCCCGTGACGGCGTCGTGCACCGCGCGCGCCACCGGCACACCGCTCCCGGCGACCTCCGCGAGCACGGCACTCTCGCCGCTGAGGGCCGCCGCCTCGGCCAGCAGTTGCAGCACCGCGCGCGCGCCGTCAGGAGACGTCGCCAGAACGACGTGACCGCTCGGCGTGTCGGCCAGGGTCTCGACGCGGTCGAAGCGCCCCATCAAGAGATCTGTGCGCAACATCGTGTGCCTCCTGCCTGCAC
>JAJRVY010000012.1 GCA_024277065.1 Planctomycetota bacterium
AGGACCGGCGCTGTTCGTCGTCGTCGCGCTCAGTCTAGCCCGCACCATTCATGACGACTCACACACCTGAACGGATCAGAGCGCCGATCTCCGCGTTGCGCCTGCTCTACGAAGCCACGGCTGGGAATTCGCAGGCGCGCCGTGATCTCGACGCTCTGTCCTCGTTCAGGACGGGCCTCGCGGCGCGGGCGGTGGCTCCCGCATCCGCGCTCCGCCTCGGGTTCGCTTCGACCGTCGTCACGAAGTGCGCGAGCCTCATGAATGGACCGGGCTAGCGGGCCTCGTTTGCGCCATGCGCGGCTTCTGGGGTTCCTCGACGATGGCGCGGCGCGTGGCAGTCGTGACGGCGCTGCTCCTGTTGCCGGTAGGTCTCGTCGTGGGCGGCATGCTCCTGATCGACGGCTACCACCTGCTCGCGCGCCTCGGTCCGGCGGCGACGCCGGCGGACGAGGGCTACGTCTGGCGTCGCGCGCTCTCGCCGGCCATCGCTGCCGCGCTGGGTCTCAGTCTCGTGACGGCCACGGGCGGCGTGGGCTGGATCGTGCAGCGGGCCCGGTGCGAGAACGAACCGCCGCCGCGCAAGCCCGCGCGATGACGTGACGTCTACCGCAGTGCGGTGCGCCAGCGCGAGACGCGGGCGCGCTTGCGGGCGAAGGCGTCGGGGCTGGCGAGGGCGTCGCGCACGCGACGGAACGTCCCCGGCTTGAGCAGACGGCGGGCGTCGCGGACCGAGACCCAGCGCTGCTCGCGGATCTCGTTGCACGGTCCGGCGAGCTTGCGGCGCCCGGCCACGCGCGCCGCGAACACGACGGCGCGTGAGCCGTCGTGGCGTGCGTAGACCCCCGTGAGCCCGCGCAGCTCGATGTCGAGTCCGGTTTCCTCGAGTGCTTCCCGGCGTGCGGCGTCCCAGTGCTTCTCTCCCTTGCGCAACCGGCCGCCGGGGAGTTGCCACTTGTGGCGCTTCGTCTGCACGACGAGCACGCGACCGTGATTCGTGAGGATTGCGAACGCCGAGTCCCTTGCGTCGTTGTGTGCGCCCATGTCCTGGTCATCGACACGAAGTGGCTCGATCCGCAGCGGCGCGTGATCCGGCGTCGCACGCGCGCCGTCGAATGGCGTCAGTCGTGATCGCGGCGGCGCGGTCGCGGCGTCCTGCGCGCGTGACCCTTGCGACCCGGGCGGTAGCCGATCGTGCGGCGCACGCCGGCGTCCTCGGCGTGCACATGCGTGGGCTCGACGGCGGCGCGCGTGCGCGCGTCGAGCGCTTCCTTCGGCGGCCGCGCGGGGATCAGGCACTGCGGGCCGCCGCCGATGAGATCCGCGCGGCCGGCGTCCTTCAGGGCGTCATGCACGGCGAACCAGTTCAGCGGGTCGAAGAACTGCATCAGCGCGCGCTGGACCTTGCGGTCGCGGAGTCTCGTTACCGTCGTCACGGGCTTCATCGTCGTCGGGTCGAGTCCCGTGAAGTACATGCACGTCGCGATGTCCATGGGCGCCGGGATGAAGTCCTGCACCTGCCGCGGGCGGTAGCCGCTCGCCTTCAGGAAGACCGCCAGATCGATCATCTCGCGCACGCCGCTGCCGGGGTGGCTGGCGATGTAGTACGGGATGAGGTACTGCTCCTTGCCGGCCTTCGCGGACGCGCGTGCGAACTTCTCGGAGAACGTCTCGAAGGCGCGCGAGGACGGCTTCTTCATCAGGGCCAGGACGTTGTCGCTCTGGTGCTCGGGCGCGACCTTGAGGTGCCCGCCGACGTGGTGCGCGGCCAGTTCCTCGACGTAGCGGTAGTCGAGGTTGGCGAGGTCCATGCGGATGCCGCTGGCGATGTTCACGCGCTTGACGCCGGGCACGGCACGCGCCGCGCGCATCAGTTCGATGGTGGGGGAGTGATCGCTTCCGAGAAGTTTGCAGATCGTCGGGTGGATGCACGACAGCCGCCTGCACACGGCCTCGACGTCCGGGCGCGTGCAGCGCATGCGATACATGTTCGCCGTCGGACCGCCGAGATCGCTGACCGTGCCCTTGAAGTCCGGCTGCGCGGCGAGCTTCGTCACCTCGGCGACGACGGACCGCGCGCTCCGCGACTGGACGACGCGCCCCTCGTGCATCGTGATGCTGCAGAAGGTGCAGCCCCCGAAACAGCCGCGCATGATCTGCACGCTGTCGCGGATCATCTCGAACGCCGGGATGCGCTGCGTGTAGCGCGGATGCGGGCGGCGTGTGTAGGGCAGGTCGTACACCGCGTCCAGGGCCGCCTCGGAGAGCGGCAGACACGGGGGGTTGAGGACCACGACGCGCTCGCCGTGGCGCTGCGTCAGGCGTCGTGCGTTGAACGGATTGGTCTCGCGGTGGAAGGCGTGCGTCATGCGCGCGAAGGCGATCTTGTCGGCCTTCACGTCCTCGAACGCGGGGAGGTCGAGGGGCGCCGTCCCATACGCGACCTGCGCGGCGTTGCGTCCGAGCAGGTACGCGACGCCACGCAGGTCGCGCAGGTCCGTGATCGTCTCCCCGGCCGCGAGTCGCCCGGCGATGCGCACGATCGTCGTCTCGCCCTTGCCGAACGCGAGCAGGTCGGCCTTCGAGTTGACGAGCAGCGACGGCCGCACCGTCTCGGACCAGTAGTCGAAGTGCGCGATGCGCCGCAGTGACGCCTCGATGCCGCCGATGACGACGGGCACGCCGCGGAACGCCTCGCGGCAGCGCTGCGCGTACACCGCGGTCGGGCGATCGGGGCGCAGACCGATGCGGCCACCCGGCGAGTAGGCGTCGTCGTTGCGCCGCTTCTTGTTCGCCGTGTAGTGGTTGATCATCGCGTCCATGTTGCCGGCGGACACGGCGTAGAAGAGCCGTGGCCGCCCCAGCGCGCGCCAGTCATCCGCGGAGCGCCAGTTCGGCTGCGCGAGGATCGCGACGCGGAAGCCTCGGGACTCCAGCACGCGGCCGAGTACGGCCATCGCGAAACTCGGGTGATCGACGTAGGCGTCGCCGGTCACGAAGACGACATCGACGGCGTCCCAGCCACGGGCACGGATCTCCGCAGCGGTCGTGGGCAGGAAGTGACGCGTGTCGTGCACGGCGCGGAGCCTACCCGACGTGGACGCCGCCCGTGCGCTACGCGGCGCCGCGCGGGCGGGGTGTGTGACCCACGTCCCGCTCGCTCGCCCCGAAATCGGAGCGTCCACGCTCCAGCGCCGCGAAACCCGAGGGGTCACTCTGCGTGCGGCTAGAATCGCGCGGCTCCCGGTGTCCGTTCGTGTTCACCCCGGGCGCAATACCCCTTCTCTGTTCATCAGCCCCCAGGAGAGATCGCCGTGACACAGCCCATCCGTGTGACCGTGACCGGCGGCGCCGGCCACATCGGCTACGCCATGCTGTTCCGTATCTCTTCCGGCGCCCTGTTCGGCCCGGATCAGCCCGTGGATCTGCGCATCCTCGAGATCCCGCCGGCGCTCGACGCCGCGGCCGGGGTCATCATGGAACTGAACGACGGCGCGTTCCC
>JAJRVY010000246.1 GCA_024277065.1 Planctomycetota bacterium
AGAGGGCGGTAAGAGGGCGGTAAGAGGGCGGTCCGGCGATTGGAACGCCACTTGCTTGGCTGTGGGTGCGGGCCTCCTCCAACGCAGGTTGAAGCCACGTCTCCGGCACATGGACTCGCGCGCCGTCGGGGCGCGGCGCCTGCGGGAGGCCCGCGAAACACCGTGCCGCACAGTGCGCGCCCGGACGCCGCAAGACGCGCGACCTCGTGATGGGGTTGCTATCGTGGAGCGGATGACGCGCACGATGACTCCCTGGCGCACGCTCGCGCTCGTCGTGCTGCTCGGGAGCATGCCGGCCGGGATCTTCGCTTGCCGGAGCGCGCGGCGTCCGGCGCGAAGCGTCGTGCTCGTGACCATCGACACACTGCGGCGCGATCGCCTCTCGGTGTACGGCTACGGCCGTCCGACCACGCCGCGGATCGACGCGCTGGCCGCGCGCGGCGCGGTGTTCCTGGACGCGTGGTCGCAGGCCCCCAACACGAACCCGTCCATCGCCTCGGCGCTGACGTCGCGGCGCGCGCCGATCACGACCGTGCGCGGCAACGCAGAGAAGCTGGACCCGGCGGTGCCGACGATCGCGCGCGTCGCCCGGGACGCCGGATGGGACACCGCGGCCTTCGTCTCGACGGTGCTGCTGCGTCGTGATGCGTCCGCACTGGACGGCGGGTTCGACGTCTACGACGACGAGATGACCGACCCCTGCTGGGGCCACGATCGCGCGCAGCGCGTGGCGGGCAGGACCATCGACCGGGCGCTGGCGTGGCTCTCCGCCCGCGACGCGGCGGACGGGCGACCGTTCTTGCTCTGGGTGCACCTCTACGACCCGCACGGGCCCTACACCGCGCCCGAGCCGACGCCGGAGCTCGACGCGACGGCGCCGTCGCTGCCGGCCGCCGCGGACGAGAGTACGTGGCGCGGCGCGCAGCGCATCCCGCGCTACCTGCGCGTGCCCGCGCTCACGACGCCGCTCGAGTATGCCGACGCCTACGACCGCGAGATCCGCTACGCGGACCGTCATCTGGGGCGGCTGCTGGCGGCTCTCGACCTCGCGACGACGTACGTCGCGGTCCACGCCGACCACGGCGAGTCCCTGGGCGAGAACGCGTACTGGTTCCGTCACGGAACGCTTCTGCACGACTCCGCGCTGCGCATTCCGATGGTCGTCGCGGGACCCGGCATCGGCGCGGGCCGGAGGAGTTCGCTGCATGTGGGCAATCTCGATCTGGCGCCGACGCTCGCGCGCCTCGCCGGGATGCCGCCGCTGCCGGGCGCCGAGGGCCGTGACCTGTCGCCGCACCTCCTGCGTGGCGACGACGCGGCCCCGGCGTGGTTCGTGGCAGAGGCCCGGCGGCGGGAACTCGTGAAGGACGACACCGGGATCGACGTGCGCTGGAAGCTGCGCCACACGGACGACGCGGGCATCGACGTCACGTGGTGGCCCGCGGCCGACGAGCGCCGCGTCCGCGGCGGTACGCCGGGCGACGTCGCGACGGCGATGGAGCGCATGCGCGCATGGCTGCGCGGTCCGCAGGACGCGGGGCCGAGCGCGATCACGCCGGAGATGGAGAACGCGCTGCGCGGCCTCGGCTACGCGACGCCCGCCGAGACCGTCACGCCTTCTTCGCCTTCTTCGCCGCCTTCTCCTCGCCGCCGCTGAAGAGCTGGAACGCCGCGAATACGAGATTGGCGCCCGTCATGAACAGCAGCGCGTTCCACGGCGTCAGCGACTGGTCGGCGCGGATCTTGAGCGCCTCGACCATCGTCGCGTCGCGTTCCACGTCGGCGTCGGCCACGCCGATGTGTCCGCCCCAGGCGGCGACGCCCGAGTCGCTCCAGCCGTAGAGCAGCACGACCAGCGCGCCTGCGCAGAAGACGATGCGGCCCCAGGCGGCGAACTTGCGCGGGTCGTTGCGCACGTACGGCGCGAGGATCGCCGCGATGAGCCCCGCGATGGCGATCAGGCGACCCGGTTCGCCGACGACCTTGGAGAGCCCGTCGAACAGAGCGCCCGCCGTTTCCTCGGAGACGCCGACGTCCAGGGAGAGCAGGTCCGGCCCGGTGATGCGCGTGAGCAGCGCCGCGGCTCCGAAGAGCACGGCGATCGCGATCAGGTGGATGCTCTCGAGCAGACCGCCGAGGAGTCGTTTCATGGCTTCGTCGTTCTCTTCGTCTTCCTCTTCGCCGGCTCTTCCCCACCGGCTTCGCCACCGACGCCGCCGGGCGGCGCGGCGTCAGCGGATGAAATCCAGGAACTCCAGTCGCGTGCGCGCGTCCGAGCGGAAGCCGCCCAGCATGCGGCTGGTCACGGCGCGGCTGTTCTGCTTCTGCACACCGCGCATCATCATGCACAGATGGCGGGCCTCGATGACGACCCCGACGCCGCGGGGCTCCAGCAGTGTCTGCAGCCCATTGGCGATCTGCGTCGTCAGGCGCTCCTGCACCTGAAGCCGTCTGGCATACATATCGACCAACCGCGCGATCTTGGACAGTCCGATGACCTTGCCGCGCGGCAGGTAGCCCACGTGGGCCCTGCCGAAGAACGGCACCATGTGATGCTCGCAGAGGCTGTAGATCTCGATGTCCTTGACGACGACCATCTCGTCGTTGCCCTCGTTGAACACGGCCGCGTTGAGCAGTGAGTCCAGGTCCTGGTCGTAGCCCTGCGTGAAGAACCGCATCGCCCGGGCGACGCGGCGCGGCGTGCGCACGAGGCCCTCGCGGTCGGGGTCCTCGCCGATACCGGCCAGCAGTTCGCGGACCACCGGCTCCAAGGGGTCGCTCTCGTCCGCGCCGCAGGCGGAGTCTTCGTCGTATTCGTCCATGATCCCGGCAAGGTGCCACGGCGACCCTCTTCACGCACGCTTCGCGTCGGCGTCGCGGCTGCTATCGTCACGGCATGGACGTCGATGTCGTCGCCGTGCCCCGCAGCCGCAGCGTCATCCTCGCGGCCGTACAGGATGAGACCGCCGAGGGGGCGGTGCTGTCGCTCGTCGCCGAGGACGGGGCGCGTTTTCGCTTTCCGGCCGACCGCGCTCTGGCGCGCGTGCGGATCGCGAGCGACGCCGCGAGCGACGGCGGGGACGGCGGCGGGGACGAGCCCGAGAGCGCGCTGCGACGCCTGCGCGAGCGTCTCTCGCCGTTCGCCGACTGGCTGCCGCTGCACGCGGCGCTCGGTGCGGGCGAGACGCTCTCGATCGAGGACGTGGCCCGCCGCGCGGGGCTCGAGGGCGGCCGGGGCGTGCTGTGCGTGGCCCTCGGCGCGTTGCAGGCCGAGCCGTGGTTCCGCAGGGAAGGGGCCCTGCTGCACGCCGTGCCGATGCGCGACGCGCTGCTCGGGTTGTACCGCGTCCACGAGGCGGCGTTCGCGAGCGCCGGCGAGGCGGCCCTGCGCGCCTGGTGGCCGCGGCGCGCGGACGGCGTGCCCGCGGCGTGGGAGGAGCCCGGCGGCGAGGCTGCGGCACGGGCGCGCGTTGCAGTCGAACGCGCTCGGTTCTTCGAGCCGGACTACGTAGCGGACGAGGCGGTCGCGGCGGCGGCGGCGCTCGCGGCGCTGGCCGCGTGGTCTCTCGCGGGCGATGCCAGCGACGCCCCGGATGCCCGCCGCGGCCGCGAGCTCGCGCGCGGCCTGTGATTGCCGGACGACCCCGACCACGCTCTCGAGCAGCTCGTGGCGAGCGGCGTCCTGCCACCCGACGTGGAGCCGGCGCCGCAGCGGGCCGGTCTCGCGGAGCCGCTCGAGGAAACGGCGCTGGCGG
>JAJRVY010000247.1 GCA_024277065.1 Planctomycetota bacterium
GCCGTCCGGTACGTCGGCAAAGGGCATGTCGGGCTCTCCTCGCAGTGCGGCGCCGGCCGCAAGAGGGCCGGGAACGGTGAATTCGCAGCGCGTCGCGTCCACGCGTAGCGTTGCGTTGCGTTGCGTTGCGTGGGCGCGGCCGTTGCATCGTCAACTCTCGTGCATCCTCCCTCATGAAACCGTCCGAGCGAAGACCGACCGACCGCGAGGCCGATGGGCAGACTCCCGCCGGTCCAGGCCGGGCACGTCAACTCGGCATCGCCGAGGACCGACGGCTCGTCGTGGCCGCGCAGGGGGGCGATCGGGAGGCGTTCGCGGATCTCGTCCGGAAGTACACCGGCGTGGTCCGGGCGCTCGCGGCGGCACGTGTTGGTTGGGGCGCCACCGCCGACGACGTGGTGCAGGACGTATTCCTGCTCGCGTTGCGGCGGCTGCGCTCGCTCGCGGAGCCGGAACGCTTCGCGGGCTGGATCTCGATGATCGCGGTGAACAGGGCGCGTGAGGTCCTGCGCCGCGAGGCGCGGCGCAAGGCGGCGTCGCTGGACCAGATCCCGGTCGAACCCGAGGCCGCCGTGGCCCCGGACAGGCTGGAGACGACGGACGAGGTGGAACGCATGCTGGCGGCGATCTCGACGCTCGACGAGAAGACGCAGCTCATCCTGACGCTGCGCTATCGCCGCGGCATGTCCGTGCAGGGCGTCGCCGCGCAGCTCGGTGACCAGCCGCCCGCCGTCTCGATGCGCATCACGCGCGCCATGCGCCGTTTGCGCGAGCTGCTGGACCCGTCGCCGGAGCCGCCGCAATGACGCCGTGCGACGCAACGCGCGACGTCCTCGAGCGCACGCTCGGCGGCACCCTGTCCGCGGCGCCCGCCGCGGTCGGCGAGGCGCTCCTGCGCGAGGCCGAGCAGCACCTCGCCGGGTGCGCCGCGTGCGCCGCGGAGGCCGCCGCGTGGCGTGACGTCGCGGCCCGCGTCGAGCACGCGCTCACGCCCCCGTCGGCGGGGCTCCCCGATGCGCTCCTCGCCGAGCGCGTCGCCGCGGCGCTGCCCGCCGGTCGCGTGCGGCGGCTGCCGCTGCGCGCCGCCGTGGCCGCCGCGGTCCTGGTCGCCGCGGGGCTCGCGGCGTGGCGGTTGGGCTCCGGAGCCGGCCTCGGCGACGGGGCTGCCGAGCAGGTGGCCTCCGCACGCCCCTATCCGCTGCAGCCGCCGGCCGTGCCGGACTACGCCGGGCCGCGCTTCACCGACGTCTCGGAGAGCGCCGGTGTCACGAACGTGGACCACACCGGCGTCGGCGGCGCCAAGGACTGGATGGTCGAGGTCGTCGGCCACGGCGCCGCGGTGCTGGACATGGACGGCGACGGCGACCTCGATCTGTTCGTCCCGGACGGCAACCGCGTCGAGCCCGACGCGCGCGTGGAGAACACCTGGCGCCTCTATCGCAACGACGGGGACATGCGCTTCACCGACGTCACGGCGGGCTCCGGTCTCCAGACGGCGGCCTGGGCAGGCGGTGCCGTGGCGGGCGATCTCAACGGCGACGGCGCCAGCGATCTCTTCGTGCCGTGCTTCGGCGCCAACCACCTCTATCTCGGACGCGGCGACGGCACCTTCGAGGACGCGAGCGAGCGCGCCGGGATCCGCGGGCGCGACGAGGAGTGGAGCACGGCGGCGGCCCTCGGCGACCTGGACGGCGACGGCGATCTCGACATCTACGTCTCGAACTACGCCGACATGCGGCGCTTCATCGTCGAGAGCGGCGTGGGGCGTGGCTGCCGCTGGCGCGACATGGCCGTGCCGTGCGGCCCCCAGCCCATGCGGCCGCAGCGTGACCGGCTCTACCTCAACCGCGGTGACGGGACCTTCGTCGATGCGACCGAGGAGCGGTTGCCCAACCTGGCCCGCTACGCCTTCCAGCCGCTGATCACCGACTTCGACGGCGACGGCGATCTCGACATCTTCGTCGCCGCCGACGGGCATCCCAATCTGCTGTTCCTGAACGACGGCACCGGCCACTTCAGCGAGCAGGGCCGCGCCGCCGGCGTCGCCGTCGATGTCGATGCGCGGGAGCAGGCCTGCATGGGGGCGGCGTCGGGCGACATCGACGGCGACGGCCTGCCCGACCTGTTCGTGACCAACTTCAGCCACGAGCCCAACGTCCTCTACCGCGCGCGCCCCGGCGTTCCCGGCCGGCCCCTGTTCGTGGACGTCACGCGTGGCGCCGCCCTCGACGAGCCGAGTTTCTTCACGCTCGGCTGGGGTGTCAGCCTGGCGGATCTCGACTGCGACGGCGACCTCGATGCCCTGTCGGCCAACGGCCACCTGTACCCGGACGTCGCGGAGAACGTGCCCTCCACGTCCTACGAGCAGCACCTGGCGGTGTTCGAGAACGCCGGCCGCGGCCGTTTCCGCGAGGTCACCGCGGCGGCGGGCGACGGCGTGCTCACGCCGCGTGTGCATCGCGGGCTGCTCGTCGCCGACTTCGACGACGACGGCGCCCCCGACATCTTCACCACCGTGCTCAACGGACGCGCCGCGCTCTTGCGGAGCGACGGCCGGGGCGTGGGCGCTTCCGTGCGCCTGATCCTGCGGCGCTCCGACGGCCGCACCGAGGCGGCCGGCGCGCGCGCTCGTGCAGGTGGGCGACGAGCTGATCGTGCGCGACCTGCTGCTCGGGTCGTCGTTCGGCTCGTCCGAGGATCCGCGGCTCCTCGTCGGGATCGGCGCCGCGAGCGCAGCCGACGTGCGCGTGCGCTGGCCTCTGCGCCGCGGGCGCGGCATCGACGTCGAGTCGTTCGGCACCCTCGAGGCCGGCGGCACCTACGTCCTCGTCGAAGGCTCCGGCCGCGTGCGCCGCGTGCGCTGACGCGGCCACGCGCCGTCGCGCGCCGCTACCGCGTCTGCTGCTTGAGGCAGGGCATGCAGTACACGGGGCGCACGCCGTCGGGCTCGAAGGGCACCTCCGTGTTCTCGCCGCACGCGGAGCACACGGTCGTGTGCATCGTGGCCGGGGGGCGCGGCGGCGCGGCGCGCGCCGCGGGATCGCCCGTCGTGCGTGGGTCGTGCGGGCCGTTGCCGGGCGTACTCTCGTGAGGTGGGCGCGCCTTGAACTTGCGGCGCCGCCGGCGCCGGCACGGTACGCATCGCTTGGGGTCGTGGTCGAACCCGCGCTCCTTGAAGAACTCCTGCTCGGCGACGGTGAAGACGAACTCCTTGCCGCACTCGCCGCAAAGGAGTGTCTTGTCGTTCACGCAGTCTCCCTCCCGACGTGCCCGCGCCGCGGTCCGCCGCGGTCCGGCGTGGGCCGGCCCGGCGTACACGCGCCACGCGGCACGACACGCGGCGGCGAGTCTAGACAGACGGCAGCGCGAGTTCCACGGCGCTGTCCGCGGTCTCGCCGCGAGCCTCGTCCGGGGTGTCGTGGTGGCGGCCGGCGCCGGTTCGGGCGCCGTGTCCCACGATCACGTATCCTGACGACATGGCGGGCTTCACAGTGCGATGGAACATGGGCATGACCGTGGCCACGGCGCTCCTCGTCGTCGGCGGCGGCGCCGTGATCGTGTCGGCGGGCCCCGGGGATCCGTTGTGGACGGCCGGGATCGGCATCGTGACCCTGGCGGCGGTGTCGTATCTGGGGGCGCGGATCTGGATGGTGGTCAGGAAGAGGGATCGATGATCGCACGTGGTTCACGCACGTCCAGGGTACGCGCGTCCTGGGTACGCACGTCCTGGGTGCCGGCGGCACTGGTCGGGCTCGCGCTCGGCGGCGCGGCCTGCGGCGACGATCCGGGCGCCGCCGCGCCCGGCGCCGCCGGAGACGGTGGCGACGCCCCTCCCGTGACCGCGGGCGCCGGCGCCGTCTCCGACGACGAGCCGCTCGCTGCGGTGACGCAGTTCACCGACGTTATCGACCTGACGGGCATCACCGCCCTCAACCACTCCGGAAAACCACGCCAGAAGGACTGGATCGTCTCGGGCATGGGCGGGGGCACGATCTGTTTCGACTACGACTCGGACGGCGACATGGACCTGCTGATCGTGGACGGAACGATGCTGACCGCGGAGGGCGTTCTCGAGTACTCGGATGACGCGCGCACGCGGCTCTATCGCAACGACGGCGGGATGAAGTTCACCGAGGTCACGCAGCAGGCAGGGATCGACATCCAGGCGTTCGGCTTCGGCGGGGCGTCCGCCGACTACGACGGTGACGGACATCCGGACATCATGATCTGTGCCTGGGGGCCCAACTATCTGCTGCGCAACAAGGGTGACGGCACGTTCGAGGAGGTGGCCGAGGCCGCCGGCATCGTCGGGCTGCCCGACGACATGAGCACGGCGTGCTCGTGGGGCGACCTGAACGGCGACGGCATCCTCGACGTCTACGTCTCGAACTACATCGACCAGTGGAAGTTCATCGAGGAGTGCCGCGCCGACGGCATCCCCGGTCGGCACTGCGACTGGCGCGGTTTCAAGGTCTACTGCGGCCCTCCGGGCCTGACGCCGCAGAAGGACCGCATGTACTTCGGCAACGGCGACGGCACGTTCCGCGAGGTCAGCGACACGCACCTTACCGACCAGGCGTTCCGCTACGCGTTCACGTCGATCATGTCCGACGTGGACAACGACGGCGATCTCGACATCTACGTCACGAACGACACGCAGCGCAACACGCTGTGGGTGAACGACGGCAAGGGACTCATGGTGGACCGCGGCCTCGAGGCCGGCGTGGCCGTGGACGGCGACGTCAAGGAACAGGCCAGCATGGGCATCGACGCCGCGGACCTGAACCGCGACGGACTGCTCGACCTCTTCGTGACCAACTTCAGCCACGACTTCAACACGCTCTACATCAACACGACGCGCCGCAAGGACGGGCCGCTCTTCCGCGACGCGTCCCACGCGTACAACGTCTCGCGGCTCTCGTACCTGCGCCTCTGCTGGGGCACCAAGCTGTTCGACATGGACTTCGACGGCGACCTCGACATCTTCGTGGCGAGCGGCCACGTCTACGGCGAGATCGACAACTTCACCGAGCTCACCGGATCCACGTACGAGCAGCGCTGCCTGCTCCTGCGCAACACCGGCGCGCCGCGCATGCGCATGGAGGACGTGACGGACGCCGCCGGTCCGGCGCTCCAGATCAAGCGCGTCTGGCGCGGCGCCAACTTCGCCGACTGGGATGACGACGGTGACGTGGACATCTTCATGACGGCGCTGAACGGCAAGCCGGCGATGTTCCGCAACGAGAACGGCAACGAGAACGCGTTCCTGCGCTTCCGCCTCGAAGGCAAGGGCCTGCTGCGCGACCCGGCCGGCGCGCGCGTCTACGTCACGGATCCCGGCGGCGTCACGCAACTCGTCGAGCTGCACCACGGCGCGTCGTTCTGCAGCGACAACGATCCGCGCCTGTTCTTCGGGCTCGGAGAGTACGAGAGCGTGCCCGAGGTCGAGGTGCGCTGGCCGGGCGGCGAGACCCAGGTCTTCCGCGACGTCGCGACGCGCCGCGCCTACCGCCTCACGCAGGGCGACGCCGAGCTCACGCTCGACGATTGACCGCGTGCCGGCGTCAGCGCAGCACGAGGCGGACGTCCGCGATGCGGAACGGGGCCGTCGGCGCGGTCGTGCCGGGCAGGGGTTCGAGGACGAGTGCGAGGTGCGCGTCCGGCGCGTCCAGCGCCGCCGCGAGGCCCGGGATGTGCACGTCCACCCGCCAGGTGCGTGACGTCACGTCGAAGCGTTCGGTGTCGAGGTTGTAGCGCAGGGGCGGCGGCGCCGGAGCGGCCGCGCGCACCTCGCCGAGCCAGGCGTGGATCGCCGCGCGCTGCTCGCGTGAGAGGCGCTCGAGCCCCGCGCGGAGCACGGTGCTCGCCAGGCTCTCGACGTCCAGCAGCGAGTGCACGGCCGCGTCCGCGGCGCGCTCCACCGGGTCCGGTGCCGGCGCGGCGGCGGGCGCCGGCGCCGCGCGCGTCGCGGGATCGTCCGCGCCGTCACCGCACGCCGCCGGTAGCGCCGCGGCGAGCAGCCCCGCGACGAGCAGCACAGAAGGGATCGCGGACTGACGTCGCCTGGGCATGGGGGTCTCCTGCCGGTGCGCGACGCGGCCGATGCTCGGGGGAGCGGGGCTTCGCACGCGCGGGGTCTCGGGAATGTAGCATCACGCTCATGCCACGCGACTCCCGGCAGCGCCGGGTGAAAGAGAGACCATGCGCCGCGCCGCCCCGATCGTCGTCCTGACCACCCTCGCCTGCTCCCTGATCGCCGTGGGGTGCACGTCGCCGCCCGAGCGCGCCGTCGATGACGGCCGGGCCGCGACGGTGCGCCTCGGCGAGCCGTTCGACACGTAACGCGGCCAGGTCTTCGTGCTGCGCATCCAGGACGAGTTCCGCCTGATCCGCTGCATCCCCGACGGTCCGATCGCGGGCTGCTACGAGGACGTCTTCTCGGTGCCGGGCGACGCCGTGGACTGGAACGCATGGGTCGAGATCGACGATGTCCCGGGCCTGCGCGTCGCGTTCCTCTCGCCCGACGCCGTGGCGGTGGTGCAGGACGACGCCGAGGCGATGCGCGCCGCGGCGCTGCATGTGTCGCTCCCAGGGGCGTCGCTCCCGGGTACCGCTGGGGACGCA
>JAJRVY010000248.1 GCA_024277065.1 Planctomycetota bacterium
ACCGAGCACCCCAAGGCGGACGTGCGCAACGTCCTGGTCCCCTACTCGGACAGGATGAGGAAGCTGCTCAAGGATCCAGGAAGGTACGATCGGCCGAAGGGCCGGCCGTCGGGCCACGACATCGGGTCGAGCTTCGCTACGGACAATGGCGGCGCCATCCCGCCGAACCTGCTGCAGATCGCCAACAGCGAGAGCAACTCCGCATACCTGCGGCTCTGCCGACTGGTCGGCGAGAAGCCCCACCCGGCGCGATTCCCGGCCGCTCTGCCCGAGTTCTTCATCAAGTTCCTGACGGACCCGGGAGACCTCGTCGTCGATATCTTCGCCGGGTCGAACACAACGGGCGCCGTCGCGGAGAACCTCGCCAGGTACTGGATCGCGATGGACGACTGCCACGAGTACACGGCGACCTCTGCGCTCCGTTTCCTCGACGAGGTGTCGGACGAGAACGTACAGGCCGTCTTTGCCGCCGTGCGGGGCCCGTCAGGGCTTCCTGTCGATCTGTCACCGCGCCAGCAACCGCTGTTCGACGGGATACGGGATCCGCCGGCGAAGTACGGGTGAGCGCATTCTGTTGAGGACGGTGGCGCCGGCACCATCGGCGGTACTCGGGGATCAGGTCGCCGCGGCTTCGCGGGCGGCGGCGACGATGCGCTGCGACTCGGTGGCGTCCACCTCTTCGCTGTCGTGGGCGAGGCGCTTCAGTTCGAGCGCAGCCTCCTGCAGGATGTCCTTCGCTCCGGGGAAGCGCTCGTCGATGGCCAGGATCTGCGTCAGCGCGATCGCCGCGAGCGCGGGCTCCTCATTCGCCATGCGCAGTTCCACGAGCGTGTTGAGCGCAGCGAGCGTCTCCTGCTCGTCCGCTCCCACGGCGAGCAGCAGCTCACAGTACTCAGAGAGCAGAACGGCGTCGCCGGGACGCTTCTCGACCGCCTCCTGGAAGAACGGCAGTGCCTCCGCCGCGCGGCCGCAGCCGCGGTGCAGGAGGCCGGCGCGGTGGAAGTGCTCGGCGGCCTCCTCCTCACGCCCGGTGTGGAGCAGCGCCCGGGCCTTGCCGATGTGCGCGTCGAGCGACCCCGGATCGACCGCGAGCATCTCCTCGTAGACGTCGTGGGCCTCGTCCCAGCGCTCGGCGCGGATGAGCTGGCCCGTGACGCGGCGCAGTTGCGCGAGAGCCATGTTGCTGTCGCCGATGGCATGGTGACTGCTCGCCGCCAGACGCCTTGCGCACAGATCCTCGGGGCACAGATCGATGAGATCGGAGCACAGCTCCACGGCCGTCGCCGGGCGCTTGGCGGCGAGCAGGCTGAGGGCGCCCTCACGCAACACGCGGGCGGCATCGTCGTCGCGGCCCACCTTGCGATAGGCGGCGGCGAGATGGCCGGCGGCCGAGGACACGAATCCACCGAGGTCGCGCAGGAGATCCTCGGCGTGCTGCAGACGGGCCACGGAGAAGTCCCGCCCCAGCATCGACAGATCGTCGCTGACGTAGGCGATGTGGTCCGCGAGCACCTGCACGGCCACGTCGTCGCGCCCCGCCGCGTGATGTGCGCCCACGAGACGCAACTGCGCGTTCCAGCTCCTCGGCCAGACGACCAGCGTGCGGCGATAGCAATCGACTGCCCGATCCGGCGCGTCCTGCGCGAGGTACGTGTCGCCCGCCTGCCGGATGCGCACGGCAGCGAGGCGGTCGTCGCCACTGAGCATCACGATCTCGCCCAGGCAGCGAACGACGGCGGCGTCGCCGGGGACGAGTTCGAAGGCCCGCTCGAGAGCGTCGCGAGCACCGGGCAGGTCCCCGGCGCCGCGCAGGATCTCACCGAGCGCCGCGTACGCGGTGGCAGCCTGTTCGCGATGCCCGGCGCGCAGCAGGATCTCGATGGCGAGATGCTGGTGCTCGGCGTTGCCGGGCGCGAGCTCCGCGGCGCGCTGCGCGCTCGCGAGCGCGGCATCCAGTTGCCCGGCCTTGGCGGCGAGCCGCGCGTGCCGCGCGTAGGCGTCGGCGGCCTTGTCGTGCTTCTGCAGCGCTTCGTAGGTCTCCGCGAGCGGCAGCACGACGCCGAAGCCCTCGACGCCCAGCTCGTTCACGCGCTCGAGAACGCGCATGCGCTTCTCCCACGAGAAGTCCTTGCGGCGGTTCTCCGCGAGCATGAGCAACTCGAAGCCGTTCTTGGGACGGATGCGGCCGGCCGTGCGGAACGTGTAGAAGAGCTCCAGTGCCTCGAAGCGGTTCATGCGCATGTCGGCGAGGACCTCGCGCATGTCGCGGACACCGTCGATCAGCAGCATGAACTCGCGCTGTGCGCGATCGGGCACGGCCTGCTCGAGTTCCTGCAGGCTGGCGAAGTGCAACTCGTAGACATCGCGCAGAGACGGCGTCACGGAGTCGAACTTCGCGATGTCGTCGATGGTCTTGGTGCACTGGATGAGGACGTTGTCGATCGGCGTCGGGTCGCCGATCGGCGCGAACCCGCCCTCGGCGGCGCGGCACGCCCACGTCTCGTCGTGGTCGGCGTAGAACTCGAAGCCCACGCTCTTCCAGTAGAAGAGTTCGAGCACCTCCTCGGTGACCTGGTAGCGACGGGCGCGCCGGAGCTGCTGCTCCGTGACGCAGCCGCGCTCCAGCAGCCAGCTCGCGAGCTGGGTCTCGGTGCGCTCGGGGCCGAGCTCCTCGGCGGCGATGCGCAGCGCTGAACGCTCGACGGCGCGGTGGTTGAACAGCACCTTCTGCAGCGTGACGCGGGGCTTGCGCGCGTAGACACAGCGCAGCCGCGAGCGATCGAGGTGCAGGAACTTCTCCCGTTGGCCGCTGCGCACAGCCAGCACGCCGACCTTGAGGTTGTTCGACAACGCCTGCAGCAGCACGCCGATGTCGAACAGCTCCAGGGAGTCCTGGCCCTTGCTGAGAGGATCCATCGTGAGTCTCCTGGGGGGCGCGCCCTCCCGGACGAGAACCGGGCACGGTGCCCCCCGTCCTTGTCGGCTCTTTCGGGGGCCCGACTTTCGGTAGCCTCTGACGCCGCGGGAACACGACGATGCTCCCGGCGGTTGTTGACCACGAGGAGATCGACACCGTGCCGACCAAGAGGGTTCTGATCATCGCCGCAGCCACGGGCGGCGGCGCGGCCTTCGGCTGGCTCCAGGCCGCCTGCGGGACCTGAGGCGTCAGCGCCGCCCTGGACGGGTGGCTCGGACCGCTGATGTGGGGCGGCATCGCGGGCGGACTCGCCGCCCTGATGCTGCGCAGTCGCCCCGGCCGCTGACGCGGCGCCGAGCGGCCGTCAGGCCGACTCCACGCGGACGCGGCGCACGGACAGGATGGTCGAGGCCCCCGCCGGATCGTCCTCGCGCGCGGCGATGATCATCACACGGGCGCCCTCGGGCAACAGGCCCGCCTGCACGGCGCGCACGAGCCCTTCCTCGAGGGACTGCTCGGCGTCTTCGGCCGGCGACACGACGGCGCGCACGGAACCGACCAGCGCGAGTTGACGCGCGGTGCGACCGCTCGGAACGATGGCGACGACGGGCACCAGCGGATCGAAGCGCGCGACGTGCCGCGCCGTCTGGCCCGAGCGGGTCGCCGCGACGATCGCGTCGAGACCCAGCCCCTCCGCGATGCGCACCGCCTCGAGCGTCAGGCAATCGGTGACGTCCGCCCACCCGGGCGTGCGTTGCTGCGCGGCACGCAGCGCCTCGATCTGCTGCCGCAGGGTGTCGAGCTGGACGCCGCGGCCGGTCCGGCGTTGGTTCTCCCACTCCACGGCAGCCGACGCGATGGTGCGCAGCATGCGGACCGCGGCGTGCGGCCGCGTGCCGAGCGCCGTCTCCGCCGAGAGCATCAGCGCATCGGCGCCGTCGAGCACGGCATTGAAGACGTCCGCCGCCTCGGCCCGTGTGGGACTCGACGCGTACTCCATGCTGCCGAGCATCTGCGTCGTGACGATCGCGGGACGCCCCAGCAGCCGAGCGCGGCGCACGATGTCCTTCTGCAGCCGCGGCACGTCCTCCAGCGGGCACTGCATGCCCAGGTCGCCGCGCGAGACCATGATCGCGTGCGACTCGGCCAGGATACCGTCGAGGTTGCGGGTCGCCGCGCGCGTCTCGAGCTTGGCGATGACGCGGATGCGACCGGGGTTCTCCGCGTAGCGCGCGGCGAGGTCCGGGCACAGCGCGTCGAGGCGCCGGAACAGCTCGGCGTTCTCGGTGTCGGCGGGTTCCTCGCCGTTCCGGAAGAACGCGATGGCGGCGCGACCGAAACGGCGCAGCGCACGGATGTCCTCGACGCTGCGCGTGGCCGAGAGCGCGATGAAGTCGGCCTCCCCGCGCAGCACGCACGGGAGCGCCAGCGCCGCGAGATCCACGCGGTCACGGAGCGGCAGCGGCGGCTCCTCGGGATGGTCCACGTCGCGGAACGCCACACGCTTGCGGCTGCGCAGGATGCCGGGCCGCGACGCGTGGAGCACCGCGGTGTCGCCATCGACGCGGTCGCACACGAGCACCGTGTCGCCGTCGCCGAACGCCACTTCGATCGACCCACGCCCGGCCACCGCAGTGCGCACGGCCTCGAGCATCGCGGGAGACGCGTCGCACGACAGGTCGCCCGGGCCGGGGTCCATGGTGAGCCGCAGCGCGAACTCGTCGCCGGCGGCGACGCGCACACCGCCGGGCGGCTGCCCCTCGGGCAGCGTCAGGCGGATCTTCACGCCCTGCAGGTCCAGGAGGATGCCCACGTGCCGCTCGCGCCCCGCTGTCTCGGCGACCCGCCGCACGGCCTGCATCGAGGCCATCTCACGCCCGTAGTCGGGGGCGCGTCCCGCCAGGTAGTCACGCACGCCGCGGGCGTGCGAGAGGTTGAGCCGCGCGACATCCATGCCGGCCGCGACCAGCCCCGCGACGTAATCGACGGCGTCCTGGGCACGCGTGCCACCGGACACCATGCGACCGAGAGTGCAAACGACGCGAGTACGGTGGATCACAGCTTGCCCAGCCCTCCGAGGGCGCGCCGTGGCGCGTCCTCCTCTTGCGTCCTGGCGAGACCGATCGGGGTCGCCGCACCTGACATCGCCGTGAATGTAGCCGCGCGGCGCGCGTCGTCCGACATACCCTCGCGCGGTGCCCCGCGTCAGTGTGATCGTGCCCGTCTACAACCGTCCGGCGTTCGTCGGCGCCGCGCTCCGTTCGGCCCTCGAGCAGGACTGCCCCGGGGGCCTCGAGGTCGTGGCCGTCGATGACGGTTCGACGGACGACACGCCCGCCGTGCTCGCCGCGATCGCGGCCGACGACGACCGCGTGCGTATCATCCGGCAGGAGAACCGTGGGCCGGCCCACGCGCGCAATCGCGCGCTGCGCGAGGCTCGCGGCGATCTTCTGGCGCTGCTCGACTCCGACTACCTGTGGCTGCCCGGCAAGCTCGCCGCGCAGGTGGCGCTGCTGGATGCGCACCCGGACGCGGCGTTTGCGCACTCCGACGTGGACGAGTTCTGGGAGGACGGCGAGGGCGCGTGGACGCGGCGCCCCGAGATCGTCTCGGGCCACGTGCTGCGCGCGCTGCTGCGGCGCAACGTCATCCATACGATGACCGTCGTCCTGCGCCGCACCGTCATCGAGCAGCACGGGGGCTTCGACCCCGATTACCCGCCGTGCGAGGACTGGGATCTCTGGTTGCGCATCGCCGCGCGGCACCCCGTCGTCGGCGACGCGCAGCGCCGCGTGCGCGTGCGCATCCACGAGGGCGGCATCAGCAGCGATCCGCTCGTCGTCTATCGCCAGGCCACGCGGCTGCTGGCCGCGGCGGCCACGCGCCTGGACCGCCAGGGCCACGCGGACGCCGGCCACGCCCGGCGCCAGGCCGCCCGGTGGCACGTCAAGTACGGCCGCCGGCTGGCGCGAGCGGGGCAGGACGACGAAGCGCGCGTGGCCTACACCGCCGCTGCGCGGCTGCACCCCCTGGGGCGCCTCGCAGCGCTGTGGGCGCGCCTCTCGCCCCAATAGACGCCCCAGGAGGGCAGACGCCCCGAATGGACCGCCCGCTGCGGACCGCCGCGTCGGGCTGCGCACGGACGCACGCGCTCGCGGGCGTCCGCCACGCGGAGCAGCGGCGCGTCAGCTCTCGACCGGCAGGCCGGCGCGCACCCAGCCGTCGGTCCCCAGCGCCACGTTGAAGACGCGGCGCCGGCCCTGCTCGATGAGGTACGCCACGGCCTGCGCCGAGCGACCGCCGCTCTTGCAGATCACGAGCACCTCGTGCGCCGGGTCCGGCGGCAGTTCGTCGAGTCTGGCTGGCAGTTGCGCGAGGGGGATCAGGTGGGCGCCCGGTGCGTGACAGCCGTGGGGAGCGGCGAACTCCTCGGCTTCACGCACGTCGAGCAGGAACGGGCGCTGTGCCGCGGGCAGCTCCCGCCGCCGCCGGGCCTCGTCCGGGAGCACGAGCGGCACGCTCGCGCGCGGGCCCGCCGCGCAGGCCCCGGCACCGCGGGACGTCCCGGATAGGGCGGCGCCCGCCGGCTGCTCGGGGGGCGCCGCTGCGTGTGCCACGCCGTGATGCGCCGCGTGCGCCGCGCCGTGACCGAGATTCGCGGCGATGACATCCAGCATCCACGGCGGTGTCGGCGAAGCGACGGCCCGCTGCCACGCCACGTACTCATCGCGCGTCACGTCCTGGAAGCGGGGGTTGCGGCGGCGCTCGGTGGCGAGTGTCGAGGGGGCGTGGCCGTGGTAGTCGTGACCCGGCAGCACGCAGTGCGGATCGTCGAACGTCGCGAGCCGCTGCAGGCTGTCCCAGTGCGCGCCGGGATCGCCGCCGGGAAGGTCCAGGCGCCCGGCGCCGTCCTGCGCGAGGAACAGGAAGTCCCCGGTGAGAAGGTTGCGCCCGGCGCGCAGCGTCAGGCTGTCGGGGGTGTGTCCCGGCGTGTGGAGCACCTCGACGCGGGTGCGCCCGACCTCGAGTGCGGCGCCGTCGCGCAGTCGCTCGTCCACACCGGCGCAGGTGGTCGCCTCGTGCAGCGCGTACGGCGCGCCGCTCCGCGCGGCGAGCGCCCGTCCGCCACTGTGGTGATCGGCATGCGTGTGCGTATCGACGATGAGATCGATCGTGAGCCCGCGACGCGCGGCGAGCTCCAGCACGCGTTCGACGTCGTCCGCGAGGGCGTCCACCACGATGACGTGCCGCGTCTGCTCACAGCCGACGATGTACGAGCGGCATACGGCCGGCCCGATCTGTTCCAGGATCATGTCGCCCTCCGGCAACGGGAACGCTCGCGCCGCGGGGGTTGTTCCCACGGCCGCTGCGACGACGCAAAGGGGGGAGGGGGTGCAGTCACGGCCACCCGAATCCCGATGACAGCGGAGGACCGCACCCGCGCGGACGCGCCGTGTGGGGCGATCGGCCCCGTCCGGAGTCCCGTCCGGGCGCAATCTCCCCCATGAGCTGGACCGCATGAACTGGACCGTGCACGCAGGAACGGACGTCGGATGCGTCCGCGAGCAGAACGAGGACGCGTACCTCGTGGACGACGGTCTCGGGCTCGCCGTCATCGCCGACGGCATGGGCGGCCACGCGTGCGGCGAGGTCGCGTCCAACATGGCCGTGACGCTGTTCCGCGACGGCATCGAGTACGCGCGCGGCACCCTCGACGCCTACGACTCGAGCGCCGACCGCAACGCCACGGCCGTGCGCGCGGTGCTCCGCGACGCCATGCGCCGCTGCTGCCGCGCGGTGTACGAGGAGGCGCAGCGTGACCCCGGCAAGAGCGGCATGGGCACGACCTGCTCTGCGCTCGTCGTGACCGGCGGTACGGCCTTCGTCGCCCACGTCGGCGACTCCCGCGTGTACCGCATCCGCGACCAGCGCATCGTGCAGGTGACGCGCGACCACTCGCTGCTCGAGCAACTCGTCGCCGAAGGCCAGCTCACGGCCGCCGAGGCCAAGAGCCAGGCCTACGCGTGCTACCGCAGCGCCCTGGCGCGGGCCATCGGCGTCGAGCAGGACGTCGAGGTCGATGTCATCGCCGTCGAGGCCCTGCCCGGCGACGTGTTCCTGCTCGCCTCGGACGGGCTGACGCGCTACCTCCACGAGGAGGAGATCGCGGCCGAGATCGTGGACGACGAGGAGCACATCGACCGGCGGCTGATCGACATCGCCAACGCCCGCGGCGGCGCGGACAACGTGACGGTCATCGTCGTCCAACTGGCGCCCACGGCACGCGAAGCGACGGGTCCGATCAAGCTCGACGACACCGTGCGGGCGCTGCGCCGCAGCGCGATCTTCCGCGCCCTCTCGTACGCCGACATCCTGCACATCCTCAGCGTGGCCCGAACGAGCGTGCTCGCCGAGGGCGTCGTCGCCCTCTCCTCGGACCACACCGACGGCTCCGTCTACGCCGTGCTGTCGGGCTCCGTCCGCGTGGACATCGACGGGCTGCCGTCCACCGTCCTCGGGCCCGGGGAGCCGTTCGGGGAGTTCTCGCTGGCCCACGGCGGCGGACACGGCCGCATCGTCGCGGCGGAGCACTCGCGCGTCATGCAACTCGTGCGCGAGGATCTCGTCGAGATCGCACGGAAGTCACCCGAGGTCGGCGACCGCCTGCTGGCGACGATGTCGCGCGCGTCGTAGCGGGCGCCGCAGCCGCAGACGAAGGCGAGGGTGATCAGTCCGCGAGGATGCGGCCGAGCGCGAGAGAGAGATCCCCGTCCGGCAGCGTCGCCGCCACCTTGCCCACCTTCGCCCGCAGCTTCGCGAGCGCTTTCTCCGGCTTCCCACGGCGCTCGGCATCGCGCAGCCTCAGGAGCGCCTTGCCGAGGCGACGGGCCGTGGCCGTGCCGAGGGCGGCGCCGGGGACGGCCGCGATGACGTCTGCGAGGCCGGCGCCCACGGACATCGCGGCGGCCGTCGCGGGCGGCGGGGCCGCGCCGACGGCAAGGTCCTCCTCGATGGCGGCAAGCGCCGAAGCGACGCCGCCGACGTCCGGAGCCCCGGCTCGAAGCAGCACCTTGCGCGCGCGGCGGACGCCGCGCAGTGCTCTCTTGAGAGCGCGCTTCCCGGCGCGCGGCCGCGCCACGGCGTCGGCCGCGAAGAGCGCGGCGAGGACCTTCTTCTCGACGGCCGGGTCGAGCGCCGCGCCGAGGAGCGGGGCAAGCGTGTCGGCGAGGGCCGGCGTGACGGCGCGCAGGGCCGCGGTGTACGCGACGCGCACGTCGTCGTCCGCCACCGTCGCCTCGAGTACGGCGTCCGTGAGCCGGCGCTCGGCGGCGAACCGCACCAGCGGTCCCGTGCCCGCCGCGAGCACGAGCGGCTCGTCCCCGTCGTCCACGGCCTCCCCGTCGTCCTCCACGCTCCGCGGCACGACGATGCGCCACGTCACGCCGAGGCGCGCCGCGTCGAGCGCCGACGCGTCCGCGGGCTCGAGGTCGTGGACGAGCGTCGATCCGATGCCCACCGTGAGCTGCGCCGGCAGCGAGAGCGTCGGCGGCACGTTGCGGACCTCGAGGAATACGCTCCCGAAGCCGGTCGCGCCGTCGTCGTCGGTGACGGCGAGGTACGCACGCCGGCTGCCGTCGCGATCGAACGTGTGCGCGATCTCGGCACCGGCGACCAGCGTCCCGTCCAGGTTCCACTCGAACGTGAACGTGTCGTCGAGGCCGGGGTCCGTGGCGCTGCCGGTCAGCAGCACGGTGTCCCCCTCGTCGATCACGCGCGGCGGGCCGGTCACGACGACCGGCGGCAGGTTGCGGACCTCCACGACAGCGCTGTCAGCGACCGCCGCGCCGTCGTCGTCGGTGACCGTCAGCGTGGCCGTGTACGTGCCGTCCTCGCGATAGACGTGGGAGACGACGGCCGTGCTCGCCGTCGCGCCGTCGCCCAGTTCCCAGGAGTATGCCAGGGAGTCCGCCGCGCCGGGATCCGAGCCGGCCCCCGACAGCACGATGGTGTGCCCCTCGCCGACCACGCGATCGGGTCCCGCGGAGGCCACGGGGTCGGCGTTCGCGACGCTGACGGTCAGCGTGTCCGCCGCCACCTGCCCCGCGCCGTCGGTGACCGTCAGTGTGACGCCGTACGTGCCCTGATCGTCGTAGGCGTGGGCAACGACGGCGCCCGTCAGCGTCGTGCCGTCGCCCATGCTCCAGGCGTACGAGAGGCTGCCCTCGACGTCGGAGCTCGCGGCGGCGTCGAACGTCACCGCGGTGCCCTCGAGCACCTGCACGTCGGCCCCGGCCACGGCCTCCGGCGGGTTGTCGAGGATGCGCAGTGTCATCTCGTCGATGGCGGCGTTGCCGACGTGGTCCACGCCCCGTACGCCCACGCGGTGCTCGCCGATCGAGAGCAGCACCGTCGGCTCCTGGTCCCCCGTGCTGCCCGGGTCGTCGCTGAAGTCGCCGTCGCCGTCGGTGTCCCAGACGAAGTGCACGGGCCGGCCCGAGTCGTCCGTCGCCGTGGCGCGCAGCACGACGCTGCGCCCCGCCGCGGACCGCGCGAAGAGCGACTGGTCCGGCCCCGCCGACACCGTGGGCGGCGTGGCATCGGCCCGCACGTCGATGGTGACGCGCGCGGCGGAGAACGTCTCGCCCCAGGCGTCGCTCGCGGCATCGATGGCCAGGGCTGCCGTCCCCGTGACGCCCGCCGCGACCACCTGCCAAGAGTGGGTTGCCTCGCCGTCCGCGGCGATGTCGGCGAGCGTCGGCGTCGCATCCTCGCCGGCCGCCGACGACCAGCCCGCGGGCAGCGTCAGCGTGAGGCCCGGCGCGAGGGCCGGGAGCCCGCCGGTGTTCTGCACCGTCGCGGTGAGCGTGAACTCCGCGCCGCCCGCGACGTCGGCCGGCGCGCTGAGGGTGACGCCGAGCGCCGGCGGCTCGGCGGGCGTGATCGCCGCAGCGCTCGCCACGGCGACGTCCAGCGATGTCTGGCCGCTCGGGAAGGCGCCGGCGCGCTCGATCCTGAGCACCGCGTCGCCGAGCGCGTCCGTGGCCTCGACCTGCTCCACCGGGTCGTCCGCGCTCTCGCTCGACGCGTCCTTCGTGCCGTCCTAGCCGTACAGGAACAGGTCCAGATCGACGAGGCTCTTCGCGGTGCCCGCGCCCGCGCTGCGGCCCCCGGAGGCGAAGCCGACGTCGCGGTTCCAGACCAGCGTCGCGCGGTCTCCGGCGGCGACGCTCGTGAGCGCGAAGTAGAGCGTGTCCACGCCGCTGGACGTGAGCGTCGCCGTCTTCACGCGATCGCGCTCCGTATACGCGGCGGCGAGGTCGAGCGCGCCGTGGCCCCAGGCCTGGTCCGGCGACGAGGGCACCGGCGACGTGTTGCGCACCGAGTTCACGAGCAGCGCCTTGACGGCCTCGGGCTGCCACGACGACTCGTGATTCAGCAGGAGCGCCATGGACGCCGCCACGTGCGGCGTCGCCATCGACGTACCGCTCTTCGTCACGAAGTCCGAGTTCGAGCCCTCCCAGGTGTTGCGCGCGCTGCGGATCGAGACCCCCGGCGCGGCGAGATCCGGCTTGCGGCGACCGTCGTCCGTCGGCCCGCGACTGGAGAAGCCGGCGATGATGTCGCCCGTGGTCGTCACCGAGCCGCGGTCGTCGAAGGCGCCGACGGTCAGAGCGTTGAACGCATCGCCCGGCGAGAGGACCGTGCTCTGCCCCGAGCCGGAGTTGCCCGCGGCGACGGCCACCGACGCCCCCGTCACGACGACGACGGCGTCGTAGAAGCGTGACAGGGCCTGCGTGCCGTCCACGTCTCCTCCGCCGCCGAACGACAGGCTCAGCACAGCGGCGCCGTTCGACAGCGCCCAGTCCGTGGCCGCAACGATGTCCGAGTCGAGTCCCGCGCCGCCGCCCGACGACGTCTTGTAGAAGCACTTCGCGTTCATCAGCGGCGCGCCGGGCGCCACGCCGCCGTACGTCCCGTCCTGCGACGCGATCGTGCCGGCGATGTGCGTGCCGTGCCCGTGTAGATCGTCGGTGTCGGAGCTGTCGTCGGCGAAGTTGGACTGCGAGGCCCCGTTCGACAGGCGCACGGCGCTCGCGGTGACGACGCTCGTGCCGCCCGAGTCCTCGAGCGCCGGATGCGCATCGTCGATGCCTGTATCGACAACGGCCACCTTCTGCCCGCTGCCGTCGATGCCGTTGTCCGTCCAATCGGCGGCCCCGATGACGGGAACGGAGACGTCCATGGACGTCTCGCGGATGCCGGACATCGCGACGCGCGCGATCTCCGGATTGATGCGCAGGAGGGCCGGGAGATCCGCGGGCCGCACGCGCACGACCAGCGCGTTGAGAACCGCCGTGCGCGCCAGGACGCGGCCCGCGGGCAGGCTCTCGACATGCGCCGCGATGCGCTCCTGCACGGGCGCGCAGCGCGCCCACGCCGCGGCCATGATCGTCGCGCGCATCTCCGCCAGGAGACGCGCCACCTCGCGCCGGGCCGCGCGCCGCGCCGCGCGCTCGTCCGGCCGCAAGAGTGCGTTCTCGGCCGCGATCTGGCGCGCGATCGGCGTCCGCTCGCGCACCTCGCGGCGCGGCAGCAGCGGCTCGATGCGCGCGAGCGCCTCGCGCACGGGCTGCCAGACGGCCTCGACGCGGGCGCCGTAGCGTGCCCGTTCCACACGGGCCACGTCGCGCGCCGGCTGTTCGCGCAACAGCAGGAAGACGTCGATGGGCGGCGCCGCCGGGTCGGCGACGCGGACGGCCACGTCGTCGTCGAGTACGCCCGGGCGAGCGAGCGCCGCGCCCCCCGACGGACCCGCGCCGGGCACGCCGCGAGGCGGCGGGTCCTGCGCCGCTCCCGAGACGCACAGCGCCGCGACGAGCAGCGCGACGGCAGGCCGCGAGAGGGCGGGTGGGAGGTGCCGGGACATGAGGTGCCACGAGCAGCCTATCCCTTCCCGGACCAGCAGCAAGCCGCGGAGGCGAGAATGCTCGCCCCGGCGGCGGCGGACCCTGGCTTCCTTGACCGCGCGGCGGTCGGGGAAGTAGAAGGCTCGGCTCGCAGGACGAGACCACGGTGGCGGCGTAGCTCAGGGGTCAGAGCGGCGGATTCATAACCCGCAGGTCACTGGTTCAATTCCAGTCGCCGCTACCACTCGTCACCGCGGGAGCGCGCGCAGCCCCCCCGTGAAGTGCGCTCGCCAGCGGTCGCGGAGAGAAGCCCATGAACGCCCTCCCGCCCGCCGACACCGCCCCCGACACCGCCCCCGACACTGGCCCCGACACTGGCCCCGACACGGCCGGCGCCGCCCCGGCCGGCGGGCGACCGCGCGCCGTCCTCTTCGACCTCTTCCACACACTCGTCTGCCTGCGCCCGGGGATCGTCGGTGGCGTGGATCGCGGGGAGCCCACGTGGAAGGCGCTCGGCGTGGACCGCGACGCCTGGGAGAGCAGTTTCTTCTCCGATCACGACGGGCGCGCCGTCGGCCGTGTGAAGGACGCCGTCGAGTCCGTGCGGCTCGTGGCCCACCGCATCGATCCGACGATCCCGCTGGAGCGCATCCGGCGCGTGGCCGCCCAGCGCGAGCGGCGCTTCGAGGACGCACTCCTCAGCGTGCATCCAGGCGTCCTGCGCGGGCTGCGGCGACTGCGCGCAGCGGGCGTCCGGACCGGGCTCGTCTCGAACGCGAGCTGGGAGGAGGTCCGGCACTGGGACCGCTCGCCCCTCGCCGCGCTCATGGAGACGGCGACCTTCTCCTGCGCCGCGGGCGTGGCGAAGCCCGACGCGGCCATCTACGAGCGCGCCCTCACGGCGCTCGGCGTCACGGCGCGGGACACGTGGTTCGTGGGCGACGGCGGCAGCGACGAGCACCGCGGCGCGCGCGCCGTCGGGATGACGCACGTGCTCGTCCTCCATCTGCTGCGCCGCGTCTGGCCGGACCGCATCGAGGAGCGCGCCGCGCACGCCGCGCACGTGTTCGAGAACATCGAGGACGTCGCGGAGGCGGCCATCCGCGCGAGGATGGGCGCGTGAGGACGCCGATCCGGCTCGGCGTCGTGGGCGGCGTGCGTCCTCTCCGTGTGACGCCCCGCGACGACGCCCCCGTTCGGCGACCCGTGTGGCGACCCGCGTGACGGCTCGTCTGCGACCGCGGACGGAGCGGGACGCGTTCGCCCCCCTCGCGGGTTACGACCAGCGTCCGGACCACGGAGCGCCACCCGATGAACCAATTCGCCGTCGCCGCCGGCGTCCTCGTGATCACCGCCGCGTCCGCGTGCGGCCACGCTCAGGGCGACGCGCCGGTGCCCGCGCCTCCTCCCGCAGTCACGTCCCCCGCCGCCCCCATCGCCACGAAGCCGGAGCCGAACATGACGAACGACGACGCGCAGGGCGGCGAGCACCGGCACACCAACCGTCTCGCCGCGGAGTCCAGCCCGTACCTGCTGCAGCACGCCCACAACCCGGTGGACTGGTATCCGTGGGGCGACGAGGCGTTCGAGGTCGCGGCGCGCGAGGGCAAGCCGGTGTTCCTCTCGATCGGCTACTCCACGTGCCACTGGTGCCACGTCATGGAGCGCGAGTCGTTCGAGAACGAGGAGATCGCCGCGCTCATGAACGAGCACTTCGTGTGCATCAAGGTGGATCGCGAAGAGCGCCCCGACGTCGATGCGATCTACATGAAGGCCGTGCAGGCCATCACCGGCCGCGGAGGCTGGCCGCTGTCGGTGTGGCTGACGGCGGACCGCAGGCCGTTCCTCGGCGGCACCTACTTCCCGCCCGAGGACCGCTACGGCCGGCCGGGCTTCAGGACCATCCTGCTGCGCGTCGCCGAGCTCTGGAAGACACGCCGCGACGATCTGATCGCGCAGGCCGACTCGCTCGTGCAGCACGTGCGCGACCAGAACGCCGCCGTGGCGGGAGCCGAGCTTTCCGCGGAGACCCTCGCGCTCTCGGTGCGCCGGCACGAGGGTTCGTTCGACGCGCGGCGCGGCGGCTTCGGACCGGCGCCCAAGTTCCCGCCGTCGTACGGCATCTCGTTCCTTCTGCGACAGGCCACGCGCAAGCAGGCGGAGCAGGTCCTGCCCATGGTGCGCACCACGCTCGACGCGATGCAGCGGGGCGGCATCCGCGACCACCTCGGCGGCGGATTCCATCGCTACTCCACCGACGCCAAGTGGCTGGTGCCGCACTTCGAGAAGATGCTCTACGACCAGGCGGGGCTGGCGCGCGCCTACGTCGAGGCCTTCCAGGTGACCGGCGACGCGGCGTACGCGGCCACGGCGCGCGGCGTCCTCGACTACGTCCTGCGCGACCTGCGCGACCGGGCGGGCGGCTTCCACTCGGCCGAAGACGCCGACTCCGAGGGCGTCGAGGGCAAGTTCTACGTCTGGACGAAGGACGAGATCACCGCGGTGCTCGGCGCGGCCGACGCCGACGCCTTCGCCGCGGTCTACGGGGTGCACGCCGACGGCAACTTCATCGACGAGGCCACGGGGGCCTCCACCGGCACGAACATCCTGCACCTGCGCGAGCCGCTGCCGGCCACGGCACGGGCGGGTGGAGAAGACCCCGGAGAGTTCGCCGCACGCCTCGCGGCGATGCGCGAACGCCTGCTCGCCGTGCGCTCGAAGCGCGTGCGGCCGCTGCTCGACGACAAGGTGCTGACGGATTGGAACGGCCTGATGATCAGCGCCTTCGCACTCGGCGGCACGGCGCTGCACGAACCGCGCTACACCGCCGCTGCGCGCGAGGCGGCGGACTTCCTGCTGACGACCGTGCGCACGGGCGGCGGCCTGCTCCACCGCTATCGCCGGGGCGACGCCGGCATTGACGGTTTCCTCACCGACTACGCGTTCCTCGCGAACGGGCTCTTCGACCTGCACCAGGCGACGCAGGAGCCGCGCTGGCTCGAGGCGGCGCGCGACATCGCCCGCGAGATGGTCGCCCGCTTCCGCAACGGCGACGGCGAGTTCGTGCTGTCGGCGGGCCGTGGGGACGAGCTCGTGGCGGAGACGCGCGAGATCTACGACGGCGACCGTCCGTCCGGCAACTCCGCCGCGATCTACGCGCTGCTGCGCATCGGCCGCGTGACCGGCGATGCCGAACTCGAGAGGCTCGGCCGCGAGAGCCTGGCCGCCTGGTCGGGCACCATCGCGCGCTACCCGCAGGGCCACTCGTACGCGCTGCTCGCGCTGGACTTCGACATCGGACCGAGCCGCGAGATCGTCATCGCCGGCGATCCGCAGGAGGCGGGTACGCAGGCGCTCCTCGACGCCGCACGGGATCGCTTCCTCGCCCGCGACGTCGTGCTGCTGCACCCCACGGGGACCGCCGGCGACGCCGCGCGCGCGCTCTCGCCGTTCATCGCGCCGCAGCCCCCCGTGGACGGCCGCGCCGCCGCCTACGTCTGCACGAACCGCGCGTGCGAGGCGCCGGTCAAGAGCGCGGAGGCTCTGCGCCGCATACTGGACCACGGGGACTGAGAAGGTGTGAGGGAGACCAGGGCCGCCGCCGCGACGGCTACCTGGATCGCGCGAGGCGCCGGAAGCCCGCCCGCTCGAAGGCCGCGCCGGCCGCGTCGCCCTGCAGCCACGTCCACAGTTCCCTGGCAGCCGGCGGCGCGCCGCGCACGAGGAGCAGCGGGTACACGATCGGCGGATGCAGATCGGCCGGCACGTCGAAGGCGAGACGCACACCGCTCGCACGGGCGTCGGTGGCGTAGGCGATCCCGGCGTCCACCTCGCCGCGGGCCACGATGGCCACCACGGCCCGCGCGTCCGTCGTCTCGACGACGCGCAAGCGGACCTCGTCCCAGACCCCGGCGGCGGTGAGCGCCGCCCGCGCGTAGCGCCCGGCGGTGACGTAGCCGGTCTCGGCGAGCGCGATGCGCCGCACGTCGCTCGCCGTGAGGTCCGCCAACGATCGCAGGGCGCGCCGCGAGTCCGCAGGCACGATCACGGCCAGTCCCACGCCGAGCAGGTCGAGGCGCGTCCGGGGCGCGACCTGCCCGTCCGCCTCCAGGGCGTCGGCCCAGCGCACGTCCGCGCCCAGGAACACGCCGGGAGCGCCGCCGCCGCGGATCTGCTGTGCCAGCAGCGACGTCGAGCCGTGGACGGCCGTGAAGTCCGGCGCGCCCGCTGCCGGCAGTGCCCGCACGGCCGGCATCAGGCTCGCCGCAGCGTAGAGGTGCGGCGCCTCGGGCGCACGCGTGCAGCCACCTGCCGCGCAGCAGGCGAGCGCGACGGCCGCCGCGCCGATCGCTGCCGTGAAGCGCCCCGCCGGCCCCCCCATCAGCAGCTCACCGGGTGTTGCGATAGCCGTCGTGGCACGTACCACAGCTCTCACGCGTACTCTTCCACGCCGCGTCCGCAGCGGCGCCGTCGCCCGTGCGCAGCGCGCTCTCGAGCGCCCTGGCCGACGCCTCGGCCTCGCCGAGAAGAGCGACGAACCGCTCGCCGAGGTCGCGCGATTCATCGAGACGCGCCATCTCACGGAAGTGCTCGAACAGCATGCGCGCCTCGTGCGGCGGGCTGACGTCGGGGCTGCCGGGCGGCACGCCCCAGTCCGCCTCCTCGGACGCCTTCAGGTGCTCGGCGCGCAGGTCCACGTCCAGCATGGCATCGACGAGCGCCGCGGGCGCCACGTAGCTGGGAAGGTCGTCGGGAACCGCCGCGAGCTCGGCCTCGGTGGGCACGACGAACGCCGCCGTGTCGCGATAGAGCCCAGCGTACTTCGGGCTGCAACCGCTCTCCTCGAGGCGCACGAGCGCCGTCTCGTGGTCGATGCCCTCGAGCGCCATGAGCACCACCATCGACCCCGCCGGGCCGCGGTGCTTGCCATGGTGGCAGTGCACGTAGACGGCGCCCTTCGACGTCGCCGCAGCCTTCACGATGCGCAGTTGCTGCTCGCGCGTGAGCCCGTCGTAGCCGATGGGCACGTGGACGTAGCGCAGACCGTGGCGCGCAGCGGCCTCGAGGTCGGGACGGGCGCCGTCCACGCTGATCACGGTCGTCACGCCGAGAGCCGCGAGATTGCGGAACGCCTCGTCACCGCCGGGCTGGGCGCCCTGCCGGACGTGCTCGGACCAGCGCCGGTAGTGCTCGAGCCCGACCGGATCGCCGGAGGCGTCGTAGCTCACCGGAGGCAGGTCCACGGCCCCGTCCGCAGCAACGCCGACGTCGTTCGCGTCGGGCGACCCGCACGCGGTGAGCGCGAGCAGACAGAGGCCGGCGGCGAGGGCGGCGGCGATCAGGGGGCGGCGAGTCGGGACGTTCATGGGGTGTGCTTCCTCGGATACGCGATCTCAGGGTGTGTTCGCCGTTGACGCAAGCCCCGGACCAGGCCCGCCGAGCCCGGCGCTGCCCACCCGCGCGCGCCCGAAGCGTATCCCGCGCGACACGTCGTAGCACCCCAGTAACCGCGGCCCAGGAATCGTGGCCCAGCAATCGCGCGGCGGTTCTCAGCGCTCGCTGCCGGGCGCCGCGCGGTCGATCTCGGCGGTGAGGCCGGCTCGCGCGGCGGCGACGATCTCGGCCACCTGCTCCGGCGTCGCGTCCGCCGGGATCTCGAACGTACGGCGCGCGAGCACGGCGGCGGCCAGCAGCAGCTGACGCAGCCGCGCGACATCGGTCGTGCCCTCGGCCGCGAGGGCGGCGCGCAACGGGCGTGCGGCGCGGGGCCCGAGCGCGCGCAGCTCTTCCTGGGCGTCGGCGTCGCCGACCCGTTCGACGAGCGCGAACACGCGCAGGCGTTCGGCTTCGCTCCGCGCTGCGGCCTCCTCGCGCAGTTCGCGCAGGAGGGACGCGTCCTCGGCGTCGAGTTGCGCTGCGGCGTCGCCGATGGCCGCCAGCGTCGCGACGGCGGCCGTCGGATCGCCACGCTGCAACTCCGTGCGGCCGAGCTCGAGCAGTACGGAGGGGCGCAGCGGCGCGGGCAACGCCTCGTCGTCGCGCAACTCGGTGAGCGCCGCGGCGGCGCGGGCGAGGTTCTCGCCCGAGCCGCAGGCGCGCAGGGAGCGCCCGAGGAGCAGGCGCCAACGGTACGTCGGATCACCGTCGCGAGGAGCTGCGGCGACGAGCCCCTCGACGATGGCGCAGGCGTCGGCGGGACGCCCGGACGCAAGCAGCCGCGTCGCCAGCCGTTCGCGCACGAGGCCGCGCCCGTCCTGCCCCTCCCAGAGTTCGGAACCGGCGTCCACGACCGCCTGGAGCAACTGCACGGCGCGCTCACGCAGGGCGGGATCACCCGTCTCCCACAGCGCATCGGCGTCCCGCAGCACGTCCTCCACGGTCGCATGGCTGCTGCGCAGATCCTCGGTCCGGCGGTTGCGATAGACATCCCAGATGGCGCCCACGGTCAGCATGGGCCGCAGCCGCTCGAGGGCCCCGGAGTCGTCGAGGTCGAGGATCGCGCGGGCGGCGGCCACGCGCACCTTGACGTGCTCGGTGGGCCGTAGAACGACGGCCTCGAGCGCGGCGAGCACCGGCGGCTGCTCGCCCGGTCGCGAGTTGCCGAGCCCGCTCGCGCTGACCTCGCGGATGGCCACGTGCGGGTCGGTCAGGCCGTAGTCGATGAGCGCGTCGCGGGCGCGCACCACGCCGCTGCCCGCCCACAGGGAGACGAGGGCCTGCACGACGTAGGAGCGCAGTCGCGTGTCCGGGTGGCGATCCTTGAGGATCTGCACGAACACACCGACCGCCGCCGGTCTTGGGGCCTGGCCGAGTTTGACGACCATGTCGCGGGCGACGCGCACGTCGGGCTCATCGAGGACGCGGCGCGCCAGCCAGCCCGTCATATCGACACCGCTCGCCACGAGGGCCGAGAGGAGCTCGATGCGCAACTCGGGGTCGGTGTCGCGCAGGGCGTCGAACTCGTCCTGGAGTGCCCCCACCGGACGGGGATCATGCAGCGCGCCGAGCAGCCGGATCGCGGCGCTGCGCACGGGACGCGGCGCGCCGCCGGACGCCCGCGCCCGCGTCACGAGCGCCGCGAGCTCGGCATCGACGACGTTCTCGCGAAGCGCGGGCGCCAGCGGCACGAGCGTGTCGAGCATCTCGCCCTCGACGCCGGCCGTCTCCTCGCGCCGCAGCGCACGCAGGAGCGCCTTGCCGGCGGCGCGCCGCGACTGCGTCGCATCGCGCTCGCCGTCCCAGGGGAACTCCCGCAACCGACGGGCCGCCGCGGCCCGCAATCCGGCCACGGGCGATCCGAGGTAGAGGCGCAGGACGTCGGCGAGCGGCACGTGCGGCAACGCAGCGCGCGCCAGCTCGACGTACGCGCGCTCGAAGTCCGCGGCGTTCCCGGGCACGGGCTGCGCCGCGACGGCGCGCAGCCGGCGGCGCAGCACCTCGGCGAGCGGCAACCTGTGCTCGCGCATGTCAGCGACGATCTGCTGCGCCTCGGCGCGCGTCGTCACGAACGGCACGATGTGCACGAAGGCGCGGCTCGCGGCGAGACGCAGCTCCGCCTGCGGCGCGCCCCAGAGCCGCAGCAGGGGCGACAGCGCGGCGGCGTGTCCCGTGCGCCCGAGCGTCACGGCCGCCGTGGCGCGGAAGTCCACGGCGCGCGTCGTGTCGCTCGCGAGCTCCGCGAGGCGCGTCACGAGCGCGGTATCGGCGTAGTGCAGCAGCACCTCGTCGAACGAACGGGCGAGGGACGAGCCCTGCTCGATCCGCAGGCGCTCGACGACGTCCTCGACCAGGTCGATGGCCGCACGATCCACGAGCACCGACGTGATGATCCGCTCGACGACGATGGTGCGCGCGCCGGTGTCGCGCACCAGCCGCCGCAGTTCACGCCGCGCGAAGGGGTCCCGCGACGACAGCAGCCGGTCGATGCGATCGCGCAGTTCCCCCGGGATGCGCAGCACGGACGGGTTGTTCAGAGTGCGGACGAGAGTCTCGACGCGCTCGCGGTCCTCGATGTCCCCCGCGCCCGGCCCGCCGTCGCGCGCCGCGTGCTCGGCCGCGTCGTCGTCGTTCGCGGGGGGCACGTCCTGAGCACGGGCGCGCGGCGCGAGCCCGGTGGCGAACACAGTGGCGAGCACGAGCAGTGCGAGGGCGACGGATGTGCGGTGACGGGTCATCGGCGGTGGCGGATCAGTGCGGGCGACGCCGCTTCGCGGTCGATGCACGGCGGAGCGTCCCTACGATGGTACGGACCACGCGCGCGCCGGAGCCGTTGTTTCGCGCACGACGAAGGCCGCGATCGACTCCGCCACCTCGTCGCTGCCGCGCACCTCGGTGCGCTCGACACGGTTGCTGCGCTCCTCGTAGAGCGGCATGCGCTCCTCGCGCTGGCGCGCGAGTTCCTCGGCCGCGGGCAGCGCCGTCAGCGCCGCTCGCGGCGCCGCGGCCAGGCGCCGTAGCAGCACGTCGTCCGCAGCGTCGAGCAGCACGACGTACGCGTCCGCCACGAGCGCGTCGAAGGCCGCCCCGGCGAGGGCGGCGCCGCCCCCCGTGGCGACGACGACGGACGACTGTCCGGCGACGCGCATCAGGACGTCCCGCTCCGCCGCCCGGAACGCGGCTTCCCCGCCGCCGCGGATGAGTTCGTCCGGCGTCCGGCCGACGGCCGCGGCGACGGCCGCGTCGGTGTCCACGAACGGTCGCGAGAGCAGCTCGGCCACGCGCCGTCCGACCACCGACTTGCCGCTGCAGCGCAGACCGAGCAGGACGACGCGGCGCGCGCGCGCCGCGAGCAGCTCCTCGCCGAGCGCCTGCATCGCCGCGGCGTCCGGGCGCTTCCCCGTGAGCAGCTCGACCTGGCGCGCGGCCTGGTGGGCGAGCATCGACAACCCGGTCACCGTGCGGTGCCCACCCGCACGCGCGTCGGCCAGGAGCGCCGTCGGGCGCGGCGCAACGAGCATGTCCATGACGACCGTGCGGCGCGGCAGCGGCGACAGATCGACGACCGGGGCGGCGCCGGGTGCTCCGGCGGGCGTCGCGTCCACGACGACGACGGGGCCGTCGCGCAGCGCCGCCGCAACGTCGGAGGCGGCCACCGCGCCGAGGGCCTGCAACGCCCGCGCGGCGTCCGGGCGTCGCGCCCACACGCGGACGCGCACGCCGAGCCGGCGCAGCGCGAGCACCGCCGCGCGCGCCGCGCCGCCCGCCCCGAGCACGAGCCCCGTGCCCTCCGTCGCCCCATCCGCGATCCCGCCCGCGTCCCCGCCCGCGATCCCATCCGCGAAGGCCGGGGCCAGCGCGTCGAGGAGTCCTCCGGCGTCGGTGTTCTCGCCGACCGCGTCGCCGCCGCGGACGAGGACCGTGTTCACCGCGCCGGATGCCGTAGCATCCACGCCGAGAGCCGCGCCGCGCTCTGCCAGCAGGTCGTGGACGACGCCCTTGTGCGGGATGGTGACGGCGGCGCCCGCCCACGAGAACGCCGCGATCGCGGAGAGAGCGGTGCGCGGATCGTCCGTGGACCAGCGCAGGGCGACCACGTCTTCACCGGCCGCGCGGAAGGCGGCGTTGAGCATCTCCGGGCTGACGCTCGCCTCGACGTCACGGCCCAGCAGCACCCAGGCCCGCGTGCCCGGCCCGACGCGGCCGAGATCAGCCCGGTCGAGTAGCGCGGGGACGGTGGGCAGGGGCAGCCCGATGCGGCCGCCCGGGCGCAGCGCCGCGTACACGAACGGCGCGCCGAGGACGGCGGACGCAAGGCGCGAGAACGGCTGCGAGACGACGTGCCCGGCCAGCCGTCCGCGCTGCGCGGCGATCACCTCCAGCAGCCGCACGGTGTCACGGGCGTCGCCCTCGTGGGCCACGAGCTTGCCCGCGTGGGCCGGAGGCGCCAGGAGGCGTTCGGCCAGGGCGGCCAGGGCCGCCGCGTCCGGCGGCACGCGCGCGACGTGTGCCGAGCGCAGGAGGCGCGCGTCGCCGAACGCGCCGAGCGCCGTCTGCGGCACGTCGCACTCGACGTCGATCCACGCCGCGCCGGCACGCGCAGCGGCGGCCAGGACGTCGAGGCGCGCCGCCTCGTCGCCGCCGAATCCGCCGCCCTCCGCGCGCCGCCGGCACGTCGCGACGACGGGCACGGGCGACGCCGCGAGCAGTCGCGCCACGTGGTCCGCGGCATCCGGCACGAGATCCAGGCGCAGCTCGACCAGCCGGCAGCGCGCGGCCTCGGGCGCGGCGAGCACGCGCACCATCTCGTCTGCCGACCGCGGACCGAACGTCCCGACGAGCGCCGCGCCTTCCCGTGTCATGCCCCCATCGTCCCAAGGCCGGGGGCTCCCTGTCACCTTTCGACGTCCGTCCCCCGCTCCATCACCCGCGTCCCACGCCGACACCGGGGCGGACCAGTTGCCCTTGCGGCTCGACGACGCACCTCCGCCCCGAGGCACGCACCACGTCGGCGCCTACGCGGAGGAGACGACCACGGCACGCGTGCCGAACGGCCAACCGGACGTGTCGGGGAGTTCGGCGCAGCGGAGCGGCACGAAGAACGTCGAACCGCTGCCGGTCATCTGCACGTGTTCGCCGAGGACCGCGCGCAAGTGGGCCAGCAGGGGCGCGATCCGAGACTCCGCGCGCAGCGCCGCCGGGACGAGCGCGTTGTGCGTGGCGGCGGCGATGCCGGTCACGTCCCCCGTCTCGAGGGCGCGGCACAACGCGGCGGCTGAGACGGGCGGCGGAAGCTCCGCCGGCAGTGCGTCGAACACGGCCCGTGTGGAGACCGCGAACGACGGGACGAGGAGCAGAAACGAGAGCCCCTGAGCAGCCGGGATCGCTTCGAGCAGCTCGCCGCGGCCACGCCCCAGCGCCGTCCCGCCGCGCACGAGGAACGGCACGTCGCTGCCGATGGCGGCGGCGATCGTCTCCAGCTCGCGCGGCGCCGCCTCCAGTTCGAACAGGCGATTGACGGCGCGCAACGCGCCGGCGGCGTCGGCCGAGCCGCCCCCGAGCCCGGCGCCCGTCGGGACGTTCTTGCGCAGCACGATCTGCACGGCGCGGCGGCACCCGCGCGCGTCCAGCAGCGCCGTCGCCGCCCGCGCCGCGAGATTGTCCGGCCCGGCCGGCACGTCGTCCGCGGCGGCGTCCCCCGGCACGACGACGACGTCCACGACGCCGCCCCTGCCAGGCACCTCGCGCACGATCAGCTCGTCGGCGACGTCCAACTCGTGGAACACGGTGACGAGCTCGTGGTAGCCGTCGTGGCGGCGGCCGATCACGTCCAGGAAGAGGTTCAGCTTCCCGTGGCAGCGCTCCTCGACCTCGCGCACGGCTCCCTCAGCGCTCCCAGGCCGGCGTCCCGGGGGGCGCCACGATGCGATTGTCGAGCAGGCGCGTCCAGGCGACGCGCAGCGCGGCGAGGAGCACGGCGTGCCCCGCGAGCGTGCGGATCGAGACGAGCGTGTCGGGATCGACGAGATCGGCGTACTCGGCCTCGACGTCGGCGCGCGGGGACTCCAGCGCCGCGGCGAGGAACGCGCGTACGGCGTCGCCGGCGGTCTCCCCCTCGAGGATGCGTCGCTCGGCGGCGACGAGCGCGCGCGGCAGGCGCAGCGCCTCCTCGCGGTCCTCGGCCGACAGGTAGCGGTTGCGCGACGACAGGGCGAGGCCGTCCGCGTCGCGGACGATGGGCACCACCACGATCTCCACCGGAACGCCCAGGTCGCGCACCATGCGGCGGATCACGACGGTCTGCTGGTAGTCCTTCTGCCCGAAGTAGGCGCGGTCCGGCCGCACGACGTTCAGGAGCCGCGCGACGACGGTCGCGACACCGTCGAAGTGCCCCGGGCGCCGCGCGCCCTCGAAGTCCTCCGTCACGCCGGCCACGGACACCGTCGTCGTGTGCCCCGGCGGCTGCATGTCCCGGACGGCGGGCGCGAACACGATGTCGGCGTTCTCGCGTCCGCACAGCGCCACGTCGTCGTCCAGGGCGCGCGGGTAGCGCTCGAAGTCCTCCCCGGCGCCGAACTGCAGCGGGTTCACGTAGATCGAGACGACCGTGCGGTCGCACGCCGCGACGCTGCGGCGAATGAGCGCCGCGTGGCCCGCGTGCAGCGCCCCCATCGTCGGTACGAGGCCGCACGAGATCCGGTTGCGGCGCAGCATGTCCACGTACGCGCCGATCTCGTCCGGGTCGCGCATGACGCGCGTCATCGCAGCCGCTCCCACAGCTCGCCCACGGCCCGGCCGAGGACGGGGTGCAGCATGTCCGCGGCGATCTCCGCGGCGGGCTCGAGCACGAAGCGCCGCTGCGCCATGCGCGGGTGCGGCACCTCGAGATCCTCATCGGCGACGACCGTCGTGCCCAGCAGCAGGATGTCCACGTCGATGGGGCGCGGGCCGTTGCGCACGCCACCCGATTCACGCCCGAGCGCCCGCTCGACGTGCTTCACCTCGGCGAGCAGCGCACGGCCGTCCAGCGTGGTCTCCGCGAGCGCGGCGCCGTTGCGGAAGTCCCGCTGCGGCGGCCCGCCCACGGGAGCCGTCGTCCGCAGCGTGCTGACGCGTACCACGCGAAGCGCGCAGCGTTCCTCGAGCATGGCGAGCGCGCGGCGGATGTTGCCGTCGCGGTCCCCGACGTTGCTGCCGAGCGCGAGGAGTACCGGCGTCTGCGGCATCGTCAGTCGAACAGCTCCGAGATCTCGGAACGCTTGCCGAAGAGGACGCGGGGCACGACGGACAGCGGTCCCGACAGTGCGTACCCGACGAAGGCCACGGCGAGCACGCGCGCCAGGTCGAACTGGAACGCCAGCATCATGACGAAGAACAGCAGGGCCAGCCTCCCGACGGACTTGCGCCCCCGCAGGAAGCGATTGGCGAAGTGGACGTACGGCACGCGGCTGACCATCAGGAGGCCCATGGTCGTGAGCATCCCGAAGCCGACCGAATACGCCATCACGATCTTCCACGTCAGTCCCGGATCGATCCACGCCAACAGGTGCGCGTGGACCATTGCCACACCGGCCACGACGCCCGCGGCCCCGGGCGTCGGCAGCCCCGAGAAGTGCGTCACGGCCTGGGTCGGCTCGGCGTGCTCGGCGTTGTAGCGGGCCAGCCGCAGGCAGGCGCACACGGCGAAGAACGCCGCGGTCAGGAAGGCCATCTTGGGCTCCGAGAAACCCAGCGCGCCCTCCATCAGCGCCTTCGCGATCATCGCCGGTGCGACGCCGAACGTGACGATGTCCGCCAGACTGTCGAGCGCTCCCCCGAACTCGGGGTTGCTGCGCACGAGCCGCGCGACACGGCCGTCGAAGCCGTCGAACACCATGCCCAGGAGGATCAGCCAGCCTGCCAGCTCGATGCGGCCGGCGGCGACGGCGGCGTTCCCGAGGGCGTAGTCATGCGAGGCATCGACGACGTACGAGATGGCCAGCAGACCACAGACGAGGTTGCCGACGGTGAGCGCCGCGGGCAGCGTCGAGAGCCGTAGGATGCGGCGCCGGCGCTGCGCGTCGTCCGCGCAGTCACCGAGTTCGTCGATGTCCGCCGGGATGCTGTCGGGGACGACGTCGCTCTGTTGCATCGTCAGCCCTCCTCGGCCGCCGGCCCGAGCTCACCGAGGATCGTCGAGCCGCCCTTCACGGCATCACCGATCGCCACGCTCCACGTCACGGCCTGGTCCGCGCGCAGCCAGACCTCGGTCCGCGAGCCCAGCTTGATCATGCCGTAGCGCTCGCCCGCCGCCAACCGCGTTCCCGGCTGCACGGGGCACACGATGCGGCGCGCCACCGCTCCCGTCACCTGCCGCACGATCATCGGCACGCGGCCGCCGAGCACGCGCAGACGGATCGCGGCGGCCTCGTTCTCGGTGCGCGCGCGGGGGTCGTACGCCTTGTGCATCGCGCCGCGGCGGTAGTCCACCTGCACGACCTCGCAGTCCATCGGTGCGCGATTGACGTGCACGTTCAGCGGCGAGAGAAAGATCCCGAGGCGCACGGCACGTCCCCCGAGGAACTCCGGCTCGTCCAGTTCCTCGAGATCGGTGACGGTGCCGTCGGCCGGCGACACGATCGCCCGCTCGCCCGTGGGCGTGGTCCGCTCGGGATCGCGGAAGAAGTTGACGAGAAGCAGCCACAGCACCACCGGCGCCGCGCCGAGCGCGAGCACCCACGTGTTCGTCGCCCCCAGCCACGCGCAGACGGCCGTCAGCGCGCCGAGGACGACGGTTGCGAGCGCAAGGTCCTTGCGCCCGTACTCGGTGATCGGCAGCCGCATCGGACGGACACTACCACCGGCCGCCCCGGCCGGGCACTTCCGCGCCCGCGAGGCCCGGGAGGCCAACGGAAGCACACCGGGTGAGCGCACTACCGTACCTGGCTCAATTCGGCGGTTCTGACGCGTCACATATGACCAGGCTCCGGGGACGGGGGGCCGCCGGTCCTGAACCTCGATCTCCAAGAATCCCCGAGGTTCACGAGCCCGGTCAGATGTGGTCAGACGTGAAGCGCGACAACCGTCGAATTGAGGTCGGGTAGGCCCTTCGTCGCAAGCCCCCGCGCGTTCGCGCGCGAGGCGGCATCGACAACGCCCTTGGGCGTGGCCGGCGTGGTCCACGGCGGGCGGCGCGCGCGCGCGGGTCGTGCGTGACGCGTGAGGGGGGGGGCGGTCGTGATCTCCGCCGCCGACTCCGTCGCAGTTTCCCTTGTTCACGGACGATGGAGAGGGGAGTAGGGTCCGGAGCCTGAAGGGAGCCCGGCGTCATGAGTGATTCTGCCCACGCCATCCGCAGCATCCACGCACGCGAGGTCCTGGACTCTCGCGGCAATCCGACCATCGAGGTCGAGGTCGCGCTCACGGGCGGCGCCCTGGGCCGCGCCATCGTGCCCTCGGGCGCCAGCACCGGCACGCACGAGGCGCTCGAGTTGCGCGACGGCGACGGGCGCTACATGGGCAAGGGCGTGCGGCGCGCCGTCGAGAACGTGCAGCAGCGCATCGCCGCGGCCGTGCGCGGCATGGACGCGCGCGACCAGTCGGCGCTGGACCGCGCGCTGCTCGACCTCGACGGCACACCGCACAAGTCCGAGCTGGGCGCAAACGCGATCCTCGGCGTGTCGCTCGCGACAGCCCGCGCGGCCGCCGAGCAGCTCGGCCGGCCGCTCTACGCCCACCTCGCACAGCTCGCCGGCGGCGCACAGGCGTCGATCCTGCCGGTGCCGATGATGAACGTCATCAACGGCGGTGAGCACGCGGACAACTCGCTGGACGTGCAGGAGTTCATGCTGGTGCCGGTCGGACCGGCGACGTTCTCCGACGCCTTGCGCGCCGGCGCCGAGGTGTTCCAGAACCTCAAGCTGCTGCTGACGGCGCGCGGGCTCTCGACGGGCATCGGCGACGAGGGCGGCTTCGCGCCGAACGCGACGCACGAGTCCGCCCTCGACCTGCTCGTCGAGGCCATCGAGAAGGCGGGCTACGAGCCGGGCAGGGACGTCGCGATCGCCCTCGACGCCGCTGCCAGCGAGCTCTGGAACGACGGTCTCTACGACCTGCCGGGCGAGGGCCGCTCGGGGCTCTCGGCCGAGGATCTGATCGAGATGTACACGGGCTGGTGCGACCGCTACCCGATCGTGTCGATCGAGGACGGCCACGCCGAGGACGACTGGGACGGGTGGCAGAAGATGACATCGGCGCTCGGTGGCCGCGTGCAGATCGTCGGCGACGACATCTTCGTCACGGACCGCGCGCGGCTCGAACGCGGCATCGAGCAGCGCACGGCGAACTCGATCTTGATCAAGCTCAATCAGATCGGTTCGCTGACCGAGACGCTCGACGTCTGCGCGCTGGCCAAGAGCGCGAGTTTCACGGCCGTCATCTCGCACCGCTCGGGCGAGACCGAGGACACCTCCATCGCCGACCTCGCCGTCGCCGTCGGCTGCGGCCAGATCAAGACCGGCAGCACGTGCCGCGGCGAGCGGACGTCCAAGTACAACCAGCTCCTGCGCATCGAGGAGTCGCTCGGGGCGAACGCCACGTACGGCCCGTTCCCCTTCCGCCACGGAGGCCAGAATGCCTGATCCCGCACGGTCCCAGACGTCCTGGCCGCACGTCCTGCTCGTGTTCGGGCTGCTCACGTTCACGGCCGTCACCCTCGCCTCGAACGTGATCCCGGTGCGCGACGCCGTGCGCGACACGCGCGCGATGCTCGAGCAGCGGGAGAGCGACAACGAGGCCGCCCGGCGGCGCATCGTCGAACTTCGCGAAGAGGAACGCGTCCTGCGCGAGGACCCGTGGGTCGTCAGGCGCGTACTGCGCGAGGAGTTCCACCGCCTGGACGAAGGCGAGATCACGGTCCGCTGACCGCCGCGCACGGCCTGCGCCGCCCTCGCTCGCCCTCGGTCCGACGAACTTGTTCCTGCGCGGGCCCTTACCCGCCTCGGTCGCAAGGTGCGGCTACCATTCGCGGATGCGTCTCGCTCCACTCCGTCGCCGTGCCGCGCGCACGCTCATCGGCCTCGCGCTTCTCGGCGTCGAGTTGCCGGCGGCGTTCGCGCCCGCGTGGGCGCAGGACAACGAGACGTCGTCCGTGGAGACGGCGGGCGCGGTCGTCGTGCACGGCGTGGACACGGGCACGCTGGCGGCGCGGCTCAAGGCCGTGGACCGGCGCATCGCCGGGGGCGAACTCGCGAAGGCCGCCGAGGAACTCGACGCGCTGCTCGGCGAGGATCTCGACGCGCTCCACGAGGACAGCGAAGGCGTCTACCTGACGGCCGAGGACGCGGTGCTGCTGCGCATCGCCGCGCTGCCCGAGAAGGCTCTCGCCGCATGGCGACGGCGGGCGGATCCGCGCGCGGCGGCGCTGCTCGCGGAGGCCGCGGCCCCCGGTGCACGGCAGCTCCTCGAGAACGGCGCGCGACGCCTGGCGCTCGCCACCGACGGCCCACGACTCCTCGTCGCGCTCGCCGATCTGCGGCTCGCGCGCGGCGACCTCGCCGGCGCGGCGCGGATGCTCGAGGATCTGCTGTCGCTCTGGCCCTCACCCGGCCCCCGCTCCGAGCTCCCCGGTCTGGAGCGTACCGCGGTCATCTCGCGCCTCGCCGCGCTGGCCGCCGGGCTCGGCGACGCCGGCGGCGTGCGCGCCCTCGTCGCCGCGACGGCGCCGGAGTTGCTCGACGCGCCGTCGGCGGTCCTGCCGCGTCGGACACTGCGCCGGGAGCTGGCGGCCGCCGCAGCGGCAGCGGCCGCCACGGGACGTCGCCGCGACGACGATCCGGCAGCCGCCGGCGCACTGCGCATCGTCTCCGAGGTGCGCATCGGCCCGTGGGACCTGTCGCTCCCGCTGCCCGAGCGCGGCCGTGAACTCCTGGCGCGCCCGGCGGCCGTGAGGACGGCGGACGGCGAGCCGCTGCTACTGGCTCTGGTCACGGATCCGTACGGCATCGCGTCGCGGCTGCATGCCTTCGCCCCGGGGCGCGCGCCCGGCTCCGAGGGCGTCCTGCGTCCGCGCTGGAGCTGGCCGTCCGAGGAGGAGATGAAGCGCTTCCCGCGCGCCGCCGGTGACACGCCGTTCCAGCCGGTCGTCAGCGGCGACCTCGTGCTCTTCGCGTGGCCGTCCACGCGCGCGCTCGAAGGCGACGGCAAGCGCCACGTCCGCGCCGAGGGCGACGAGCTGCGCGACCTCGTCGTGCTCTCCCTGCGCGACGAGGGCCGTCTGGTGGACGAGCGCGGGATCGGCGAGGCGGCGCGCGACGACGGCGACGCCGAGCTCGAGCGGCTCTCGTTCTGCGGACCGCCGCTGGTGGTCGGCCGCGAGGTCTACGTGACGCTGACCGGACGTTCCGCCAACGGCAGTGCCACCGAACTGCACGTGGCGCGCTTCGACCTCGTCGCAGCGGGTCGCGACGCACGTCTGCGGCTGCGCTGGCGGCGGCACGTCATCGACGGCACGCCCATCCCGCCCTCGCGCTACTCCGCCAACGAGCTGCCCGAGACCGAGCGCGAGCTGGCCTTCCCGAGTGGCCTGGCAACGCGCTTCGGCCTGCTCTACGTCGGCAGCAACACGGGCGCCGTGGCCTGCCTCGACACACGCACGGGCCGCGTCAAGTGGCTCGAGACCTACGACCGGCTGGGCCCGTCGCCGCGCCAGACGGTCGCCGAGGCCGATCCGGTGGGCTGGAAGTACGGGCCCGTCTTCGCGGACGGCGATCGCGTCGTCGTGGCGCCGCGCGACGCCGAGGCGCTGCTCGTCTACGCCGCGCGGCCGCTCCCGAGCCGCACGATGCGCCTCGGCTCGCTGGCCGTGCGAGGCGCCGGGACGGCGGTGGAGGCCGGCTCTGCGCTCGGCGACCTGCGGGCCGATGAACTCGTGGCGGTGCGCGACGGCCGCGCGATCCTCTCGGGCTCACTGCCCGGCGCCGCGCTCGGTGCGATCCGCTGGCCCCCCGCGCCGCTGATCTCGTTCCGCCTGCGGCCCCGGACGTCGTCCGACGCCGCCAGCCCGATCGCCATCCCGGAGATCCCCGAGCTGACGGCGGCCGGCAGCCCGGCGGTGACCTCGGAGGCCGTGCTCTTCCCGACGTTCAAGGCGCTCTATCGCATCCCACTGGCGGACTTCGAGAACGGCGCCGATGAGCTGTGGCGCGCGGCATCGCGGCGGCGCGCGGGCAGGTATCCGGACCGGCTCGGAAACATCGTCGCCGATGGGCGCTACGTCTGGTCCGTCACGCGCAGCCGCATCGTGCTGTTCGCTCCCCGGTGACGCGAGCGAGGGCGCGGCACGAGAACCCGGCGGACGCAATCGGCGCGCACCCGGGATTCCGGCTCACGCTCTCCGACGGGCATTCCCGGACGCCCACGCCGGTACGTATAGACTGACGATCCGATTCCACTGGAGGTGACATGACCGATTCCATGCCGGCGGCGCGCGAGCCCGAGGGCTCCGACCTCGAGGCCGCCGAACGCCTGACCGCGGCGCACACCAAGCTCCGCAACGAGCTCGCCAAGGTCATCGTCGGACAGGACAAGGTCGTCGAGGAACTGCTGACCGTGGTCTTCGCGCGCGGGCACTGCCTGCTCGTCGGCGTGCCCGGCCTGGCCAAGACGCTGCTGATCTCGACCCTCGCCCGCACGTTGTCGCTGTCGTTCCGGCGCATCCAGTTCACACCGGACCTGATGCCCGCGGACATCACGGGCACCGAGGTCATCCAGGAGGATCGCGCGACGGGCGAGCGCTCGTTCAAGTTCGTGAAGGGACCCGTGTTCGCGAACGTGATCCTGGCCGACGAGATCAACCGCGCCCCGCCCAAGACGCAGGCGGCGCTGCTCGAAGCCATGCAGGAGCAGCAGGTCACCGCGGGCGGCACGCGCTACCCGCTCGACAAGCCGTTCTTCGTGCTCGCGACACAGAACCCCATCGAGCAGGAAGGCACGTACCCGCTGCCCGAGGCGCAGCTCGACCGTTTCATGTTCAACGTCAAGGTGGACTATCCGTCGGCCGCCGAGGAGCTCGAGATCGTGCAGCGCACGACCGGCGGCGCCCCGGAGGACGTCGGCGAGGTGCTGTCCGCAGAGGACATCCTGGCCGTGCAGGACGCAGTGCGGCGCGTGCCCGTGGCGGACCCCGTGGTGGACTACGCGGTGCGCCTCGCGCGCGCCACGCGCGTCGCGACCGACGCCGCCCCCGACTTCGTCAAGGAGTGGGTGCGCTGGGGCGCCGGCCCGCGCGCGGCGCAGTACCTGGTGCTCGGCGCCAAGGCCCATGCGCTCGTCGCCGGTCGCTCGTACGTGTCCTCCGACGACGTACGCGCCGTCGCCCACCCGGTGCTGCGGCACCGCATCCTCACGAACTTCCGCGCCGAGGCCGAGGGCATCACACCGGACACGGTCGTGGACCGCCTGCTCGAGACCGTGCCCGCCCACGACCGCGGCGCGCTGACCGGCTCTGGAGCCCCCGGCACGGTCGGCGCCTAGCCCGGCCAGCAGCGAGACGACATGCCCGAGCCGCAGCAGAGCGTCCTGGACCCCGGAATCATCAACCGCGTCGCGCGCATCGACCTGCGCGCGCGGATGGTGGTCGAGGGCTACGCCTCCGGGCTCCACCGCAGCCCCTACAAGGGCTTCAGCGTGGAGTTCGCCGAGCACCGCGAGTACGTGCCGGGCGACGACCTGCGCTACCTCGACTGGAAGGTCTTCGGCAAGTCCGACCGCTACTACATCAAGCAGTACGAGGAGGAGACCAACCTCGTCTGCCACCTGCTGGTGGACGTCTCGGGGTCCATGGACTTCACGACGTCGGAGGTCACCAAGCACCAGTACGCGCTGACGGTCGGCGCGGCGCTGGCCTACCTGGTGGTGAAGCAGCACGACGCCGTCGGGCTCGTGCTGTTCGACGACGACGTCCGCTCGACGCTGAAGCCGGGCGGGCACCGCGGCCAGTTGCGGCGCGTGTTCACGCTCCTCGAGGAGGCCGCGCCGAGCGGCGACACCGCCGTCGGCAAGGTGCTGGCGCGCGTCGCCGATCGCGTGCGGCGCCGCGGGCTGGTGATCCTCATCTCGGATCTGATGGGCGACGTGGACGAGATCCTCGCGGGCCTGCGCCGCATCCGCAGCCGCGGCCACGACGTCATCGTCTTCCACGTCCTGGACCCGGCCGAGCGCACGTTCCCATTCGAGCGCATGACGCTGTTCGAGGGCCTCGAGAACCACGCCGACCTCCTCGCCGATCCCAAGTCCCTGCGCACCGCGTACCTGGCGGCCCTCGAGCAGTTCATGGCGAAGCTGCGCGCCGGGTGCCTGGCCGAGCGCATCGACCTCGTCGAGATGGAGACCAGCACGCCGCTCGACGTCGCGCTGTCGTCCTACCTCGCCAAGCGCGCCGCGCAGGCCCGCGCCGGAAGGGGCGCGCGCTGACATGCTGCAGTTCCTCAACCCGCTGATGCTCTGGGGCCTCGCGGCCGCGGCCGTGCCGGTGGTCATCCACCTGCTCAACCGCCGCCGCTACGAACGCCAGGCGTGGGCGGCGATGGAGTGGCTGCTCTCGGCGTCGCGCGAGAACCAGCGGCGGTTCCAGGTCGAGAACCTCCTGCTGCTGGTCCTGCGCACGCTCGCCGTACTGCTCCTGGCGCTCGCGCTCGCGCGCCCGGTCATGTCCGCGACGCCCCTCACGCTCGGCTCGACGCAGCGCGTACACCTCTTCCTGGTCGTGGACAACTCCGGCAGCACGGCCGCCCGCTCAGGGCTGCGATCCACGCTGGAGGAGGCCACGGCGACGGCCACGTCGCTGCTCGGCGAGATCGGCTCGGACGACCCGGTCACGCTCGTCGTCACGAACGACAACGTGAGTGGCGAGCGCGCATCCGGACGCCCGCGCGTCCTGGTCCGCGAGAGCCGCGACCACGCCAAGGTCAAGCGGCTGCTCTCCGAGCTGCGCCCGGCGCCGGTGCGCGCCGACCTGGCGGACACGCTCGAGGCCCTCGACGACCTCGTCCCCGACGTGGGCGGCCGCGAGAAGAAGATCGCCGTCGTCAGCGACCTGCAGCGCACGACGATCGAGCGCCCCGAGGCCGCCAGGGACGGGCGCCACCGTGGCGAGCCGGACGGAAGCGGCGCCCCGGCGGCCGACGACGCTCTGCGCGCGGTGCTCGCACGCCTCGCGGAGAAGGGCGCCGACGTCCTGTTCGTGCCGACCGGCCGCGCGATCGACAACGTCGCGGTCGTCGCCCTGCGCCCCGAGGAAGAGCGCGACGTGGTGCAGGGCTCGACGGTCGCGTTCCTGGCCGAGATCGTGAACTACTCCGAGC